>JAFEEJ010000146.1 GCA_018241145.1 Pseudomonadota bacterium | reverse complement strand
GTTCCGGCCGTGGCCTGATTTCGATCTGTACCGCGGGTGGGATGGGTGTGGTGGAGATCCTGGAGCGGTGAAGCGGAGCGAATGGGTGAGGCGGAAAGGCAGCAACGCCGTTGCCCTTTCGCCTGCCTCCTGCCGTCACTCGCTTGCCGTTTCTACCGCACCGATCTACCGCACCGAAAACAGTGTCGGCCGCCATTCGCCGGAAATGTACGACTCGCGGCGGCGGCTGCGCATGCGCTCGAGCTCCTGCTGGCGCTTGGCCTCGGCCCAGTCCATGCGTTGCAGGGGCAGCGTCGCGGGATCCACGCCGTGGCGGCTGGCCTCCAGCTCGCGCCAGGAACAGAAATCCTCGTACGACTCGATCTCGAAGCGCAGTTCCTCGCGGCACAGCTCGATCATGATCGCGTCGTCGAGGAAACCCAGCGCCGGCACCGTGTCCGGGATGAAGTCGACCGGATCGGCCAGGTAGGCCAGCACCGTCAGCACCCGCTGGCGATCTTCCTGCGGCAGGCCGAAACCGATGTCGCTGGCCATCGCGATCATGGATTCGACCGTGTCCAGCCGTTCGCGGATGAAGGACGGCACCTGCCTGCCCTGGATTTCCTCCAGCAGCTTGCGCGCCTCGGCGATGATCTGTGCGTCGTCGCGGTCCTGCGCCTTGCCTTGCGCGTCGCGCATGGCTTGCGTGAAGTGGCTTAGGTCGTCGTCACTCAGGTTGAGTTGGATGTCGAGCGCCATGTCCGTTTCCTCGGCAGGGTCGGGTTCCAGCGCGCCAGCGTAACCAGCGCGTCGGGCAGCGTCAATCGCGCGGTTTGGCAGAGGCTTTCCCCTGCCTACATGATGCCCTGCACCCCGGCGCCGAAAGCGGTGATGAAGCGGGTGATGATCGCCGTGAGCGAAAGATTCACTTCGGGGAAATCCCCGACCGACCGGTAGCATTTCAGGAAGTTCGGATCGGTCGGCGGCAGAGGATCGCAGCCGGGTTTCAGCTCGTAGCTGGTCGCGTAGTCGAAAGGCCAAAGGTCGAAAATCGGCAGTTGCCGGGACACCGAGCCGATGACGTTGCTGACATCGCCGATCACCGGGATCGGGTCGCGCGGCGCGATCAGCCACGCGTTCTGCGGCTGGGTGGCCGCGACGATCGATGCGCGCACCTCCGCGGCGAACTTCGGGTCGTACACGATCACGCCGGCTTCGGTGTTGTAGTTGGCCGAGCGCGGATCGAAATTGTGCGATCCCACCATCGCCACCTCGCCGTCCACCACCAGCGACTTGGCGTGCAGGCTGACGCGCGGACCGAAATCCTCGGGCTTGATCGGCACCACACCATGGCGCCCGCCCATCGACGCCGCCGCATTCTCGCCGGTCAGCGCCAGATAGTTCGCGATCATCAAGGGCGCATCCAGCGGATGCGGTTTCAGCTCGTGCAGGTCGAAGCCGTAATCCACCAGGAATTTCTTGCGGTGCTTGTAGGAAAGCGCGTAGACGCCCATCGCATCGGTGGATGCCAGCGAATTGGTGGACACCAGCACGTGCACCGGCGGGTTCTTCTTCTGCAGCGATTCGAAGATTTCGCCGGCGCGTTTGGTCAGCACGAGGTAAGGCGTCTGCAGCACCACTTCGTGTTGCGCGCCGCGCAGCAGCAGCATCAGGTCGCGCGTCAGTTCCCTGGCGTCGCGCCCGTGCACCGCCCGGGTCTTGGAGGGCAGGTCATAGAAGTAGTCCACGCGCCCGACCTGCAGGCTGGCATCGGTGAAATGCTCGCGCAGGAATGCCGGGTCTTCCGCTTGCGCCTGCACGCGCGCCACGCGCGCGGGATCGCCGTACACCGGCGCGACCCAGGGACGCGCATCGCGCGGATGGTCGAGGATGCGCGCGTTGGCGTCCTTCAGGTGGGTGAGCGGCACCGCGCGCGGATGGTCCCAGAACAGATCGAAACTCGCCGCCATCTGGTGCGCGGCGGTTCCGGCGATCAGCGCATCGCGGTCGAGGAAATCCAGCTGCGGATCCCAGTCGTAGTAGCGGTCCTCGTAGTTGCGCCCGCCGGTGATGCCGACCTCGTCGTCGACCAGGAACAGTTTGTTGTGCATGCGCTGGTTGAAGCGCTTGAAGCAGCACAGCACGCTTGCGGTGTATTCGGCGAAATTGTTCTTGGCCTTGTCGAAGGTCGGGTTGTAGAGCCGGATTTCCAGATTGACGCTGGCGCGCGCCAGCCGGGACAGCAACTTGGGATCGTTCAACGAACCGAGTTGATCGGCGAGGATGCGCACCTTCACGCCGCGCCGGGCGGCGTTGACCAGTTCGTCCAGCACCAGCAGCCCCGCGTCGTCCCCGGCCCAGATGTAGGTCTGGATGTCGATGGACTTGCGCGCCGCGCGGATCAGGTTGATGCGGGCGACCAGCGCGTCCTCGCCCACTTCCAGCAGGGTGGCGGCGTTGTGCGGATGCTGTTCGTCCGCTTGCGCCAGCGCCGCACGCGCCTGGTCCAGAAAGGGCGACGGCTGCGCGCAGGCGTCCGCGGCATGGCAATCCTGCCGGCGGTCGACGCTGGCGGCGATCACCGCGTCTGCGCGCTGGATGCGTTTGACGGACAGGGGTGCGCAACCGGCCAGCGCGACGGCCGCCAGCGCGCACAACCACCACGAACGGCTTCCCACCTGGACCCTCGCACTCCTCAGTGTGGTGCGATCCTACCCCGGTTCGCCCACCACGATGTGCAATTCCAGCGATACGCGATCCGACAGCAAGGCGCGCCGGCCATGCATGCCGAAGGCGCTGCGCGAGATCGAGCCGTTGACCTGCACCGGACAATCCAGCGGCCGGGCCGGGCAGCGCGAGGGTTGCAGTTCGAAACGCGTGTCGCGGCGCTGGCCGCGCAGTTCGAGCGAGCCTTCCAGCACGCCGCCGTCGCGCAAGGCGGAGACGGGGAACGGCGCGGACACGAAATGGATGCGCGGATGCTCCCCGGAGTCGAAGAACCCCGGACCGCGCGCTTCCCGCAACGCATTCCGATCGTCCATGTGCAGGCTGCCGGCGTCGATCCAGGCGTCCACCACGTCGTGTTCGGCGTCGATGGCGCGCAGTTCGCCGCGCACGCCGGAGAACACGCCGCGCTCGTGGGTGAACCACAGGGTGCGGACGCTGAACTGCGCCTGCGAATGCGCCGGGTCGATCGGCCATACCAACGCGGCCGCCGCGCCGCCGCCGAACAGCAGCAGCAGTGCGACGGCCGCGCGTTTCATGGCGACCAGAAGGCCCGCAAGCCTGCGCTGCCCGGATCGAGCGGGCGGGTTTCGTCCAGCCGCAACCACGCCACGCTGGCGGGCGGCATGCCCCGCACCGGGTCGGAAACGCCTTCGGTCAACAACGCCAGCAATTGTTCCAGCCCGGGATTGTGGCCGACCAGCAACACGCCCTGCGCGTCGGCCGCGTGTTGTTCGAGCAGCGCCAGCAGGTCGCCCGGCGTGGCTTCGTAGATGCCGGCGACGAAACGCGGCAACAGGTCGGCGCCCTCGGCATCGAGCGCGCGTTCCACGGTCATGCGCGCGCGCCGCGCCGGCGAACACAAGGCGGCATCCAGGACCGCGTTCTGCGCGCGCAGCCATGCGCCGGCATCCCGTGCTTCGGCTTCGCCGCGCAGGCTCAGCGGCCGGTCGCGATCGTTGCCGCCGGCCGACAATGGCAGGGCTTCGGCGTGGCGCAGCAGGATCAGGTCGCGCATGTTCGGCAGCGGAGCGCCTTGCGGGGGTCGGGGTCGCGCAATCCGCGCGCCGCGCAAGGGCGAAGCGCGGCTGGCGGACAGCATCTCAGATCACGGACGAAAACCTGCGACATGACCCTCTCATTTTCCGCTGCTGACCGCGGGCGCGGGTTGGGGCGACTCGGCTTGCCAGTCCGCTGGCGCCTCGGTGGCGATGCCGTTGGTGCGCAGGGTGGACAGTACCAGAGTCAATTCGGTACCGCCGCTGCGCGCGGCCTGCAACAGCGGGCCGGCCCGGGCATCGTCGCTCATGGACTTGAGTCCCAGCACTCCGTAATTCTGCATCTGCCACGCGAGATTGCGGGCATCGTTGTCGGTGGATGCCTTGGCGGAAGGATCCAGTTCACCCTGGATGTGCAGGCCCACGGCGCGCCCGATCGGGCTGCTGCCCCATTCCATGGTGTGCGCCACCTTCAGGCAGTCGGCCTTGAGCGCGTCGTCCTTGGCGGCGCCGTCGGCGCCGCAAAGATCCAGCAACGGCTTCAGCGACGGCCGCGGATGCTGGTTGGCCACGCCGAACGCGATCAGCAACTCCACGCCGAGCGCGCTCGCGGGGTCGCCGGGCCGGACGACCTTCATCGTCGCTGGCAGCGGTGGCAGCGTCCCCACCACGCTGGCGATGCCCTGCAGGCCGATGCCGTAATAATCGTCGTAGCCCTTGGCCGACGCGGCCTTGGCGAGCGCATCGCGTTCGCCGGCCGCATCGTTCTTCAGCGCGGCGCCGTCCATCAGCAGCATCCACACTGCCGCATTGTCGGGAGCCTGCGCCTGCAACTGCTTCAGCATGGACGCGTTGGGGCAGGCGTCGGCCTTGGCGTCGCAATCGGCCAGCCTCGCCCACGTTATCCCCGGCCCCGCGGCGGGCGCCGCGGCGGCGCGTTGCGCCAGGCGCGAAAACGACAGTTCGGGTTGCTGGTCCGGCAGCGGACGCGCCAGCAGCGCCGCGCCCAGCAGATGCACCGCGTCGCTGCGCAACGCGTTCACCGTGACCAGATCGCGTTGATACTGCAACAGCGCATCGATGCGCGCCTTGTCCGCCGCGGAAGGCGCAGGCTGGGTGGCGGATTGTTCCGTTGGTTTGGACTTGGTCTTGTGCCTGGATTGCGCCGCCTGCGCGCCGAAGGCGCACAGGCAGGCGACGAGCGCGATCGTCAGGATTGGCCTGCGCATGGGGGGATTCCGTGGCTGGAGTGGAGCGAAGCTAAGCGCACGCGGATGAACCGGGATTAATCGTCGAGGCTGCGCATGAATTCCGGCGGCGACAGCGCGCCACGATGGATGCCGGCGTTGTAATAGCGCGTGGCGAAAGGCCTGGCTTGCGCTGCGTCCTCGCGGAAATCCGACAATCCGGCGCCCTTGCGCGCCATGGTGCAGCTCCACCAGCCGGTCGGATAGCACGGTTGCGGGAAGGTGAGCGTGTGCAGGGCGCCGAAACCTGCCTTGCGCATGGCCGCGCGCATCGACCTGATCAGGTCCAGGTGCGCGATCGGCGATTCGGACTGCTGCACCAGGATGCCGCCTTGCCCCAGCGCGCGGAAACAGCTCGCGTAGAATGCCGCATTGAACAGGCCCTCGGCCGGCCCCACCGGGTCGGTGGAATCCACGATCACCACGTCCAGCGAATCCGGCGCGCAGTCGGCCATGTAGCGGATGCCGTCTTCGAACAGCAGTCGTGCGCGCGGATCGGCGTTGGCCTCGCACAGCTCGGGAAAATACCGTTCCGCCAGCCGGGTCACCCGTTCGTCGATCTCGACCTGAACCGCCTGTCCGACCTCGGGATGCCGCAACACTTCGCGCAGGGTCCCGCAGTCGCCGCCGCCGATGATCGCCACGTTCGCGGGCCGGGCATGCGTGAACAGCGCCGGATGCGCCATCATTTCGTGGTAAAGGAAATTGTCGCGGCTCGTCAACATGATGCAGCCGTCGATTACCATCAGGTTGCCCCAATCACTGGTTTCGTGGATCTCGATGTTCTGGAAACGCGTTTTTTCCTCATGCAGCAGGCGCCGGGTGCGGAATCCGATCGAGGATCCGGAGGCTTCATGGGCTTCGGTGAACCAGCTCGAGTTCGACATGGCGATCCGTGGCGGGGGCGGCGATCCGCCGATTCTAGCGGTCGCCGGTGCGGATCGCCCCGCCGCCGGGCATCGTCAACATCCGGTAAACGCGCATGCGCTTAGACTCCGCGGGATTCGCCGCGTCCCAAGGCACCGCGCGGCGGGTCGCCGCGGACCAGCCGCAGTTGCTGCGCTGTCCGTGAGCCCAACCCCGCGGCATTGAGGACGGCGATACGTGGCACATAAACCGAGCGCCCTTGCTTGGAACAAATGGAGCGCGCGCCTCCGCCGCGCGCCGCCGCTGCCGGCTCCCTGTCCGCCGCCGATGCGTGCGCCCGATCTGGAAGCCTGCGCGCGGGAACTGGCTTCGCGCCACCGCGAACGCGCCGAGGCAGCGCGTCGGCGCCCCGCGCGCGTGGACGGCCTTTCCGCAAAAGCCCTGTCGCAACACGAGCGCAACCTGCGCGACACCTATGCGCTGGCCCGCGCCGCGGTGAGCGAGCAGCGTCGCATCGAACCTGCGGCCGAATGGCTGCTCGACAATTTCCATCTGGTGCGCGCGCAGTTGCGCGAACTGGCGCCCGAACTGGCGACCCGCACGATGCGGCGGCTGCCGCGCGTCCGCGACGCGCGCGACGTCGGCGTGCCGCGCGCGCTCGACCTCGCGCGCGAATGCGTAGCCCACGTCGACGGCCGGATCGAGCCGGAACAGGTCGAGCGTTTCCTGGTGGCCTACCAGCAGGGGATCGTGCTCGACCTGGTCGAGCTGTGGACCCTGCCGACCCTGTTGCGGCTTGCGCTGGTCGAGCGGATGGCCGCCGGTGCGCGGACCATTGCCAGACGGCTGGAAGAGTACGCGAGCGCCGAACATTGGGCGGGCATCCTGATCCGGATGGCCGGCGAAGCCCCGGACAACATGCTGGTGCACGTGGCCGACATGGCGCGCCTGGCGCCTTCGGTCATGCCCGCATGGGCGGCCGAGTTCTATCGCCTGCTGGAAGGCAAGCATCCATCGCTGCGGCTGGCGTTGACGTGGGCCGAGCAGCAACTGGAACTGCGCGGGCTCAACGTGGCGCGCGTGATCGACGAGGAAAGCCGCGCGCAGGCCGCCGACCAGGTTTCGATCGCCAATTGCATCAACTCGCTGCGGCTGGCGTCCCGCCACAACTGGTCGGACATCATCGAGCAGGTCAGTGCGGTGGATCGCATCCTCACGCAGGATCCGGCGCAGTGCTACGCGCAGATGGATTTCCCCACCCGCGGCATCTACCGGCACGTGGTGGAATCGCTGGCGCAGCGGGCGCACCTGGGCGAGACGGAAACGGCGCAGCGGGCGATCGATGCGGCGCGGCAAGCGGAAAGTCCGGGCGGCGATCCGCGCGTGCGGCACGTGGGCTATTACCTGGTTGGCGAAGGACGCGCGGCGTTCGAACGCGCGCTCGCCGCGGCCCCGCCGTCCAGTTCGCGCGTCGCCGGCGTGCTGCGCGCGTGGCCCGCGACGTTCTATCTCGGTTCGCTGGCGCTGATCACCGCCGGCATCACCTATCTGGTCGCGCCGCGAGCCATGCACGGCACTTCGCTGCCGCTGGATGCCACGCTGCTGGCCGCGCTGTTCGTGGCCGCGAGCCATCCCGCGATGGCGATCCTCAACTGGCTGGTCAGCGTGTTGGTGCCGCCGCGACTGCTGCCGCGGATGTCGCTGAGCGGCGGCATCCCGGACGATTGCCGCGCGCTGGTGGTGGTGCCGTGGTTGCTGGGCAGCCAGAAGGGCCTGTCGGAACAGCTCGACGCACTGGAAATCCGCTACCTCGGCAACCGCGACCCCAACCTGCATTTCGCCTTGCTGACCGATTTCCCCGATGCGCCGCAGCAGGAAATGCCCGGCGACGAAGCCCTGCTGGCGGCGGCGGTCGAGGGCATCGAAAAGTTGAACGCGAAATATCCGCTGGAAGGAACTTCGCGCTTCCATCTTTTCCATCGTCCGCGCGAATGGAACGAACACGAGCGGACGTGGATGGGTTTCGAGCGCAAGCGCGGCAAGCTGGGCGAATTGAACCGCGTCTTGCGCGGCGCGCCGCCGGACCGCTTCAGTGCGATCATCGGCGACCTGCAGGCCCTGCAGCGCGTGCGCTACGTGATCACGCTGGACGCGGACACGCTGTTGCCGCCGCAGACCGCGCGTCGTTTGATCGAAACCATGGCGCATCCGCTCAACCGGCCGTGGTTCAACAAGGATTCGCGACGCGTCGTCGCCGGCTACGGCATCCTGCAGCCGCGCGTGTCGGTGGCGCGGCCGGAACACGCGAGCCGGTTTGCACGGCTGTTTTCCGACGACACCGGGCTGGATCCCTACACGCGCGCGGTCTCGGACGTGTACCAGGACCTGTTCGGCGA
The DNA here is from genome assembly GCA_018241145.1 of Pseudomonadota bacterium. Classification (GTDB taxonomy): domain Bacteria; phylum Pseudomonadota; class Gammaproteobacteria; order Xanthomonadales; family Rhodanobacteraceae; genus 66-474. Next base: position 13,187 of record JAFEEJ010000146.1, on the reverse strand, counting down.
AGCTTCCTTCGTCGGCAAGGGCATCTACGACGTGGATGCCTTCACGCGTTCGGTCGGCACGCGTTTTCCCAACGACCTGATCCTCTCGCACGACCTGCTGGAAGGCTCCTACGCGCGCACCGGCCTGGTCAGCGACGTCGAACTGATCGAACACCAGCCCAACCGCTATTCGGTGGAAGCCCGCCGCCGGCATCGCTGGACGCGCGGCGACTGGCAGATCGTGCAGTGGCTGCTGCCGATCGTGCCCGGGCCGCGTCGGCGCGAGCTGCGCAACACGCTGAAGGCGCACCATCGCTGGAAGATCCTCGACAACCTGCGGCGCGGGCTGGTGCCGCTGGCGATGCTGGTGCTGCTGCTGCGCGCGTGGTGGCTGGACCTGTTCCCCGTGTACTGGACCGGCGTGGTCGTGGCATTCTTGCTGGCGCCGCAGTTGTTCATCGCGCTGGCGCAGATGGCGCGCAACGCTTGGCAGCGCGCGCAACCGAGGCATTGGCGCGAAAGCCTGCGAGGTGCGGCCGACCAGTTGCTGCGCACCGGGTTCGCGATCGCGGTGATTCCGTTCGAGGCTTTCCTGAACCTGGATGCCGTGTTGCGCAGCGCGTGGCGATTGCTGTTCAGCCGCCGCCGCCTGCTCGAGTGGACGCCCATGGAGCAGGCCGATCGCGCCGCAGCTTCCGGTTACTCGGAATTCCTCGCCCTGATGTGGGTGGGCCCGGTGGTGGCGGCGGCGAGCGCGCTCGCGCTGTGGCTGCGCGCACCGCACGCCCTGGTTGCCGCCGCGCCGCTGCTCGTCCTGTGGTTCGCCTCGCCGTGGCTGGCCGCGATGCTGAGCCGCGAACCGCGTCACCACGGCCAGACCATGGACGCGCGCGAACTGCGTTTCCTCGGCAGCGTCGCGCGCCGTACCTGGCACTGGTTCGAAATCTTCGTCAACGCGGAAGAAAACTGGCTGCCTCCGGACAACTACCAGGAATTTCCCGTCGCGCAGGTGGCGCACCGCACCTCGCCCACCAACATCGGCATGGCGCTGATGGCCAACCTCGCCGCGCGCGATTTCGGGTACATCGGCGTGGCCGGCCTGCTGGAACGCACGCGCGCGACGCTGGACAGCATGGCGCGGCTCGAACGGTATCGCGGCCACTTCTACAACTGGTACGACACGCAGACGCTGAAACCACTGCCGCCCTATTACATCTCCACCGTCGACAGCGGCAACCTGATGGGTTGCCTGCTGGTGCTGGCGTGCGGATTGGAGCACATGGACGAGCGCCCGCTGATCCCGCGCGCTCTGGCGCGCGGCCTGGCGCACACCGCGCACGTCATCGGCGACTGCGTGCGTGCCGGCGTGGCCGGGCATCCGCACGCATTGCTGGGATTGAACGCCACGCTGGCGGAGCTGGATACCCTGATCGAGCACGCGCAGGTCAGCGGCGACATCCTGCCGGTGTTGCGCGGGCTGCTGGCGCGCATCGAGGTGGAAGCCGCGCGGCTCGAACGGCTCGCCGCGCCGCTCGATGGTTTCGACGAACTGCGCGAATGGATCGGCTGCCTGCGCATGCAGTGCACGGCGGCGACGGAGGACCTGGACGAAGCGGCGCCGTGGCTGGCGCTCGGCGATTCCGGCTGCGACGACCAGCGGGTGCGGGTCCTGCTGCGGGAACTGGAGAGCAACCCGCCGCGCGCGCGCGCGCTGGTGATCGTGCGCGAAGCGGTCGAAAGGCTGCGTGCGCCCGACAGCGAATTCGCGCAGGACAATGCCGGGCACGACCTCGCCGCGGCGCTGGAAGACACGGCCGCGGCGCTGACCGCGCGCCAGCTGCAGAGTTGCGAACTGGCCGCGCGCTGCCGCGCCTTCGCGGAAGCCGAGATGGGTTTCCTGTGGGACCGCTCGTTGCAGCAGTTCGCGATCGGATACGACGCCGAGCACAACCGTCGCGACGAGGGCCGCTACGACCTGCTCGCTTCCGAGGCGCGCCTTGCCAGTTACGTCGCGATCGCGCAGAACCAGGTGCCGCAGTCGCACTGGTTCGCGCTGGGGCGCACGCTCACGCGCGTGGCCGGGCACACCACGCTGGCGTCGTGGAGCGGCTCGATGTTCGAATACCTGATGCCGCAATTGCTGATGCCGTCGTTCGACGACAGCCTGCTGGATGAAAGTTGCCGCGCGGCGGTGATGGCGCAGATCGCGTGGGGCGTGCGCTCGCAGGTGCCGTGGGGCGTTTCCGAATCCGCCTACAACGTCACCGACGCGCACCTGAATTACCAGTACCGCGCCTTCGGCGTGCCGGGCCTGGGCCTCAAGCATGGGCTGGGCGACGATCTGGTGGTCGCGCCATATGCCTGCACGATGGCGTTGATGCTCGACCCGGCGACCGGCGTGCGCAACCTGCAGGCGTTGCAGGCGCTCGGAGCGCTGACGCGCTACGGATTCTACGAAGCGCTGGATTACACCGAGGGACGCGTCGCGCCCGGGCAGGCGTTCTCGATGGTGAAGTCGTTCATGGCGCACCACCACGGCATGAGTTTCCTCGCGCTGTGCTCGCTGCTGCTCGACCAGCCGATGCAGAAGCGCTTCCTGCGCGAACCGATCTTCCAGGCCTACGACCTGTTGCTGCGCGAGAAGATGCCGACGGCGACGCCGGTGCGGGCCACGCTGCGGGAAGCCGAGCGGCCGCAGCCGGCGCGCGCCAGCGCCAGTACGGCCACGGCGGTGATCACGCAGATGGATACCGTGGTGCCGCGCGTGCACCTGCTTTCCAACGGGCGCTATCACGTCCTGCTCAACCAGTCCGGCGCGGGATACAGCGCCTGGCGCGACATCGCGATCACGCGCTGGTCGGGTGGCGTGGCCGGCGATGACAACGGCACGTTCTGCTATCTGCGCGATGTCGAAACGGGAAAGTTCTGGTCCACCACGTGGCAGCCCTGCACCGCGCCGGCCGGGCACGCGGCCACGTTTTCGCAGGCGCGCGCGGAATTCCATTGCATCGAGCAGGGCATCGAAAGCGAAACCATGATCGCGGTGTCCGCCGAGGACGACATCGAACTGCGGAGGGTCCGCTTGGTCAACCGCTCCATCCGCACACGCACGCTGGACGTGACCAGCTATGCCGAGCTGGTGCTCGCGCCGGGCAACGCCGATGCCGCGCATCCCGCGTTTTCCAAGTTGTTCGTCGAAACCGAATTGGCGCCGGAGCTGGACGCGCTGCTCGCCTCGCGACGGCCGCGCGGGGCCGGCGAAACGCTGCCCTGGCTGGTGCACCAGATGCAGGTGCGTGGCACCACGGCAGGCGCCACCGCATTCGAAACCGATCGGGAAAAATTCCTCGGCCGCTTGCGCTCGGCGAGGAACCCCGTGGCGCTGGACGGCGGCGAGCCGCTGGGCGACAGCGCCGGCGCGGTGCTCGATCCCTGCATGGCGATCCGGCGGCGCGTGGTGATTCCCCCCGGCCGCACGGTGAGCATCGATCTGGTCACCGGCATCGCGCCGACGCGGGAACAGGCGCTGGCGCTTGCGCACAAGTACCGCGAACCGCACCTGCACGAGCGCGTGTTCGAACTGGCGTGGACGCACGAACAGGTCGTGATGCAGCAGTTGAACGTGACCGCGCGCGACGCGCAGCTGTACGAACGCATCGCGGCGCGGCTGTTGTATGCCGGCGGCGGCGGCAAGGTCGCGCCCGGATTGCCGGGACAGTCGGCGCTTTGGAAACACGGCCTCTCCGGCGACCTGCCGATGGTCCTGGTGCGCATCGCCAATGCATCGCAGATCGACCTTGCGCGGCAGCTGATCAAGGCGCACGGCTGGTGGGCCACGCGCGGATTGCATACCGACCTGCTGGTCTGGAACGAAGAACATTCCGGCTACCGGCAGGAATTGCAGGACCACCTTCTTTATCTCGCCGCCTCGGGCGCCGAGGCGCGTGACGACGAAGGGCCGGGGCGGGTATACGTGTGGCGGGTCGAACACCTCTCCGGGGAAGATCGCGCATTGATGGAGGCGGCGGCGCGCTGGATCTTCAACGGCAACGAGGGCCGCCTGCGCGACCAGGTGGAACGCGCTGCCGCGCAGGAAATCACCGCGCCCGTCGCTGCAACCCCGCGCAAACCGTCGCGCAAGGGCGTGGCGTTGCCGCCCCCGCAAAACCTGCAGGGCTTCAACGGCTACGGTGGACACGACCCGGACACCCGCGACTACGTGATCTGCCTGCCGCCCGGCGCATGCACGCCTGCGCCGTGGTGCAACGTGTTGTCCAACGAGAACTTCGGCAGCGTGGTCAGCGAGTCCGGCGGCGCATACACCTTCGCGGAGAATGCGCACGAATTCCGCCTGACGCCCTGGCGCAACGATCCGCTCACCGACGCCAGCGGGGAAGCGATCTGGCTGCGCGACGAAGACAGCGGGGAATTCTGGTCGCCCACGGCGCTGCCGACGCCCGACGGCGACGGGCACCGCGTGCGCCACGGTTTCGGCCACAGCCGGTTCGAACACGCGCACACGGACCTGTTCACCGAGCTGGAGGTGTTCGTTGCGCGCTCGCAACCGGTCAAGCTCTCGCTGCTCAAGCTCCGCAATACCGGCACGCGTCTCCGCCGCATCTCCGTCACGGGCTACGTGGAATGGGTGCTGGGTGAGCAACGCGCACAAACCGCGCCGCACGTGCGCACGCGCGTGGACCTGGTGTCCGGCGCGGATCTGGCCGGCAATTTCTACAACGACGTGTTCGGTTCGCGGGTGGCATTCCACGCGCTGGACCTGCAGCCGCAGTGGCGTTCCTCCGACTCGCGCAGTTTCGTCGGCCGCAATCGCCCGCTTGCCGCGCCGCAAGGCATGCTTGCGCCGGACCTGCCGGCGGATACGACGCGCGCGGAGCCGTGTTCGGCGATCCGCAGCGAGTTCGAATTGCCACCCGGGCAGGAAGTGGAACTGGTGTTCGCGCTGGGCGCCGCGGAAAACGTCGAAGGCGTGCGCGCGATCCTGCGCGAGCTGGGCAGCGCGCCGGCCGCGCGCGCCGAGTTGCAGCGCGTGCGCGAACATTGGGATGCGTCGCTGCGGCAACTGGTCGTGCACACGCCCGACGCGTCGCTCGACCGATTGATCAACGGCTGGCTTCCGTACCAGGTGCTGTCGTCGCGGGTGCAGGCGCGCAGCGGTTACTACCAGTCCGGCGGCGCGTGGGGATTCCGCGACCAGTTGCAGGATTGCATGGCGTTGCTGCATGCGCGCCCGGACCTTGCGCGCGCGCAATTGCTGCGTTGCGCGGCCCGGCAATTCCGCGAGGGCGACGTGCAGCATTGGTGGCATCCGCCCACCGGCAAGGGCGTGCGCACGCACATCAGCGACGACTACCTGTGGCTGCCGTGGGCGGTGTCGGAGTATGTCGCGGTCACCGGCGATGCCGGGGTGCTGGACGAGGTGGCGCCCTTCCTGGAAGGCCGCGAACCCGGTCCCGACGAGGAATCCGTGTACGACCTGCCGCAGGTTTCGGTGGAATCGGGCTCGCTGTACGAGCACTGCGTGCGCGCGATCCGGCGCGGCCTGCGATTCGGCGCGCACGGCCTGCCCCTGATCGGCGCGGGTGACTGGAACGACGGCATGAACCGCCTCGGCGCGCAGGGTCGCGGCGAAAGCGTGTGGCTGGCCTTCTTCCTGATCGACGTGCTGGCGCGTTTCGCGCCGATTGCCGAAGCGCGCGGCGACTCGGTGAATTCCGACCCGTGGAAAGGCGTGGCACGCACGCTGTCGGCGGCGATCGAGGAACATGCCTGGGACGGACACTGGTATCGCCGCGCGTATGCGGACGACGGCACGCCGGTCGGCTCCGTGCAAAACACCGAATGCCGGATCGACTCCATTCCGCAAAGCTGGGCGGTGCTGGCCGACGCCACCGATCGCGCACGCGCGGCCTCCGCGATGAACGCGGTGTTGCGGCACCTGGTGCGCGACGACCTGCAACTGGTGCAACTGTTCCATCCGCCGTTCGACCAGTCGGCGCTCGACCCCGGCTACATCAAGGGCTACGTGCCGGGCGTGCGCGAAAACGGCGGCCAGTACACGCACGCCGCGGTGTGGGTGGCGATGGCGCTGGCGAAACTGGGCTGGAACGAGGAAGCCTGGCGCGTCGCGCGCCTGTTGAACCCGCTGAACCACGCGCCCACCCAGGTGCTGGCCGCGCACTACCGGGTGGAGCCGTACGTGCTCGCGGCGGACGTCTATACGGCCAAAGGCCATGCCGGGCGCGGTGGCTGGACCTGGTACACCGGTTCCGCCGGGTGGATGTACCGGCTGGTCGTGGAGTCGCTGCTCGGCCTGCAGCGGCGGGGCGCGCGATTGGCGTTCAAGCCCTGCGTGCCCGGCGACTGGCAGCATTGGTCGATCGACTACCGTTGCGGCGATGCGACCTACCGCATCGCGTTCCGGCGCGTCGGCGCCGGCGACGCGGTGGCAGGCATCACGCTCGATGGCGCGGCGGCGGCCGGCGACGCCATCGAACTGCGCGACGACGGCAGGGAACACCTCGTGGAAGTGGACATCGGCCGGGATTGAAGGAAGGCCGCGATGCCGGGCAAACACGGGAAAGGCGCAAAGATGACGACGAAGCGGAAACCGGCGGCAACGAAAGGTACGCGTACGGCTTCCGTTTCGGCCGCGAAGCGCAGGGCGCGCACCCCGCACGACGACGACGCCCTGCTCGATGACCTGCAGTGCAAGGCCTTCCGCTATTTCCAGCGCCACGTCGATGCGAAGACCGGGCTCGTGCTGGATTCCACGCAACCCGGGCAGCCGGTCAGCATTGCCGCGGTCGGTTTCGCGCTCGCGTGCTATCCGGTCGGCGTGGAACGCGGCTGGATGACGCGCCGGCAGGCGTTGTCACACTCGCTGGCGGCCGCGCGCTTCTTCGACGAAGCCGATCAAACCGGTGCGCCCGACGGCGTCGGCCACAGGGGATTCTTCTATCACTTCCTCAAGCCCGGCACGCATGCGCGCGCCTGGCAATGCGAGCTCTCCACCATCGATACCGCACTGCTGCTGGCCGGCCTGCTGGTCGCCGCGCAGTATTTCGATGGCAGCAGTGCCGGCGAACGCGAGCTGCGCAAACGCGTGCATTCGATCTATGCGCGCATCGACTGGCGCTGGGCGCAGGACGGACAGGATGCACTGACGATGGGATGGAAGCCGGAAACGGGTTTCCTCGCCGACCGCTGGCTGGGCTACAACGAGGCGATGCTGCTGTACGTGCTGGCGATGGCGGCGCCGCGCCACGCGGTGACGCCGGAGGCCTACACCGCCTGGACCGCCACCTTCAAATGGCGCCGGTTGTACGGCCACAACGTACTCTACGCAGGGCCGTTGTTCATCCACCAGTTCTCGCACGTCTGGCTGGACCTGCGCGGCATCCGCGACCGCTTCATGCGGCGCAGGCGCAGCGACTACTTCGAGAACAGCCGCATCGCCACGCACATCCACCGCGAATACGCCATGCGCAATCCGCGCAAGTTCCTCGGCTACGAAAAGAATTGCTGGGGCTTCACCGCCAGCGACGGCCCCGGCGACCGGCGCGAAACCTACCGCGGACGCAAACGCCAGTTCTACGACTACAGCGCGCGCGGCGCGCCATTCGGCCCGGACGACGGCACCATTTCGCCGTGGGCCTCGATCGCTTCGCTGCCGTTCGCACCCAGCATCGTGCTGGACGAAATCCGGCACCTCGAGGAGATGATCGGGCACAGCCCCGCGGGCTACGGGTTCCATGCCTCGTTCAACCTGTCCTGGCCGGACGTGCACACCAGCGGCGCGCATCGTTATGAATTGCGCGGCAACGAAAACGTCGCCTGGGTCTCGCCCTGGCACTTCGCGCTCAATCAGGGCCCGATCGTGCTGATGATCGAAAACCATCGCACCGGCATGATCTGGAAACTGATGCGCGAATGCGAACCGATCCGCGCGGGATTGCAACTCGCGGGATTCGATGGTGGCTGGCTCGGATGAAGCCGAACGGGAGACGCGCCAGGGAAGGCGGGTCGGGTGGGTTCGATGAAGTGGCGCGCCCGAGAGGATTCGAACCTCCGACCACCGCCTTCGGAGGGCGGTACTCTATCCAGCTGAGCTACGGGCGCGTGTTGGGATTTTCGCACGAACCGTCCCTGGTGCCGGCGTCCGGTCGGCATCCTGCCTCCCCGGCCCGGTTCGCGCGCGATGCCTTCGGGGCATCGCGCAAACGCTCACCGGGTCACCAGCTGAGCTACGGGCGCGTGCGTGCATTGTCGCATGCGCCGCGTGCGCGTCGCCAAATCCGCGCGGGATCCGCTGTCGCTCAGAACACCAGCAACAGCAGCGGCACCAGCACGCCCGCGGCGAAGGTCGCAGCAATCCGGCGCGCATGGCGGCTCATGCGGCTGGCCATGTACAGCCCCGTCAACGTCGAGAGGAAGAGGCTCAGAGCCACCAGCGCGAAATAGATTTTCATCGGCAGCAGGTTGCGCCTGGGCACGTCGGACGCGCGGTCCCCCGGCGTCCTCTGCGGCTCCGCGCCGGCGTCGTTGGCGCGAGTCACGATCGGATCGGATGCGGATGCGCCCGCGGCACGATCCTGCGCCGGCTCCGCACCGCGCGGCGGTGCTCGCCGCGCCGGTACGTCCAGGCTTTGCTTCTTGTGCAGATGCGCCAGGCTTTGCAGCCATGCAGGCGGACGGTAATCGCTGCCGCGCGCGGCTTCATGCAGGTCGAAGCTCTGCAACGCGCCGGTGAATGCGAAGAACAGCAACGCCGGCGCGGTGAACACGCCGAGATAGAGATGCGCGCTGCGCAGGAATTTCAGCAGTCGATGATTCGGCATCGGGGCATGGGCCGTGGCAATCCGCCCGCGATGCTATCGGCAATGAGAATTATTCTCAATAATGGATCCAGCGGCAATGGATCCAGCGGCGTTGCGACGGAGGCTTGCGCTCCGCAGGATCCTGGCGAAAATGCATCGACGAACGAAGAAGAGGTTTCGGCCTTCAGTCGTTGGCATGGCGCCTTGCCGCCCAATTGGCGTCCGCATTTTTCACGATGTGCTCGATCGCGATTTCCAGATAGCGTCGTGCGTACCTGGGACCATGCATTGAAAACACGCGCCGGGCCCGATCGACGCTCGAATCGTCGGGCGCATGGATGAAAAGAAAAGCCCCGCCGCCGCGGGCAAGCTCGGCGTCTTCATGCAGAAAGGCGGCTTCCGTGCCCATGAATTCGGCCAGTTTGGCTTTCGTCCTGTCCAGCCATCCCGCCTCCTCCCGCGATTCCAGCTTCATCATGAATTCCCCGGAAACGGCCCGCACGTCTTCGTCGGCGAAGCCCGCTTTGCGACAAGCGGCTTCGGCGGCCTGCGCTTCGGCCATGTTGCTGTAACCGGCCACGATGTAGTGATAGGGATAGAAAATCCCCAACTCACGGTCACCCTCTTTGAAAAGCGGCCATTGCTCGGGCATTTTCTCCATCCGGTGGTAACGGTCTTGTCGCCGGAAGCCGGCGCGGCCGGCTCGACACCCGATCCCGGCAGCGGCCCTCGGGCCTGGTGCGGGAAGCCACGCACGAGGTCGAATCGACGGCGCCAAGTCTCTTATGCGGCGCGTGAACCTCATGCGAAAGGATTTTCTCGGGTTCCGCGTGCGCACGGGAATTTCGGTTGTCGATGATCCGGCACCATGGATGGGTCGCGAAAAGCCCATTCGTGATGTCGACGGCAACGCGCTCAGGCCCGATAGAAATCCTGCATCGGATAGCGACGCGCAAACAGCGCGAAGGCCAGTGCGGCGAGTGCCGCGAAACCGGCGAAGAAGAACATCAGGAACGCGGTTTCGCCCAGGCCGGTGCCGGCGACCCATGCGGTGACCGTGCCGTTGCGGATGCCGGCGTCGGCCAGCAGCACCCACAGGTTGCCGAAGGTGACCGACAGCATCCAGAAACTCATGATCGCGCCCTTCATCGAACGCGGCGCCTGGCTGTAGGCGAATTCCAGCCCGGTCGCCGAGACGAGCACCTCGCCCAGCGTCAGCAGCGCGTACGGCAGGATCTGCCAGGCGATGGGCACCGCGTCGCCGGCGTCGATCGCGAGCTGGATCGCGCCCGCCGCGATCCACGCCAGCGCCGCCAGCGCGATGCCCGCACCCATGCGCCGCAACGCGGTCGGTTCGATGCCGAATCGCCGCAGCAACGGAAACGCCACGAGGTTGTTGAACGGGATCAGCAGCAGCACCAGCAGCGGATTCAGCGCCTGCATCTGCGCTTCGTGGAACCACGCGGGCTTGGCCATCTGCGCGCCTTGCAGCACCCACGTCGAGGCTTTCTGGTCGAACAAGGACCAGAAAGGCGTGACCAGCGCGAACACGATCAGCACCCGCAGCACCACGCGCACGCCGTCAACGGCCTCGTCCGGATGCGCGCCGCGCGCGCGTTCCAGTTGCAGCGCGGTGCCGATGCCGCCGCCCAGCAGCAGCGCGCCGAGTGCGAGGCACACGCCGATCACGAAACCGAACGCCGGGATCGATGCGAGCAACGCCAATGCACCGCATGCACCGGCCACCGCCACCGACAGCCCCGGTCGCGGCTGTCCCGGCGCGCGCGCCAGCAGCGCGGTGCGCACCACCCGCAGCAGCGAATGCGGATTCGGCGGCGTGGGCGCAACGTGCACGTAACGGCGCCGGCCAAGCCAGAACACCGCCAGCGCGATCGCCATCAGCACGCCGGGGATCCCGAAGGCGACGGCCGGACCGAGGTCGCGCAGGAAAATCGGCATCAGCAACGACGCGAAGAACGACCCGAAATTGATGATCCAGTAGAACGCGTCGTAGACGACTTTCGCGCGATGCTTGTTGCTCGAATCGAACTGGTCGCCGACGAACGCCGACACCAGCGGCTTGATGCCGCCCGAACCCAGCGCGATCAGGAACAGCCCGGTGTAGAAGCCGGTGCGGTGATCGTCGAACGCCGCAAGGCATGCGTGTCCTGCGACGTACACCAGCGACAGCCACAGGATCGCGGGGTACTTGCCGGTGAAGCGGTCGGCGATCCAGCCGCCCAGCAGCGGGAAGAAGTACACGCCGATCACGAAGGTGTGGAAGACGTCCTTGGCCGCGAGCGCACGCTCGCCCATCGGCAGGTACAACAGCAACGTCGACGCCAGGAACGGCGTCAGGATGTTGCGCATGCCGTAGAAGCTGAAACGCTCGCAGCCCTCGGTGGCGATGATGTAGGGAATCTGCCGCGGCAGCGGCGCCGGCATGGCCTCGGTGGCAGTCGTCATCGTCTCGGGTGGCAGTGGCTGGAGCGGGAACGGCGAACCGGACACGATGTGCTCGGTCCGCCATGGTCGAGGATGCCGGGATTTTTCGGCACGGGGAAGCCCGGCGGAATCCGCGCGCTCGTTCGAGGGGCCGGCGCTGTGCGCTGCGCAGGAGCGCGAAGCGGCGTCCGCGCGATTCCGCAGGTCGCATCGCCTGAGACGGGCGCGGGCATACTTGCGCGATCGACTGCGCGCAGGGTCCCCGTTTGTTCAAGCTTTACACCGGCAACGATGCGGCCAGGCTCGCGGATCGACTCGGCGAGCGGCTGGGCGAATCCACGCGCGCCCATCCGCTGGCACCCGCGCGGGTGCTGGTGCCGCACGCGGGTTTGAAGCGCTGGCTGCAGGCGCACCTGGCCGAACGGCTCGGCGTGATCGCGAACGTCGAATTCACGCCGCCCGCGCAGTTCACGTGGGAACTGCTGCGCGCGGCACGGCCTGACCTGCCGCAACGCTCGCCGTTCGACGTCGAGGTGTCGCGCTGGCACCTGCATGCATTGCTGGGCGAACCGCTGGATGGCGCGGCGCTGGCGCCGTTGCGCGATTACCTCGCGGTCGGCGGCGATCCGTTGCGGCGTTACGCCTTGGGCTTCGAACTCGCCCGCGCGTACGAACGCATGCAGGGTTACCGGCGCGACAAGTTGCTGGCTTGGGAACGTGGCGACGGTGCCGATGACTGGCAGGCCGAACTCTGGCGCCGGCTGCTGCCGCGCATCGGCGGCGCATCGCGCGCCACGCGGGTGGACGAGTGGCTGCGCGCGTTCGATCCGGAGTATTCGCGCGACGGATTCCGCGAAAAACCCGCGCCGCCCGGCTTGCCCGAACACCTTGCGTGTTTCGCCTGCGTCAATATCTCGCCCGACGTGCTGCGGATGCTGGCGGTCGCGGGACGCCACTGCGATGTGGATTTCTTCCTGCCGCTGCCGTCGCGCGAATACCTCGGCGATACCCCGCGTTCCCGCCGCGAGGTGCGCGCGCGACTGTCGGAAAAGGATGGCGGCAACCCGCTGGTCACTTCGCTGGGCGGCGCCGCAGCCGAATTCGTCGAGTTGCTGTACGGCTACGAGCATGTGCAGCCGGACGAAGAAATCGATCTGTTCGACAAAGACATCTCGCTCAAGACGCTGCTCGGCCGCGTGCGCAACGACATCCTGACTCACGCCGCGCCGCGTGACGAGGATCGCGCGGAACAACCCGACGACTCGCTGCAATTCCACGCCTGCCACACGCCGTTGCGCGAGGTGCAGACCCTGCACGACGCGCTGCTGGCAATGCTCGATGACCAGCGTTTCGATCCGCCGCTGCAACCCCGCGATATCGCGGTGATGATGCCCGACATCGCAACATATCGCCCCGCGATCGACGCGGTGTTCGGCGGCATTCCGCGCAACGACTCGCGCTTCATTCCCTGGAACCTCGGCGACCTCGGTGCCGCGGCGCGGCATCCTGCCGCAGAATTGTTTTTGAAACTGCTGGATGCACCGGCCTCGCGCTGGGAACTGGACGAACTGTCCAGCGTATTGTCGGCCGCTGGCGTCATGCGCCGTTTCGATCTCGATGCCGATGCGCTGGAACGCCTGCGCGTGCGGCTGCACGACGCGGGCGTGCGCTGGGGCGAAGACGAACACGCGCGCGAACGCGCGGGCGCCGGCGACTACCGCGAATTCAGCTGGGCCTTCGCGATCGACCGCATCGTCGCCGGGTTCGCCTGCGGCGATGCCGGCGACGCGCTGGTCGGCGACACCGCCCCGCTCGCAGGCGTGGAAGGCCAGGCCATCGCGCACCTGGACGCCGCGCTCGCGGTCACCGAAACCTGGCGGCGCCTGCGCGAGGAATCGCGGCGTCCGCGCGCGGCCGCGGAATGGC
>JAFEEJ010000145.1 GCA_018241145.1 Pseudomonadota bacterium | reverse complement strand
GGTGCCGGTGATGGCGCGGCCGCGGCGGCCGTTGTCCATCAGCGCGTCCACCGATTCCTGCAGCATGCGCTTCTCGTTGCGCACGATGATGTCGGGCGCATTGAGTTCCAGCAGCCTTTTCAAACGATTGTTGCGGTTGATGACGCGGCGGTACAGGTCGTTCAGATCGGACGTGGCGAAGCGCCCGCCTTCCAGCGGCACCAGCGGACGCAGGTCCGGCGGCAGCACCGGCAGCACCGTCATCACCATCCATTCCGGACGGTTGCCCGAATCGATGAACGCCTCGATCAGCTTGATGCGCTTGGTGAGGCGCTTGAGCTTGGTTTCGGAATTGGTCGCGGCGATTTCCTCCTTCAGCCGCACCATCTCGCCGTTGAGGTCGAGCGAACGCAGCAGTTCGTAGACCGCTTCGGCGCCCATCTTGGCGTCGAATTCGTCGCCGTGTTCCTCGACCGCGGTGAGGTACTGGTCCTCGGTCAGCATCTGGCCGCGCTCGAGCGAGGTCAGGCCCGGATCGATCACCACGTAGGCTTCGAAGTACAGGATGCGCTCGATGTCGCGCAGGGTCATGTCCAGCATCAGGCCGATGCGCGAAGGCAGCGACTTCAGGAACCAGATGTGCGCGGTCGGGCTGGCCAGCTCGATGTGGCCCATGCGCTCGCGGCGCACCTTGGCCAGCGTCACTTCGGTGCCGCACTTCTCGCACACCACGCCGCGGTGCTTCATGCGCTTGTACTTGCCGCACAGGCACTCGTAGTCCTTGACCGGACCGAAGATGGCCGCGCAGAACAGGCCGTCGCGCTCGGGCTTGAAGGTGCGGTAGTTGATCGTCTCGGGTTTCTTCACCTCGCCCCACGACCACGAGCGGATCAGGTCGGGGGACGCCAATGCGATCTTGATCGCATCGAAGTCCAGCGGCGCGGTTTGCTGATTGAACAGGTTGAGCAAGTCTTTCATTTCTTCACTCCGTTACGGAGAAATTCGTTTGGTCGAGTTGTCGATGTTCAAAAGCGGAAGCAGGGAGCCGGGAGCAGGGAAAGGCAGGTCGCGATCGCTCGCTGTTCCCTGCTCCCTCTGCCCTGCTCCCTGTTTCATCACCTCTCGTTCAACTCCATGTCGATCGCCAGCGAGCGGATTTCCTTGACCAGCACGTTGAACGACTCGGGCATGCCGGCCGCCATTTCGTGTTCGCCGTCGACGATGTTCTTGTACATGGCGTTGCGGCCGTTCACGTCGTCGGACTTCACCGTCAGCATTTCCTGCAGGGTGTAGGCCGCGCCGTAGGCTTCCAGCGCCCACACTTCCATTTCGCCGAAGCGCTGGCCGCCGAATTGCGCCTTGCCGCCCAGCGGCTGCTGGGTCACCAGCGAGTACGGGCCGGTGGAACGCGCGTGCATCTTGTCGTCGACCAGGTGGTTCAACTTCAGCATGTGCATGTAACCCACGGTGACCGGGCGATCGAACTTCTCGCCGGTGCGGCCGTCGACCAGCGTGGTCTGCCCGGACTCCGGCAGATCGGCCAGCTTCAACATCGCCTTGATCTCGCCCTCGTTGGCGCCGTCGAACACCGGGGTCGCCATCGGCACGCCTTCCTTCAGGTTGCGCGCGAGGTTGAGGATTTCCTCATCCTTGAACGCCTTCAGGTTGACGTGGTGACCGGCCTTCTCCGAGTTGTAGACCTGGTCGAGGAACTCGCGCAGCTTCGATGCCTTTTCCTGCGCTTCGAGCATCCTGCCGATCTTCAGGCCGACGCCTTTCGCCGCCCAGCCCAGGTGGGTTTCCAGGATCTGCCCGATGTTCATGCGCGAAGGCACGCCCAGCGGATTCAGCACGATGTCGACCGGCGTGCCGTCGTCCATGAACGGCATGTCTTCCACCGGCACGATCATCGACACCACGCCCTTGTTGCCGTGGCGTCCGGCCATCTTGTCGCCCGGCTGGACGCGGCGCTTGACCGCGAGGTGCACCTTCACCATCTTCAGCACGCCCGGCGCGAGGTCGTCGCCCGCGGTGATCTTCGCCTGCTTCTCGCGGAAGCGGCGGTCGAAGGCTTCCTTGTGGCGCTTGATCTGCTCGCCCGCGCGCTCGATGAAATCGCCGGCGTCCTCGTCCTTGGGATTGATCTTGAACCACTCGTCCTTCTTCAGGCCGTCGAGGTAATCGCTGGTGATCACCGCGCCCTTCTTCAGGCCCTGCGGGCCGCTGTTGGCCTGCTTGTGCAGCAGCTTCTCGCGCAGCCGATCGTAGATCGCGCCTTCCAGGATGCGGAACTGGTCGTCCAGGTCCTTGCGGATGCGCTTGATCTCCATCTCCTCGATCTGGCGCGCGCGCTTGTCCTTCTCGATGCCGTCGCGGGTGAACACCTGCACGTCGATCACGGTGCCGTCCATGCCGGGCGGCACGCGCAAGGACGAATCCTTCACGTCGGACGCCTTCTCGCCGAAGATCGCGCGCAGCAGTTTTTCTTCCGGGGTCAGTTGCGACTCGCCCTTGGGCGTGACCTTGCCGACCAGGATGTCGCCGGCCTTCACTTCGGCGCCGATGTAGACGATGCCGGACTCGTCCAGGCGCGCCAGCGCCTGTTCGCCCACGTTCGGGATGTCCGCGGTGATTTCCT
>JAFEEJ010000144.1 GCA_018241145.1 Pseudomonadota bacterium | reverse complement strand
TGCCCCCTGCTACCCCGGACGTTCAATCCGGTGTCGCTCGACATGCCCCTCTGGCTCGGCACCTCGGACGAAAGCTTACGGCAAATCCTCGGAGCACCTTCACACGCACAGGACGGTTGGCGGGAATACGATTTCCACGCAACTATTCGCGACGATGGAAAATGCGAAGGTGGATACGACTTCATCAGTGCTTTGATCACCAAATCAGAGCATGGAAGGGTGATTGCCCTTGATGCTGGGCAAGTAACGAGTTGCTGAGAAGTTCGGCCGATCTTGAGCGGACAGGCGCAATGCGCATCATCGAGACCCGGCTCGGTGCTTTATTCCGGCTTTCCGATCCAATTCCTCGACTTCAAATACTCGGCGAGCTTCGCCTCCGCGCTTCCCACCTCCGGCACATACCCGTACTCGTAGCGCACGCGCGGCGGCAATGACATCAGTATGGATTCGGCGCGGCCGCCGGATTGCAGGCCGAACAGGGTGCCGCGGTCGTAGACGAGGTTGAATTCGACGTAACGGCCGCGGCGGTAGAGCTGGAACTCGCGCTCGCGTTCGCCGTACGGCATGCCCTTGCGGCGTTCGACGATCGGCAGGTACGCGTCAAGGAAGCCGTTGCCGACCGCCTGCAGGAACGCGAAGCAGCGTTCGAACCCCCACTCGTTCAGATCGTCGAAGAACAACCCGCCGATGCCGCGGGTTTCATTGCGGTGCCTGAGATAAAAATACTCGTCGCACCATTTCTTGTACTTCAAGTACACATCGGGACCGAACGGCGCGCACAGGTCGCGCGCGATGCTGTGCCAGTGCACGCAATCCTCGTCGAACGGGTAGAACGGCGTCAGGTCGAAACCGCCGCCGAACCACCAGACGGGTTCCTCACCTTGCCTGTCGGCCTCGAAGTAGCGCACGTTGGCGTGCGAGGTCGGCACGTACGGATTGGATGGATGGATCACCAGCGACACGCCGGTCGCGACCCACGAACGCCCGGCGAGCTCCGGGCGATGCGCGGTCGCCGACGGCGGCAGCTTGTCGCCGGTGACGCGCGACCAATTCACCCCGGCCTGTTCGAACACCGCGCCTTGCTTCAGCACGCGCGTGCGGCCACCGCCACCCTCGGGCCGCGTCCAGGCTTCCTCGACGAAACGCGCCTTGCCGTCGATGGATTCGAACGCGGCACACAGCCGGTCCTGCAATCCGCGCAACCAGGTGTCCACGACGCGAATGTGTTCGTGCATGCGCGCAGCTTAGCAGCGGGCCCTTGCCACTCGCGGCGTGAGGGGATTCAAGCGAAGGTTGACAGGCCCTAATGCGCCATCGCGAACCGGTTGTTGATGTCGGTGACGAGGTTCTGGATCCAGCTTGCGTAATTGGTGTGGATGTAGCGCACGCCGTTCTTCACTTCGTATTTCAGGTTGCTGCTGTCCAGGTAATTGATCTGCACCTGATGGCGGTCGTAATGCACGGCGATGGTGACGCTGAAGTCGCGGCGCGCGTAGGTGGCGTCGATTTCGCCGGGCTGGTGGTTGGCGATCGCCCAGCCGCGGCCGGTCAGCGCTTCCGTCACCGCATTCCGCACCTGCGCGAGGTCCACGCCCGCCGGCACCTGGATCGGCGGCGGATCGTTCAGCGGCACCTGGCGGAACGCCATGGTGAGCAGCAGCAACGGCAACAACAGGACTAGGTGGAGGCGTTTCATGCTCGAAGTCCCCTTGCGGATGGATGCGGCACTGCAATCATGCAAGCTTGGCAGCGGCCCGGTTCGCGCTCAAGCGGCCGGCATGGACCGATCCACCCCGCAGCTTGCGTATACTGCCCGGCTGCTTCCCGGCAGGAACCCGCATTGGCTTCCCTGATTCCACCGCTGGCCGTCACCGCCTGCAGCGCGACCTCCGCGCTGGGACGCGGCGGCGCCGCGCATGCGGATGCCCTGGATACGGAACGCGGCGGCTTGCGCGCGAACGATTTTTCTTCCGCGCCGCTGGAATGTTTCATCGGGCGCGTCGATGGAATCGAAGGCGCGCCGTTGCCGCAGGCGCTGTCGCACTGGGAATGCCGCAACAACCGGCTGGCATGGCTGGGGTTGAACCAGGACGGATTGTTCGATGCAACGCGCGAAGCGATCGAACGCCACGGTGCGGATCGCGTGGCGCTGGTGCTCGGCACGTCCACCGCCAGCATCGGCGCCAGCGAGGAAGCCTACCGGCGGCTGGACCACGGCCGCTTCCCGGAAGACCTGCGCCGCCAGGGAATCCACACGCCGCATTCGCTCACCGCATTTGTCGCCCAAGCGACGGGCATCCGCGGCCCGGCGCTGACGATCTCGACCGCGTGTTCGTCCTCGGCAAAAGTGTTCGCCAGCGCGGAACGGATGATCCGGCTGGGTCTGGTCGATGCCGCGCTGGTCGGCGGCGTGGATACGCTGTGCGACAGCGTGCTGTTCGGCTTCAACGCGCTGGAACTGGTGTCGCCCGAAGCGTGCCGGCCGTTCGACGCGCAGCGCAAGGGCATCTCGATCGGCGAAGCGGCTGCGTTCGCACTGTTGCAACGTGCGGAAACCGCACCCGGTGCGCCGCGCCTGATCGGTTACGGCGAATCCTCCGACGCGTACCACATGTCCACGCCGCATCCGCAAGGGCGCGGTGCGCGCGCGGCCCTGGACGATGCGTTGGCGCGCGCGGGCCTGGACGAAGACCGGGTCGACTACATCAACCTGCACGGGACGGCCACGCGGAAGAACGACGAAGTGGAGGCCGCGCTGCTGGGCGAGCGTTTCCCGCCGCGCGTGCGCGCCAGTTCCACCAAGGGTTACACCGGGCACACGCTGGGCGCGGCCGGCGGACTGGAAGCGGCGTTCGCGTTGATGGCGATCGAACGGGGCCTGATCCCCGGC
>JAFEEJ010000143.1 GCA_018241145.1 Pseudomonadota bacterium | reverse complement strand
GTTCAACTCGAGGTAACTCAGGTTGTACCCGAGGCTGATGCCGCTGTCGGTGAAATAGGGATTGACGTAGGAAACCTGGTACTGCTTCAGGTACGAACTCTTCTGCAGCGAAGCCGAGACCTTGTCGCCGGTGCCGAGGAAATTGTTTTCCGACACCGAGGTGGACAGGATGATGCCGGATACCTGCGAATACCCCACGCCGAAGATCAGCTGGCCGGAGGATTCCTCCTTCACGCTGACGTTCAGATCGACCTGGTCGGCCGTACCGGCCACCTTGGCGGTATCGATCTTCACCGAACTGAAGTAGCCCAGCCGCTGCAGGCGGATCTTGGAACGGTCGACCGCGGCCTGCGAATACCAGGCGCCTTCGAATTGCCGCATTTCGCGGCGCAGCACCTCGTCTTCGGTGCGGGTATTGCCCTTGAAATTGATGCGGCGCACGTACACGCGCTGGCCGGGCTCGACATAGAACGACAGGTCGACCGTGCGATGGTCCTTGTCGATCTTGGGTACCGGCGTCACCTTGGCGAAGGCGTAGCCGATGTTCGCCAGCACGCTGGTGATCGCGTCGGAGGACAGTTCGATGCTGTGGCGGTTGAAGATGTCGCCGTTCTTGATGCGCAGCAGGCCGCGCAGGGATTCCTCGGGCAGGATCAGGTCGCCCAGCAGGTGGATGTCGGAGATCGTGTAGATCTCGCCTTCCTTGATCGCTGCGGCGATGTAGATGCCGCGCTTGTCCGGGCTGATCGTCACCTGCGCGGAATCGACGGAGAAATCCGCGTAGCCGCGGTCGAGGTAGTACGAGGAAAGTTTCTCCAGGTCGCCCGACAGCTTCTCGCGCGAATACTGGTCGTTGTTGGAGTACCAGGACGTCCAGTTGGGCGTGCCGGATTCCCAGTCGCTCAGGATCTGCTTGTCGGTGAAGGCGTTGTTGCCGACCACGTTGATCCACTGGATCTTGGCCGCCTGGCCTTCGTGGATCTCGATGTCGATGGCCACCCGGTTGCGGTCCAGGTTGGTGACGTGCGGTTCGATCGAGACGTTGTACTTGCCGCGGTTGTTGTATTGCCGGACGAGTTCCTGCTTGACTTCATCCAGGGTCTGTCGGTCGAAGGTATTGCCGGCATACAGCCCGGCGTCCTTCAGTCCCGAGGTCAACTGGTCGGTCTTGATGTCCTTGTTGCCGTGGATGGTCAGCGTGGCGATCGAGGGACGCTCCACGACCTTGATCACCAGAATGTCGCCCTGGCGTTCGAGCTGCACGTCGGAAAAGAACCCGGTCTTGAACAGGGCGCGGATCGCCTGTTGCGCCTTGGCGTCGTCCATGGATTGGCCGATTTCCACCGGCAGGTAGCTGAAGACCGTGCCCGCGGCGATGCGCTGCAACCCTTCCACGCGGATATCGCTCACGGTGAACGGTTCGAACGCGTAAGCCTGCGCGGCGAGGCTGGCGAGCAGGATCAAGGCGGCGATACGCTTCATCGTTCGTCGATTCCGGTGAAAGTGGTTCGCGAAACCGCGCATCCTGCCACAGTTTGCGCGGGAAAGCTCGCATCCGCCGCGATTTGACAAGCCCGTTGCGGACTCGTTCAAAAGGCGATCAGGACACCAGCCTCAGGATGTCGTTGTAGAAAGCCAGCCCCATCAGCCCGACCAGCAGCGCCGCGCCGACGTACTGGCCGAAAATCATGGCGCGTTCGGAAAGCGGGCTGCCCTTGACGAGTTCGATCAGGTAGTAGAGCAGGTGCCCGCCGTCCAGGATCGGGATCGGCAGCAGGTTCATCACGCCCAGGCTCAGCGACACGATGCCGAGGAACCACATGAACCACGCCGGTCCCATGTCCGCGGAGGCATTCGCGTACTGCGCGATCGAAATCGGGCCGGAAATGTTCTTGAGCGATGCGCCGCCGGTGACCATCTGCCCCAGCATCGCCACCGTCCGCGCGGTGAGGTTCCAGGTCTGCGCAAAGGCGGCCGGGATCGCCGGCAGCGGGCCGAGGCGTTGCACCGCGTCGTACTTCGCGTCGGTCACTTTTGCGGCGATGCCGATGGCGTAACCATGGTGGCCGTCCGGGAACGCGGTCATCCTCGGTTGCACTTCGAAATCCGAAATGTGCCCGTGGCGCTGCACGCGCAATGTCAATGGATGGGTGGCCGAGGCTTGCCGTTTCACCGCATCCGGGATGTCGTCCCAGTACTGCACGGCGGTATCGCCGATGGCGAGGATGCGGTCGCCCGCCTGCAGCCCGGCGGCCGCGGCCGCGCTGCTTTTCTCGATTTCGCCCACGACCGGCGGCAGCGAACGCTGTTCGGGGGTGAGCCCCACCCGCTCGACCTGCGCTTCCTCGCCGAGTCCTTGCGGCAGCTGCTCGAAATGCATCACGCGCGTGCGCACCTGCCCATTCGCTTCGCGCACGGAGACGGCTGCCGGTTTGCGCGCCTGCACCGCATCGGAAAGCGCAAGGCTCAAGTCGGTCCAGTTGGCCACCGGTTCGCCGGCGACATTCTCGATGCGGTCGCCGTGCCGGAAGCCGGCCTCGGCGGCCAGTCCGGACACATGTCCGACCAGCGGCTGGTAGTCGGGCTTGCCGATCACCAGCATCGCCCAGAATGCCGCCACCGCGAACAGCAGGTTGAATACCGGACCGGCAAGCACGATGGCGATGCGCTGCCACACCGGCTTGGCGGTGAATTCCCGGTCGTGTTCCCCGGCCGGCACGTCGCCTTCGCGCGCATCCAGCATCTTGACGTAACCGCCGAGGGGAATCGCCGCGACGACATACTCGGTGCCGCTCTTGGCGGTGCGCGACCACAGTGCGCGGCCGAACCCCACGGAAAAGCGCAGCACCTTCACGCCGCAGGCGCGCGCAACGATGAAATGGCCGAATTCGTGGAAGGTGACCAGCACGCCAAGCGTGACGATCATCCACCACAGCGAGCCGGCGATATCGGGGAGATGGGACATGTACGAAGGACAGGAAGCTCGGTTCGGGGAAGGATGAGGCGAGGAAACGGGTTACCGGATGTCCCGAATGATACGGGCGGCGACCCGACGCGCCGTTAAATCCCGTTCAACCAGGCTCCCCACATCGACCACGGGTTGCGGCGGCAGTTCATTCAATGCCGATTCGATGACCTGTTCGATGCCGAGGAACGGCAGCCGACCCTCGAGGAACGCCGCCACGGCCTCCTCATTGGCCGCATTCAGCAGCGCCGGCGCGTCGCCTCCGGCGCGCAGGGCCTGCCTTGCCAGCGCGAGGCAGCGGAAGGTCGCGGCATCGGGCGGTTCGAACTGCAGCGACAGCGTGCGCGGATCGAGCAACGCCACGCCGGCTTCGATGCGTTCCGGCCACGCCAGGGCGTGCGCGAGGGCGGTACGCATGTCGGGTTGCCCGAGCTGCGCGAGGAAGGAACCATCGACGTATTCGACCAGGGAGTGCACCGTGCTTTGCGGGTGTACCACCACTTCGATCGCAGGCTCGGCGACGCCGAACAGGACGTGCGCCTCGATCACTTCGAGGCCCTTGTTCATCAGCGTGGCCGAATCCACCGAGATCTTGCGGCCCATGCGCCACTTGGGATGCGCGCAGGCCTGCTCGGGGGTGACGCCCGCAAGCTGCCCGCGCGTGCGGCCGCGGAACGGGCCGCCCGAAGCCGTCAGCCAGAGCCGGCGCACTTCACCACGCGCGTCGACATCGTTGCAACGCGGCGGCAGGCACTGGAACAACGCGTTGTGCTCGGAATCGACGGGAATCAATTCGCCGTTGCCTTCGGCGAGGGCCGAGCGCAACAACGGACCCGCCATCACCGCGGATTCCTTGTTGGCCAGCAGCAGGCGCTTGCCGGCGCGCGCCGCCGCCAGCGTGGAACACAGGCCTGCGGCACCGACGATCGCCGCGATCACGGTGTCGCAGGTGGCGTCGCTTGCCGCCTGCTCCAGCGCAAATGGCCCAGACGCGACACGCGTCGGCAGATCGTATTCTTCCAGCGCGGAAGCGAGCGCGCCTTCGCGTTCCGGATCCGCCACGATGGCCAGCTCCGGCCGATGCCGCGCACACAGCGCGGCCAGCGCCTCGACGTTGCGATGGGCGGAAAGCACGCTGACGCGGAAGCGGTCGGGATGGCGCGCGATCACATCCAGCGCGCTGCCGCCGATCGAGCCGGTGGCGCCGAAGATGGCGATCGACCTCATGCGGCGGGTCCGGCCGTCGCGGGTGTGGTCCTGCCGGTCATAGGCCGAGCAATGCCTTGCCGAGCACGAACACCGGCAGCGCCGCAACGAGGCTGTCCATGCGGTCGAACAATCCGCCGTGGCCGGGAAAGAGCGCGCCGGAATCCTTCACGCCCGCGTGGCGCTTGATCAGGCTCTCGAACAGGTCTCCCACGATGGAAAACACCACCGTCACCAGCGCGAGTGCGATCACGCCGGCAAGCGACGCGACGGGGGCATGCGCGATCCAGCCCCCGGCCAGTCCGATCAACGCGGCGCATGCGAGAGCGCCGTACACGCCCGCCCAGGTTTTGCCGGGGCTGATCGATGGTGCAAGCTTGCGCCCTCCGAAACGCGTGCCGGCGAAATACGCCCCGATGTCGGCGGCGAACACGATGGCTGCGAAGAACACCACCCACCATGGCGAATGCGGGGGAGGATCCCTGGGGATCATCCCGTGCAGCACCACCACGGCGCACCATGCTGGAATCACGACCAGCATGCCTGCCAATAACTTCAGCAAGATATGAAAAGGTGTTGGAGTGATTGCGAAATTCCTGCCCCGCAGCCACAACGCTGCCAGCAGCCACCACGCCACGCCCGCGAGCACGGGCCACCACCAGTACGGCGAGTGCGCCACCGGCCACAACAGCAGCATCGCCAGCGCGTAGCCCGCCAGCACGAATGCGCGCAAGGGTCGCCCGCGCAGGCCCGCCATGCGGGTCCATTCCCACAATCCGGCGAGGAAGATCACGCCC
Source organism: Pseudomonadota bacterium (assembly GCA_018241145.1). GTDB lineage: Bacteria > Pseudomonadota > Gammaproteobacteria > Xanthomonadales > Rhodanobacteraceae > 66-474. Next base: position 5,736 of record JAFEEJ010000143.1, on the reverse strand, counting down.
AGCAGCATGGCGAAAACCGGTGTGGTGGTGAGGAAGATCAGCGCGACCAGCAGCGGCGCGAGCACCAGGGCGGTCAATACGCGTTGGCGCAACATCCCGGGCGTGCCTGTCAGGATGCGCGCGCGATCTGCGCGCCGGCGTTGCCGAAACGGCGCTCGCGTTGCGCGAAATTGTCCAGCGCCCGCGCCAGTTCGTCCTGGTCGACATCCGGCCACAGGACATCGGTGAAATACAACTCCGCGTAGGCGATCTGCCAAAGCAGGAAGTTGCTGATGCGATGTTCCCCCCCGGTGCGGATCAGCAAATCCACGGCCGGCTGTTCCGCCAGGCACAGGAACGGCGCGAGCGAGGTTTCATCGATGGACTCCGCGGGCAGCTCGCCGCGTTGCACGGCCTGCGCAACCTTCCGCGCGGCCTGCGCGATGTCCCATCGGCCGCCGTAGTTGACGCAGACATTGAGGTCGAGCGCGCGGTTGCCGCCGGTTTTTTCCATCGCGGCGTGCATCCGGGTGCGCAGTGCCTCGTTGAACACCGACAAGCCGCCGACGAAATGCACGCGCACCTCGTTGCTGTGCAGTTCCTCGACTTCCTTGTCCAGTGCACGCAGGAACAGTTCCATCAGGGCGCCGACTTCCTCATCCGGGCGTTTCCAGTTTTCCGAGGAAAACGCGAACAGCGTGAGCGATTCGATCTTGCGACGCAGGCAGAACTCCACGGCTTCGCGTACTGCCTTCTGCCCGGCGCGGTGGCCGAAGCTGCGCGGTTGCCCGCGCCGGCGCGCCCAGCGGCCGTTGCCGTCCATCACGATGGCGACGTGGCGCGGAGTGCGGGGGTCGGCTGGCGGGGACATGCGCGAGGCGGGCTGCGCGCTTACAGCGCCAGCAACTCGTCTTCCTTGTTCTTCACGACGCCGTCGACGTCCTTGATGAACCTGTCGGTGAGCTTCTGCACTTCGTCCTCGGCGCGGCGTTCCTCGTCCTCGGTGATCTTCTTGTCCTTCAGCAGGTCCTTGACGTGCTGCATCGCGTCGCGGCGGATATTGCGGATCGCGACCTTCGCGTTTTCGCCCTCGTGGCTGACGTGTTTGGCCAGCTCCTTGCGGCGCTCTTCGGTCAGCGGCGGCAGGTTCAGGCGGATGGTGGTGCCCGCCGTGTTGGGCGTGACGCCGATGTCGGAACCGAGGATTGCCTTTTCGACCGGGCCGACCATCTGCTTTTCGTAGGGCGTGATGGTCAGCGTGCGCGCATCGGTCACGGCCACGCCGGCCACCTGGTTGATCGGCACGTCGGAGCCGTAGTAATTCACCTTGATGCCTTCGACCAGCGCGGTGCTGGCGCGGCCGGTGCGCAGCCGGGAAAGTTCGTGCCGCAGCGACTCGACGCTCTTGCCCATCCGGGCCTGCGCATCCTGTTTGATGTCGTTGAGCATGAGCGGTCCCGCCTGAAAAGTCCGACCGGGGAGTATAACCTCGGCGTGGCCGATCAACCCGCATCCACCAAAGTGCCCACCGCCTCGCCCTTCATGATCCGCATCAGGTTTCCCGGCCGGGTCATGTCGTAGATGCGCAGCGGCATGTTGTGATCGCGGCACAACGCGATCGCGGCGGTGTCCATCACCTGCAGGTTGCGCGCGATCACGTCCTCGTAGCTGACGCGTTCGAATCGTTGCGCATCCTTCTTCTTCTTGGGATCGGCGCTGTACACGCCGTCGACCTTGGTAGCCTTCAGCAGCAGGTCGGCGCCGACTTCCACCGCGCGCAGCGCGGCCGCGGAATCGGTGGTGAAGAACGGATTGCCGGTACCGCCTGCGAACAGCACGATGCGGCCCTTCTCCAGATGCCGGATCGCGCGGCGGCGGATGAAATCCTCGCAGACGTCGTGGATCGGGATCGCGCTCATCACGCGCGCGAAGCCGCCGACTTTCTCCAGCGCGTCCTGCATCGCCAGCGCGTTCATCACCGTGGCGAGCATGCCCATGTGGTCGCCGGTGACGCGGTCCATGCCGGCTGCGGCGAGCCCTGCGCCGCGGAAGATGTTGCCGCCGCCGATCACAACGCCGACCTGCACGCCGGTCGCGCGCACTTCCAGGATTTCCTTCGCCAGCCGCCCGATCACCTTCGGGTCGATGCCGTAGTCCTCCGCACCCATCAGCGCCTCGCCGGAAAGCTTCAGCAGGATGCGCTGGTATTTCGGCTTGGCGGCCATGCGGTGGATCTCCGGAGCGTGGGTAAACGGGAAGATTGTAGCGGGAGAGCGGGGAATGAGGGACGGTCGGGGACCCGGGCAAGGAAGGAAATGGGTGTCGTGATTCCGCGTCCCGTGCCGGGGCCGCAGCGATGCCTGCCTGAGGTTTGCGGCAAGCAACAAAAAACCGCGGACCAAGCCGCGGTTTTTCGATCCATCATTTCAGCGTGGCGCCTACGCCAATCCGGCCTGCTTCATCACCTCGGCGGCGTAATCCTCCACTACTTTCTCGATGCCTTCGCCGACCACCAGGCGATGGAACCGGAGCACTTTCGCCTTGGCCTTGTCGAGCACATCGCCGACGCTCGAGTTGGTGTCGATCACGTAGGGCTGACCGGTGAGCGACATTTCCGAAAGCGTCTTGCGCAGCTTTCCGGAGATCATCTTTTCCTGGATCTCGGCGGGTTTCTGCTTGTCCTTGTCCGACATCTGTGCGAGCGCGATTTCCTTTTCCTTGGCGACGAATTCGGCCGGCACGTGGTCGGGCGAAACGTAGGGCGGATTCATCGCGGCGATGTGCATCGCGATGCCGCGCGCGAGTTCGGCATCGCCGCCCTGCATTTCCACCAGCACGCCGATGCGGCCGCCGTGCACGTAGGCGCCGATGTTGTGGGCGCTCCCGATCGCCGCCATGCGGCGCAGTTGCACGTTCTCGCCGACCTTGGTCACCAGCCACTGGCGGGCTTCCTCGACCGTCGGTCCAAAGGAAGTCTTCGCCGCCTTCAGTGATTCGATGTCGGTGACGCCATCGTGCAGCGCGGTTTTCGCGGTTTCTTCCACGAACTTCGCGAAGTTCTCGTCCTTGGCGACGAAATCGGTTTCCGAATTGACCTCGACCAGCACGGCCTTGCCGGGACGTTGCGCCAGCGCGATGCGGCCTTCGGCGGCCACGCGGCTGGCCTTCTTGTCGGCCTTGGCGAGCCCCTGCTTGCGCAACCACTCGATCGCGGCATCCAGGTTGCCGGCGTTTTCGGTGAGCGCCTTCTTGCACTCCATCATGCCGGCGCCGGAGCGCTCGCGCAGTTCCTTGACCATCGCGGCGGTGATTTCCATTGTCATCTACCTTTCGAATTGATTTCGGAAACGCCGCAAGTAGCGGCGCTGAACCCCTCTACCATCAAGAGAGGGGCGGGGTGAGGGTTCGGATGCCGCGGGAGATGGGGTCCTGCGGCGGGTTGTTCAATGCGAAGCATCGAACCCCCATCCGTCGCTTCGCGCCACCAGGGGGCTTCTGGCCGCGGATGGCAGCTGCCCCGGAGGGAGAAGGAAAAGTGCGTGAGATCACTTGCCTTCGACCTACTTGGCGGCTTCTTCGTCCGCGGCTTCGTTCTGTGCGACTTCCGCTTCAGCGCGCTCCAGGCCGGCCTCGTCGGCTTCGCCCGGCGGCGGCAAATCGGCGATCTTCGCCGGCGCGGCGCTGCGGCGTTGCTGCTGCGGCGCGGGTTTGCGACCGGCGTTGCGCCCGCGCGGCGCGCCCTTGCCGCGGCGATCGTCGCGTTCGCGATCGACGCGCGCGACCGGATTGCCTTCGGCATCCAGCTCCACGAACTCGTTGGCATCCCCGCGCGCGGCGGCCGGCGCGGCGGCCTTGCCTTCCAGGATCGCATCCGCCGCGGCGCGCGCGTACAGCTGCACCGCGCGGATCGCGTCGTCGTTGCCGGGGATGGCGTAATCCACCAGCGCCGGGTCGTAATTGGTGTCCACCACCGCGACCACCGGGATGCCGAGCTTCTTGGCCTCCTTGACCGCGATGTCTTCGTGGCCGATGTCGATCACGAACAGGGCATCCGGCAGGCGGTTCATTTCCTTGATGCCACCCAGCGATTTCTCCAGCTTCTCGCGCTCGCGCCGCAGGCTGAGCACCTCGTGCTTGACCAGCTTGTCGAAGCTGCCGTCGGTTTCCATCGCCTCGAGTTCCTTCAGGCGGCCGACCGATTGCTTGACGGTGCGGAAGTTGGTCAACATGCCGCCCAGCCAGCGTGCATTGACGAAAGGCATGCCGCAGCGTGCGGCTTCCTCGCCGACCGCTTCGCGCGCGGAACGCTTGGTGCCGACGAACAGCACCGTGCCGCGCTTCTGCGCCAGGCCGGAAAGATAGTTCATGGCATCGGAGAAGAGCGGCAGCGTCTTCTCCAGATTGATGATGTGGATCTTGCCGCGTGCGCCGAAGATGAAGGGCGCCATGCGCGGATTCCAGTAACGGGTCTGGTGGCCGAAGTGAACGCCGGCTTCCAGCATTTGCCGCATGGTGACGGAAGGCATTTTTGTGACTCCTGAGGAGGGAACCACGCTTGCCGGGATCACGGTCATCCGCCATGGATTGCGGATGCCGCGAAGGCAAGGCGTAGCTCCGGGGTTGGGCTTCCGCAGATCCCGCGGCAACGACCCTCTTGCGAGGGACCCCGGTGCCGGTTCACGACCTGCGTGTGGATTCGCCGGTGACGTCCGGCGTGTACGGCCTGGCGGTTTCGACGCCGCGCAGCCGGACAATTGTACAAACGTGGCAGGGGCGGAGCAAGCCCGCTCCGGCAACGGCAGCCTCGGTTTGAAAACGCCATCCCAACCATTTGCGTCGAGCGTGATGGGCGAAGCGGGCGAAGTCGAAACCGGAGGGTGCCCGTCGACTTCGGCCCATCCCTGTCCAGACTCGGGACCTGCGATCGGGACGAACGGAATTTCAAGCCGGGCCCTGTTCGGCAACCACTCGATTGTCATGCGTATTGATTGTCAATTAAATGTACTATATCTTCGGGGCATGAGCCACCAGGACAAAAACGAAATAACCTTGCCGGCGCTCCTGCGTGCGGCCCGCGCGGTTTACGGCAGCGCGATCCGCGAATCCCTGGAGCTGGCAGGATACGAGGACGTTCCGAAGAACGGCATTTTCGTGATCGGCGCGATCGCCCGGGGCGGGGCGCCGCTGGCCAACATCATCCGCGATCTCGGTGTTTCCAAGCAGGCGGGCGGGCAACTGGTGGATACGCTGGTGACGCGCGGCTATCTCGCGCGCGAAGTGGACATGCACGACCGGCGTCGGCTGACGGTCAGCCTGACGGAACGCGGGCGTGCCGCCGCGCAGGTTTCGCGCAAGGCCGTGGACGGCATCGACACGGATCTCGCGGCTCGGGTCAAACCGGTCTGGATCGAACATACCCGCGCCACGTTGCTGGCGCTGATCGGCGAATGATGACGAGTTGCGATGCGAAAGCGCGCGCGCGGGCAGGAAAAGCGTGGCGGGATCGGATTTCATGAACAAGCGGGGGCAGGGTCCAACATGGCCGAGAAAGCGCTGATGGATGTCGCACCGGTATTCCTGGTCGCCGATCTTGCACGCTCGCTGGCGTATTACCGCGATGGACTGGGGTTCGACCCCGAATTCGTCCATGGCGATTTCTATGCGGGGGTGGCGCGCGATGGCTGCAGGATCCATTTGAAGTGTGCAGCGGCCGTGCGGCGCGACCAGGTGGCGTTCGAAGCCGCCGGACACGTGGAC
>JAFEEJ010000142.1 GCA_018241145.1 Pseudomonadota bacterium | reverse complement strand
TGGTGCCGACCTCGACCGCGCCCAGCGCGCAGCTGCTCCAGTTGGCGCCCGTGGGCACAGCATTGCCGTCGGTGTTGGACTGGCATAGCGGCGAGAAATTGATCGTGCCGGACGCGGTCTTGATGGCGAAGCTCGGCAGGCTTTCCGCCAGCGCCACCGTATAGGTCTGCACCTTGTTGATGTAGGTGGAGGGCTTGTTCTGCCCGGGGGCCGAGATGAGGTCCGGCCGCAGGTCGGTAGTCCAGGCCTTGAACGCCAGCCCCGCGATGTCGTAGCTGCCTTCCAGCGAAGGCACGTCGAGGCACACGCCGATCGCGTCGCTCAGCACGTCGATGGTCTTGCGGGTGCACAGGTCCGCATTGGTGTCGATGCTGGCGCCGATCGCCAGCTTGGTCGGCGACATGGTGCCGTTGTCGGTCTTCTTGCCGAGCACGCGTCCGATCAGGTAATCGTGCCCGCTGATGCCTTCGTGGTCGGCGTCGCCGAGCAGATTGGTCGCAGCCAGGATCTGGGCCGTGCTGACGACGCCGGTCGAGTCATTGGGCAGTTCGTCGCTGTCGAACGAATTCAAGCCGGTCGAAAGGACCAGGATGCTGCACGTCGCGCAATACGGATTGCCCGGATCGGTCTTGCTGGTGGGATTGCGATAGGGATCCTTCCAGGTGATGTGGTCGGGCATGCCCTTGATGTAGGAAGTGTCGTTGCCGCTCTCGTAGCCCGCCGGGCTCGGCGATGTGAATCCGGTGGTGGCCTTGTTGCCGTTGCCTTCGATGTAACGCACCGCTTCGGCGTAGATTTCCGAGAGCGGATTGCCGTAGGCGCTGCAATGGCGGTCGCCGCCGCCCGGATCGTCCATCACCCATGTGCCGCCGTTGCCGTTGCGCGCGCGTCCGCCCCATGCATAGCAGTTGTCGCCGGCCGCGTCGCCCTTCCAGCCGCTGCCGGGGCCAGTGCTTCCGCCAGTCGTATCGCTCTGCCAACCCACCAGTTGCAGGCGGTTGAGGGTGTTGATGATGCCTTCCGTGCCGGCGGTGTTGCTCAAGGGCACGCAGAAGGTGCCATCGGCCAGCTTCACCTCGTCGCCGGTGGCGCACTTGGTCGGGTCGGAGCCATTGCCGGCGAACAGGCCGATATTGCGGCGCAGGCGTCCGCCGGTGCGCGGATCGGCATAACTGCCCGTCATCAAACCGAAGCGGATCTTTCCGGACTGCCCGTACGATTGCAGCAAACCGGCCGGCTTGTAGGTAACCGTCGCGGGCGAAGTGGATACATCGGTATAGAGTTGGCAATGCTCGCCGACGGCGCCGGCCGTGGCGGCCACCTGCATCAACGCGGCGTTGCTCTGCTCGTCGCAGACATCCACGCGCACCGTGTATTCCTTGCTGCCCAACCCTTGCGACATCTTGGGATTGTTGGCATCGGGATCGGTGTCGTTCCAGTTGCACTGCGAATCCTGGGTGGCCGACCATTCCGAATAATTGCCGCGCGCCACGCGCATCAGCGGGGCCGTGGAAGGCACGCCGCTGGTGTTGTAGATGCTGGCGTTGCAGAACGACACCGGGCTGTTCGCCACGTACGAGAACGGGGTGAAGGACGCGACATCCGAACCGGAGTACACCTTCGCCCAGGCGTGCAGGTCGTTCGGGATCGCCGCGCGTTCCAGCACCGTCTGAGCGGAGGTGCCGCCGCCGGTATCGGTGGAACGCAAGCCGCCGTACAGCACGCTGCGCACGATGTCGAGGCGGCTCATCGTCAGCCAGTTGAGGAAGTTGCCGCTCCACTCGTTGCTGCAAGTGTGCCCGTTGGTGCCGGTGGCGGCGTTGTCGGCCTTGAACACGCCCCCGCTGTAGCCGTAGCACAGGCCCGCGCCGAAGTATCCGGAATACGAGAAGGTATCGTCGTAGGTGCTGTCGATCGTGCCGGGATCGCCGGGCTCGCCCTGATGCAGGTCGGTGTAATCGGTATAGGCCTTGTTGTAGAGCTGCTCGTCGCGCGACATCACCAGCAACACCAGCGGCGGCACGGTCTGGGAATTGATCACCGGTTGCAGGTCGTAGGTGGCCTCCGATCCGCTGTTGGTCGTCGAGGGAATGCCGGCCTGTACCCACAGGCCGATCATCAGCGGCGCGATCAACGCGACCCAGACCAGGCCGAGCACGGCGGATTTGGTTTTGATAATGCGCGAGAACATGGCCGGCCTCATCGTGTTTCCCTGCGTGACGTTCATTGCCCCACGATCGCCTGGAATTGGGCGATCGTCACCGCGCGTCCGTTGCTGCCGTTGGACGGCGACAGTCCCACACTGCGTATCTGGAAGTACCGGCTGGCGCCGCCCGCGGCGCTGCCGACACCGAGGCCGCGGTAGCCTGCCGCCTGTGCCGCGCCCGTGCCGGTGTTGACGCCGCCGCCGTCGGGCACCACCGACAGCGACGCGGCGATGAAGCCGGCCGTCCCGTTGGGATCGGCCAAGGTCAAGGTGGCGTCGGTCACCCAGTTGTCAGGGTCGGCGGTGTTTTCGACCGTCTTGCCGTCCGCACCGGGGGAATCGAATGCGCCGTAAAGCACCTTCGGCGGTTTGCCATGCGCTTTGATCAATGCCGTTTCGAAACCCAGAATCAACGGGCAATTGCCCCAGATCGGATTCATCTTCGAAACGCAATTGCCGATGTCGGCGAAATTGGCATCCGGGATGTCGCCGCCCCAGCTCGACGGCCAGCCGCCCTGCGACAGGCTTTGCGCGAACAGGCTGGTCGCGGGCGGCCCCGTGAGGATGGCGCGCGTCGATTCCGACATCTGGAATGCCTCGGTCTGGCGCGCGACGTTGGTGACCATGCGCATTTCGAGGAAGGTGCTCTGCATCGCGATCACGGCCACCAGCGACAACACCACCAGGAACACCATGCCGATGAACAGTGCGAGGCCGCGCTGGGCGGAAGGACGAGACGACGCGGGAAGAGGACGGATCATGGGCATGCTCGTCGGAATCAATTGCTGGATGGCCCGCGAATGCTGTTGCGCACCTGCACGACGGTGGTCATTTCGGTGCGCACGAATTGTTGCGGCTTGCCGGAGACGGGGTCGGTCGGACCCGCATAATTGGTACAGGCGGCGCCGGGGGCGGGAGCGCCGGTGCTGGTGACCGTGTACCGGCAGTTGCCGCTCAGGCGGATCGCGTAGCTCGCATCCGAAGAATCGGTGCTGTTGCTGTCGAAGGTGTGCGACAATTGGGTGTCGCGGGTCTGCGAACGCAAGACATAACCGATCCTCACTGCCGTCACGTTGGCCCAGTCGGCGGCCGTGAGCGCGCCGGCGTCTTCATAGACCTCCGGTGTAGGATCCGAGGCGGAAGTACGGATGCCGTAATCGAACTGCAACTGCTCCACGCCTTCCACGACCGGTTCGCTGATGAGCCCGCCGGTACTGGTCAGGCGCAGGCGCATCAGGGTCGGGATGGGGTTGCCGCCATCGGAAGCGGCGGTGCACGTCGTGCCGGTGCCGGTGTCGCTGCACGGCCGCAGGTAATACATCTCGATGGTATAGGGATAAGTCGAAACCCCTTCGGTCGAATTGGGCAGGTCGGTCGGAACCGCATTGGCGAACAGTTCCCCGCGGCTGCCCGTCTTGGCTTGCAGGTAGATCTCGCCGGCCACGATGCCGCTGGTTCCGCCGGAAGTGGGCACCGCATCGGTGCCGGCGTAACGCACCACCAGCACGTCGGTGCCGGAAATGTAATTGGCGTCGACCACGCAACCCGCAAGCGCGGCTGGAAATCCCCCCGCGCCGCTGTTGCCGTCGTAGCCGTACACCCCGTTGGCCGCATCCAGCACCCAAGCCGCATCGCAACCTCCGATCGGGGCAACGACGGGAGGGTTGGTGGCACTATTGGTGATGCTGGTGGGCAACACCCCGCCCCAGAACCCCGCCATGCGCAGCGACCAGCCGATGCGGTCCATCGCGAAGCGCATGTTCTGCTGGTTGTAGTTGTTGGCTTCCTGCAGGTGGTAGGCCTGCCGATTGGCGATCAGCACATTGATCAGGCCGGCCACGACCAGCGCGCCCAGCAGGACCGCGATCATCAGCTCGATCAGCGAAAATCCCGCTTGCCGCCGGCGAATGCTTCGGAGCGAAAACTTCCTCATGAGCCCGCTCCGATGCCCGTCGGATAGAAGATGACGCTTTCGGACACGTCGGTGGGCGTGCCGGAGCCCGTCATGTCGAGCAAGCCGTTCCACGAAACGGTAATGGTGTAGCTGCCGTCGGGGTTCAGCGTGACGGTACCGAAATTCTTGCCGGTGGCGGATGCCGGCGCGGAAGCCTGGATCTGCGACAGCCATTCGGCGATGTCGTTCAGCGCGGTGCAGTCGGCCAGACTGCCGCCGGAACAAGGCACCTCCATGGTCGGCTTGCCGGGTTGGGTCCACACGTAATCGCCTGCCGCAACGCCCGCGGGATTGGCCTGCATGCGGTCCGAGAGGCTGCGCGCCTGCAGGATCGCCGTGGTGCGCGCGCCGGCTTCCTTGGTGAAGGTCGCGCCTTTCAATTCCATCAGCGCCAGACCGAGCAGGCCGAGGCTGAAGATCACGATGGCGACCAGCACCTCGATCAGCGAGACGCCGCGCACCGCGCGCACGGGAGCGGAACGGATCATTTTGCGATTTCCCCTGCCCGCCGGGCGGGCGCCCCTTCTTGACGGTCGAAGGATTACCCGGGGATTCGGCAAGTCTCAAGCGTCAGGCGACGAATGGGCGGGACAAGCCGACGAGCGGTCGAGCGGTCAGCTGCACGAGTCGCCAAATATCGAAGGGCACCGTCGCGAGCGGGTTTTGGGGTGAAAAGTGCGGCCAGGGATGGCCGCTTCTGGAGCCGATCATGCGACCGAGCTTGATCCTGCGGGGCATGGCAAGGGCGGCAATCATGGACGATTGCACGATTCCGGCCAGAAGGATCGATTCAAACCCCAAACCCGACCGGGTTTCGATTCCTGCGCCGGACGTTCGCATTCCGCACGCAACGCCACGACGGGAGAAGATGGTGCCGGAAACAGGAGTCGAACCTGCGACCTACGCATTACGAATGCGCCGCTCTACCAACTGAGCTATTCCGGCATCGGGGACCGCGCGGACGGCGCGGGAACGGGAAATTCTAGAGGCCGCCCGTGCCGCGTGCAATGCGCGCAATCCTGGATGGTGGCCCGGTTTGAAAAAGCGGTCATCCAACCCGTTCGCGTTGAGCCCTTCGACAAGCTCAGGACAGGCTACGCGAACGGAGCGAACGAAGTCGAAACGTGATGGACCCCTTCGACTTCGACATCTCCATCCAGCGACGGGGCCTGCGCTCGGGACGAACGGAATTTCAAACCGGTCCACCGCCAACCGCAGATGCGCCCCGCGCGAACGAACGCGCGAACGATGTTGCCGATCAGGTCGCTGCGGGCTTCGGCGCTGACTTGTCCCCGTCGCGCAGTTCCTTCGGCAGCGCGAAGACGATCTCCTCGGGCTGCGCGTGCAGTTCCCGCACGCCGCTGGCGCCGAGCGCCTGCAGGTGCGCGATCACTTCGCGCACCAGTTGTTCCGGTGCGGAAGCGCCCGCGGTCACGCCGACCGTGTCCGCACCGGCCAGCCACGCGGCGTCGATGTCCGCGGGCCCGTCGATCAGATGGGCGCGCGCGCCCTGTTTTTCCGCAAGTTCACGCAGGCGGTTCGAGTTGGAACTGTTGCGCGAGCCGATCACCAGCACCAGCCCGCACAGCCCGGCCAGCTCGCGCACCGCATCCTGCCGGTTCTGGGTGGCGTAGCAGATGTCGTCCTTGCGCGGACCATCGATCAGCGGAAACTTCTCGCGCAGCGCGGCGATGATGGCCTTGGTGTCGTCCACCGACAGCGTGGTCTGGGTAACGTAGGTCAGGCGTTCGGGTTGCGCCACGCGCAGCGTCGCCACGTCCTCCACGCATTGCACCAGGTGGATCGCGCCGGCGTTGCGCGCGTCCCATTGCCCCATCGTGCCGTCCACTTCCGGGTGGCCGGCGTGGCCGATCAGCACCACGTCGCGCCCGGCTCGGCCGTGGCGCGCGACTTCCATGTGCACCTTGGTCACCAGCGGACAGGTGGCGTCGAACACCTTCAATCCCCGCCGCGCCGCTTCCTCGCGCACCGCCTGCGACACGCCGTGCGCGCTGAAGATCACGGTGGCGCCGTCCGGCACCTCGACCAGTTCCTCGACGAACACCGCCCCGCGCGCGCAGGCCCTCGACGACGTAACGGTTGTGCACGACTTCGTGACGCACGTAGATCGGCGCGCCGAAGGATTCCAGCGCGCGTTCGACGATCGCGATGGCGCGGTCGACGCCGGCGCAGAATCCACGTGGATTGGCGCGCACGAGTGCCAGGCGGGCATTATCAGGGGTTGCGGGCGCGTCCGCGAGGGTCGCCGAACAACCCGAACACGATC
>JAFEEJ010000141.1 GCA_018241145.1 Pseudomonadota bacterium | reverse complement strand
GACGGGATGCGTTGGACGACACAAGGCATGAAAAAAACCCGCTGCGATGCGGGTTTCAGGGACTTCACGGGAGGCCTTTGGAAGGAACGGATGGAGGCCAGGGTCGGAATCGAACCGGCGTACGCGGATTTGCAGTCCGCTGCATGACCACTCTGCCACCTGGCCGGCGGCTGCTTCTTGCGTTGCGATCCGTCCATGGAGCGCTCTCCAGTCGGCATCCTTGCCTCCTCCTCACTTGCTGCGCGACATGCCATTCGAGGCATGTCGCAAGCGCCGCAAGTTCGACCACTCTGCCACCTGGCCGGCGGCTGTCACGGCGTTCGCTCCCCGCCCGGCACATGGACGTGCCGGCGGATGAAGTCCCGATTCCATCCGCAAGGCGAAAGTCGCGGCACGATGCCCGAACTCTCGCTGCTTGTGCGAAAAGCGCGGCACGGACGGCCGCTTCTGCTTTTCGCGTTCAAGGACGAACGCATGAATCATGGAGCGGGAAACGAGACTCGAACTCGCGACCCCGACCTTGGCAAGGTCGTGCTCTACCAACTGAGCTATTCCCGCGCGAACCCGCAATGATAACGTCGGGACGCCACCAGTCAAGAGCGGGCCGTTTCGTGACGGAGCCCGGTTGCATCGCATCCCCCCGCGCTTTAAGTTCACCCACGGGGACAACGGGGAGAGCCACATGATCCGCATCGTGCTGGTCGACGACCATGAACTGGTACGCGCCGGATTCCGCCTGATCCTGTCCGGCCAACCCGACATCGAAGTGGCCGGCGAGGCCGGCAATGCGGAGGACGGCTTGCGCCTGATCCGCGCGCAAAAACCGGATGTCGCCCTGGTCGACGTGCACATGCCGGGCATGAGCGGCATCGAATTGACCGAGCGCGTGCATCGCGCGGACCTGCCCACCCGCATCGTGATCCTGACCGTGGTCGACGATGCGCGTTTCCCGCGGCGGTTGCTGCAATCGGGCGCGCTGGGGTATGTCACCAAGGCCTGTCCGGCCGACGAGTTGCTGCTCGCGGTGCGCAACGTGGCGCAGGGCAAGCGTTATCTGGATGCGGCGATCGCGCGGCAGATGGCGTTGGCGGCGGTGGACGGCGAGGCTTCGCCGCTGGATTCGTTGTCCTCGCGCGAGCTGGAAGTGGCGCTGATGCTGGCACGCGGTTCGGCGGTCAACGAAATCGCCGAACGCCTGCACCTGAGCCCGAAGACCGTCTCCACCTACAAGCAGCGCCTGTTCGAGAAACTGGACGTCGAGCACACCATCGCGCTGGCGCACCTGTTGAGCGCGCATGGCCTGCTCGACGGGCAGAAACGCACGCCGCCGGCCACCGCGGCCGGCGATGCCTAGTCTTCCCGATCCCCGGACGGCGGGGTGGCCGAACCCTCTCGCGCGGCGGGCGGCGCATTGTCCTGCGCCGGTTTCACCGCGGGCGTGGACAACAGATTGCCTTGTTGCGGATTTCCCTGGAGGGAGGACGGCATCGCCGCCGGCAACGGCCGCAAGGGCGGGAATGGCGTGACCACGGTGGGACCGTGCGGCGCTTGCCTGGGCACGACAACGGCGGGAACCGGCGTCACCACGGCAGGGCGCACGGGTGCTGGTGCTGTGGCATCGCCGGAGGCCGGCACGGGTGCCAGGGGTTTGATGGGAACCGACGAGGGAACGGCCACGGGTTGAGGGTTGGGCGCGGTCGCGGATGCTGGCGGTGGTGTCGGCGCTGTCACTGCCGGGACCGCCGTGGGTGTCGGAACTGCGGCAGCGGGAGTCGGCTCGCGCGAGGGAGGCGCGACTGCGCGCGGCGGCGCTGCGCGTTCGGCGTCTTCGTCGTCGATGTCATGCGCAGGGCTTTGGGAGTTCGAAGCCAGCGCTTGCGGCTGCGATTCGTTGCGCTTGCGCCGGCGTCCGCCACGACGCCCGCGGCGGCGGCGTGCGGGAGCGCCATCTTCGGTGCCCGGTTGCGGGGTGGTGTCGGAGGGAGCCACGCCTGCGGGCGCGATTTTTGTCGGCTTGTCTGCGGGCGCGGGCTGGATCGGTTGCGGCGAGGCCGGTTGCGTGCGCCGCATGTCCTGCACCGGCGCGCTTGCGGGCCTCGGTTGCGCGGCGGCCTTTTTCTCCGCTTCCGGTGCGGCCTTGCGTTCGCCTTGCTGCTGCGGGGGCCGCGCTTCGGCGCGCGGTCTGCCCGGCTGGGAGGCGGCCGCCGGCTTTTGCGGACGCTGCGGCCGTGCATTGTCGCGCGTGCCCCGGCCGTTGCGCTGCTGCGGCTGCGCACGCGATTCGTTGCGTGCAGTCGCCGGCGGACGATCGTTCGTGCGCGGCGGGCGCGCAGTCGGTTGCATCGCCAGCGGCTTTGCGGGTTCGCTGCGGAACCAGCCGAACAGCCGCGACATCAGCCCGCCGTTCGCGGGCATCGTGACCGCCGCGGCGGGGAGTTGCGGCGGGGATTCTTCGCGCACGGGCATCGGCGTGGCCGGCTTGACGCCGCTGACCGCCGGTTGTTCGCCCTGCGTTTCGATCTGGCCGACCTTCGGCATCGGCGTGGCCGTGTCGGGCGTGAGGCGTTCGTAACTGGGTTTGGAGTGTTCGCCCATTTCGCTTTCGCGGATGCGCGTGATTTCCAGGTGCGGCGTCTCCAGTTTCTCGTCGGCCACGATCACGACATGCACCTTGTGGCGCAACTCGATCTCGACCACGCTGGCGCGTTTTTCGTTGAGCAGGAAATTGGCGACGGCCGACGGCGCCTGCACCAGCACCTGGCCGGTGTTCTCCTTCATCGCGTGTTCTTCCAGCAGCCGCAACGCGGAGAGCGAAAGCGATTCCACGCCGCGGATGCGGCCGTGGCCGTCGCAGCGCGGGCAGACGATCTGGATGGATTCGCTCAAGGAAGGCCGCAGCCGCTGGCGCGACATCTCGAGCAGGCCGAAACGCGAAATGCGGCCGACCTGCACGCGCGCGCGGTCCAGCTTCAGCGCGTTCTTCAGTTTCTCCTCGACCTCGCGCTGGTGGCGCGCGCTTTCCATGTCGATGAAGTCGATCACGATCAGCCCGCCGGCGTCGCGGATGCGCAATTGCCGGGCGATTTCCACCGCCGCTTCGCAATTGGTGTTGAACGCGGTTTCCTCGATGTCGCCGCCCTTGGTGGCGCGCGAGGAATTGATGTCGATCGCGGTCAGCGCTTCGGTGCCGTCGATCACGATCGAGCCGCCGGAGGGCAGGCGGACGGTGCGCTCGTAGGCGTTCTCGATCTGGGTCTCGATCTGGAAACGCGTGAACAGCGGCGTGGTGTCCTCGTACAGCTTCAACTTGCGCAGGTTGTTGGGCATCACCTGCTGCATGAAATCGCGCGCGTCCTCGTACAGCGCCGGCTCGTCGATCAGGATTTCGCCGATGTCGCCGCGCAGGTAGTCGCGCAACGCGCGGATGATCAGCTTGGATTCCTGGTAGATCAGGAACGGCGCGGGCTTGCTGACGGCGGCCTCGGAAATCGCCTTCCACAGTTGCAGCAGGTAGTCGAGGTCCCACTGCAGTTCTTCGGCGTCGCGGCCGACGCCCGCGGTACGCACGATCAGGCCCATCTCGTCGGGCACCTGCAGGTGGTCCAGCGCTTCCTTGAGCGCCTGACGGTCCTCGCCTTCGATGCGCCGCGACACGCCGCCGGCGCGGGGGCTGTTGGGCATCAGCACCATGTAGCGGCCCGCCAGCGAAATGAAGGTGGTGAGCGCGGCGCCCTTGTTGCCGCGTTCCTCCTTCTCGACCTGCACCACCAGTTCCTGGCCTTCCTTCAGCAGCTCGCGGATGCCGGCCTTGTTGGGGTCGGCGCCGGGGGCGAAATACTGGCGGGAGATTTCCTTCAGCGGCAGGAAGCCGTGGCGCTCGCCGCCGTATTCGACGAAGCAGGCTTCCAGCGAGGGCTCTACGCGGGTGATGCGGCCCTTGTAGATGTTGGACTTCTTCTGTTCCCTGGAGGGGATCTCGATGTCGAGATCGTAGAGCGACTGGCCATCGACGATGGCCACACGCAACTCTTCACGCTGAGTCGCGTTGATCAACATGCGTTTCATTTTTTTGTTCCTTCAGGCCGCACGCGCTGCGCGCCGCGGCGGCGCCTTCGTCGAAGGCGGCCGGCCGCGAGGCTCGCGCCGCGAAGGCGGCGGTGGTCCGGAGCGAGATTCCGCTCCGGGGTTAATTCAGTACTCCACATACGCGCCGCGATCCCCGCACCGCCAACTTCGGCGATGGGCCAATCGCGAACCGTCCGCTACGATGGAGAGGTGGGCCGGCTTCCGGGTCGGGAGGGGCTGGCGCCATCCTCGCCCGCGCAGCGGGCAGGAGCGGGCAGGGCCGTGTGGGCCGTATACCCGCGCAACGTCGATCCAGTGTAGCAGTGGGCAGGATTTTTTCCAATGACGACCGAGACTTCAGCCAACCAGTTCACGGAAGTCCGGACTTTGACGGTCGGGCCGGAGCGGGCCGGGCAGCGGGTGGACAACTGCCTCGCAGCGTTGCTCAAGGGGGTGCCGCGCAGCCTGATCTACCGTCTGCTGCGGACCGGGCAGGTGCGCGTCAACGGCAAGCGCGCCAAGCCCGACACCCGGCTGGAGGAGGGCGACCGCTTGCGGATCCCGCCGGTGCGGACGGCCGAACGCGGGAAAACCGACGCGCCGCCGCCTGCGATGGTGAAGCAGGTGGCGGATGCGGTGATCTTCGAGGACCGCGACTTCCTCGCGATCGACAAACCCGCCGGCATCGCCAGCCATGGCGGCAGCGGCGTGGGGTTCGGCGCGATCGAACTGTTGCGCGCGGCGCGTCCGCGCGAACACCTGGAATTGGCCCATCGACTCGATCGCGACACTTCCGGCGTGCTGGTGTTCACGCGCACCCGCGCCGGGCTGACCGGGCTGCAATCATTGATCCGGGAAGGCGAGGTCGAAAAGCGATACCTGTGCCTGATGACCGGCAGGCTCGAGCGCGCGAAGTTCGACGTCAACGTGCCGCTGCGCAAATCGGTGCTGGCGGGCGGCGAGCGCATGGTGCGCGTCGACGACCAGGGCAAACCGGCACTGACGTTCTTCCGCGAGGTCGAACGCCATCGCGACGCCAGCCTGGTCGAAGCCACGCTCGCGACCGGACGCACGCATCAGATCCGCGTGCACGCGGCGCATGTCGGGCATCCGATCGCCGGCGATCCGAAGTACGGCGAGCGCGAAGCCAACAAGCGCTTCCGCGAACTGGGTTTGAAGCGGCTGTTCCTGCACGCCGCGCGCTTCGAATTCGAACTGGGCGAGCGCGCCTACGGATTTTCCGCGCCGCTGCCGGAGGATTTGCGCGCGGTTCTGGACGGCTTTTGATCCACGGCCCCGGTGCCGATGCGGAGAGACGAGCAAACACGCACGTGTCCGGTACCGATGAGCGCCACGGGCGGCCCTCGGACAAGGTTGCGCATTATCATGGGCGCCATTCACGGAGCGCTTTCTGCCACCCGATGCCGCGCTTTTCCATCCTCGACCGCTACTTCCTGCGCGAATTTCTGCATGGCACCTTCACCACTTCGGCGGTGCTGCTGGTGATCCTTACAGGCAGTACATTCGCGAACTTGATCAATGATGTCGCGACGGGGCGCCTCCCGAGCGACGTCATGTTCACGGTGCTCGGGTTGCACATGGTCACCATGCTGCAGACGCTGCTGCCAGTGGGGATGTTCCTTGGCATGCTGCTTGGCTTGGGGCGCATGTACCGCGAGAGCGAGATGCACGTGCTGTCGGCGTCCGGCTTCGGACCGAAGGGGCTTCTGAAGCCAGCGGCGATCTTTGGGATGGCTATCGCGATCATGGTGGCACTCGTCGCGTT
>JAFEEJ010000140.1 GCA_018241145.1 Pseudomonadota bacterium | reverse complement strand
GCTGTCGCCCTCGACCGAGAGCTTGGACGCGAACGTACCCTGCGGCCAACCGGTCAGCGCCGCCAGCATCTGACCGGTCGCATTGCAGTCGTCGTCGATCGCCTGCTTGCCCAGGATCACGAGGCCGGGTTGTTCCTTCTCGATCAACTTCAGGAACGTGCGCGCGGCTGCCAGTGGCTGCACTGGATCGGGCGTGACCACGTGGATCGCGCGGTTGGCGCCCATCGCGAGGCCATTACGCAGGTGCGGCTGCGCGTCGGCGGGCGCGATCGTCGCGATCACGACTTCTTCGGCGACGCCCTTCTCGCGCAGGCGCAGCGCTTCTTCCAGCGCGATGTCGTCGAACGGATTGGCGGACAGTTTCACGCCTTCGGTGACCACGCCGGAGCCGTCCGGTTTCACCTGGATGCGCACGTTGTAGTCCACCACGCGCTTGTAGCCGACCAGAATCTTCATCGGGTATTCCCGCAAGGGCGAACGGGCATTCTAACCGGTCGCGCAGTCAGGCCGGAATGCGCCGCAGGATCGCCTTGGCAAAACGCTCCGCGGCACCCGCAGCGTGGGCGAGGAACACCGACGGCTCGGTCAATTCCAGTTCGAGCAGGCGCGGCGCACCGGCGTCGTCGCGGATCAGGTCCACGCGCGCGTACAACAACGGCGTCGCGAAGGGCAGGGCCGCCAGCGCCCGCCGCGCGACCTCGATTTCGTCGGTCGCGGCCTGTCGTGGAACGATGTGTTCGGCGGCGAACAGCGCGCGCGTGGCTTCGGCATTGCGCAGCAACAGCGGACCCTTGCGGATGGCGTGGCTGAATTCGCCGTCGAAGAACAGCAACGCGGTTTCGCCGTCGGTGTCCACACCGGGCAGGTAGGGCTGCAGCAACACGCTGCGGCGCGCCCCGAGCAGGCGATCGATGTGGGCGGTTGCGGCGATGCGCTCCCCGCGGCCGTGCCGTTGCGCGTCGCGCGAGCCCGCGCCGACGCTCGGCTTGACCACGAAGTCCTCCGCGTCGGGGTGCGTTTGCAGGAAGGCCGCGAGCGCGGATTCGGCAGTCTCGCCGGGCTCGACGAACGTGCCGGGCACCACCGGTACGCCCGCGCGCGACAATTGCGCGAGGTAATGCTTGTCGGTGTTCCAGCGAACGACCTCGACCGGATTGAGCAGGAGCGCATCGTGAGCCGCGCGCGCGGCCCACCCCAGGAATTCGGAAAGGCGCTCCGAGTAGTCCCAGGTCGAGCGCAGCAGCGCGAGGTCGAAACGCGTCCACTCGACCGCGGGATCGTCCCACTCGGCAAGGGTGGTGTCGGCGCCGGCTTCGCGCAGCGCGTGTTGCAGCGGCGGCAGGTCCTCGTCGAGATCGCGCGCCGCGCGCGCGGTGACCAGGGCGATTCGGGTGTCGGGCATGATGAAACCTTTGAACGGCCGTTGCGAGCGAAGGCCTGACGTTGCCTGAAATCAGGCGTGACGCCGGGGCGCAGCGAGCGGAGCGTACACGCCAGTAGGTGAGCATTGCGAGCACCGCCGGCGCGCGAGCTGCCGAGCGCGGCCGGCCGTGCAAAGGTTTCCGCGCGACACAGGGAGGCGCCGCACGCGAATCACGCACGCTCGTGTTGCAGGTGCTTGATTCGCGAAGCCGAGTCCGGACAAGCGCAGGACTCGACGCGCTCTGACCAATCCGGGATGGATTGGTTCAGAGCTTTCCTAGAGGTTCTGGTAATTCGGGCCGCTGCCACCTTCCGGCGTCACCCAGTCGATGATCTCGTAGGGATCCTTGATGTCGCAGGTCTTGCAGTGCACGCAATTCGCCGCGTTGATCTGCAGGCGCTTGCCCCGACTTCCATCGGGCATGGTGTCCTCGACGATTTCGTACACCGCGGCCGGGCAGAAGCGCGTGCATGGATTGGCGTATTCGGCGACGCATCGGTCGATGCAGATGCTGGTGTCGCGCACGTGCAAATGGACGGGCTGGTCCTCGTCGTGCTCGGTCGCGGCGAAGTACACGCCGGCGAGGCGATCGCGCGGCGGCAGGTCGCGTTGCACGTAGTCGCGTCTTGGGGATTCGCATGCGCCGACTTTTTCCAGCGACGACCAGTCGGCATGGTTCTTCAGCGTCCACGGCGAATGGCCGCCCGTGGCGGTTTCCCATGCGGCATTGAACAAGCCGCGCCACAGCCCGCCGTGGAATCCGGGGCGGATGTTGCGCACCTTCTTCAGTTCCGCCGCGATGGGCGAGCCGCGCAGGCGCGCATCGAAACCTGCGGCCGAACGCTTCTCGACGTAATGTTCCGCGGCCAGCATGCCCGAGCGCATGGCCTGGTGCGTGCCCTTGATCTTCGGAACATTCAACAGGCCCGCGGCGTCGCCGATCAGGATCGCGCCCGGCATTTCCATCTTCGGCAGCGACTGCCAGCCGCCTTCGACCAGCGCACGCGCGCCGGCGGAAACGATCTGGCCGCCTTCGAGCAGCGGTTTGATCGTCGCGTGATGCTTCCATTGCTGGAACGCCTCGTACGGCTGGAACATCGGATCGACGTAATCCAGGCCCGCGACGAAACCGGCCGCGACGCGATCCTTGTCGAGGTGGTAGAGGAAACCGCCGCCGTAGGTCCTGCCGTCCAGCGGCCAGCCGAGCGTGTGCACGATCTTCCCGGGCTGCGCGCGGCCCGGCGGCAGTTGCCACAGTTCCTTGATGCCGATGCCGTAGGTCTGCGGATCGCCATCCTTGTCGAGACCGTATTTCGCGATCAATGTTTTGGTCACGCTGCCGCGGCAGCCTTCGGCCAGTACGGTCAGCGAGGCATGGATGTCGATGCCCTGCGTGTACCCCGCTTTGTGCGAACCATCCTTCGCCACGCCCATGTCGCCGATGCGCACGCCGCGCACTGCGCTCAGGTCGTCGAATACCGCTTCGCTCGCGGCGTAGCCGGGGAAGATGTCCACGCCGAGCGCTTCCGCCTGCGGCGCCAGCCATGCGCACAGGGCGCCGAGTGAGACGATGAAATTGCCGGCGTTGTGCATCTGCGGCGGCGTGGGCAATCGGGTCGCGCGTCGCGCATCGCGCAGCCACAGGAATTCGTCGTGCGCGGCGGGCACGCAGATCGGCGGCGGGTGATCGCGCCAGCCCGGCAGCAGCGCGTCCAGCGGCGCAGGCTCGATCACCGCGCCGGACAGGATCTGCGCGCCGATGGTGGAGGCCTTCTCCAGCACGCAAACCCGGAGATCCGCGGCAAGCTGTTTCAGGCGGATGGCGAACGCGAGCCCGGAGGGACCCGCGCCGACCACCACCACGTCGTATTCCATGATTTCGCGGTCAGTCATAAAGGCCTCACGCGCGTCCCTGCGCCATCCATGTGCATCCTGCACATACAAGGCAGCCATCCATGGCTGCACGCTTCGATGGCCGTGATTGTCGTGGGTCGCGGCGGTGGCGGCAACGCCGCCGATGCGTTTTCGGCCGGGCTTGGCCATAATCCGTCGACGAACGAGGAGCAGCGATGGACGCACCGGATTCGATTCCACCGCGGACCGTGCGAGGCGCGGGCCTGTGCCGCAACCTGCATTGGCTGGCCGGCGGCCAGACCACGCCGCGTGAATTGAGCGAGATCCACCTCGATGCGATCGCGCGCCTCGATCCGCAATTGCGGGCCTTCGTCGACGTGCGCCCGGAACTGGTGCGCGAGCAGGCGGATGCCGCCGAACGCCGCCGCCGCGAAGGGCCGCTCGGCAGGCTCGACGGCATTCCGATCGCGGTCAAGGACAATTTCGACGTCGCCGGCCTGCCGACCACGGCCGGCCTGGCATCGCGCCGGGAACGCGTCGCCCAGCACGATGCGCATGCGGTCGCGCGCCTGCGCGCGGCCGGCGCGGTGCTGATCGGCAAGACCAACCTGGACGAGGGCGCGCTCGGCGCCGCGACGGACAATCCGCATTTCGGCGCGAGCCACAATCCGTTCCGGCATGGCTGGACGGCCGGCGGTTCCTCGGGCGGATCCGCCGCGGCGGTTGCGGCCGGGCTGGCGGTGGCCGCGCTCGGTTCCGACACGCTGGGATCGGTACGCATCCCGGCGAGTTATTGCGGCGTGTGCGCGCTCAAGCCCACGCACGGCGAAATCTCCGCGCGCGGCCTGGCGCCCGCCGCGCGCCGGCTCGATGCGGTCGGCGTCCTCGCGCGCGAGGTCGGCGACCTGTCGGTGCTGCTGCATGTGCTGGCCGGTTACGACGCCGACGATCCGCGTTCGCGCCGCCGCCGCGTGGCGTTGAGTCCGCCGGACTGGGAGCCGGGCGCGCTGCGCACCGGCCTGTTGCCGGATCTCGCCGCGGCGGGCGTGCAGCGCGACGTGATCGAGGTGTTCGAATCCGCCGTGGCGAAATTGCGTCACGAACTCGGCGGGCAGCGCGCGCTGGATTTCTCCGACTGGCCGTGGCCGCGCATGCGCCGCGCCGGCCTGCTGCTGATGGAAGCGGAGATGCTGCGCACCTTCGCCGGCGATCTGGAGGATCGGGCGCATCCGGTGTCGCCGGCATTCCGCGGCATGCTCGATTACGCGGCGCGCCAATCCGCGGCGGATTACGTCGCCGCCGACCGCACGCTCGACGCCGCCGTGCTGAAGGCGCGCCGGGTGTTCGCGCAGGTGGACGTGCTGGTGATGCCGGCCACGCCGCAGGGTGCGTTTCCGCTGGAGGCGCCGGTGCCGGATTCGCAGGCCGACCTCACCGCCTTCGCCAGCCTCGCCGCGTGTCCCGCGGTCTGCATCCCGATGGGCACCTTGCCGGACGGCATGCCGATCGGCATGCAGTTCGTCGGGGCGCCGGGTTCCGATCTGCGCCTGCTGGAACTGGCGGAAGTGTGCGCCGCCGCGCTGGATGCCGCGCCGGAGTATCCCGTGAGCGATGAGCGGTGAGCGGAAGAACATGAAGTTTGCGGGCTTCGCTCTTTACCGCTGACCGCCCACGATTCACCGCTCACGTTTTTGTTGAGCCCACGCCTGCTGCCCCTGTTCCAGCGTCCAGGCGACCACTTGCGCGCTCAATTGATCGCAGGCCTGGCCGAATGCCTGCACCACCTGCGGCACGGCGACGCCGGAGGGCGTGGCCGTCACCTCGAAGCTGCGCGCCACCAGCACCGAGCGCGAACCGCCGCGGCGCAATTGCGCGTCGAAACGCACCACCACCACGGGCGATCCGTTGCGGTATTCGGACTGGAATGCGCGCAGGTTGCCGGACAGGACGAAGTCCGCCCGCATCGAGTCGTCGTCGCTGGTGACGGCGGGCAGCCGGTGCGTGTCGAGGAAGGCATCGATCAGGCGTTCGCGCAGCAGCAGCGGTGCGACGTCGCTCCAGCGCGCGTTCTTGTAGAGGGTGATGCGGCCGGGATCGGGCATCACCACGATGTCGCTGCCGGCCAGCATGCCGCTCGCATCCGGCGTATCCACGCGCAACTGCCACGCGAACGGCGCGGCGTTTCCGGCCGCGGGTTGCGCCGTGCGCGGCAGCACGTAGATGTCGGGCGATTCGGCGGCCGGCAGGATGGAGCAGGATGAAACCGCCAACGCGATCATCAAGCCAACCCAACCTGCCAAGCCTTGCATGCGGATGTTCATGGGCGATCCGTAATGAAGCGTCATTCCGGTGCAAGCCGGAATCCGGCGGTGACAACGTTCGAATGAACCGTGTACCACCAGGCCCGGCCAGTGCGAAAGACAAGACGGCGCTTCGCACCGG
The DNA here is from genome assembly GCA_018241145.1 of Pseudomonadota bacterium. GTDB lineage: Bacteria > Pseudomonadota > Gammaproteobacteria > Xanthomonadales > Rhodanobacteraceae > 66-474. The sequence continues at coordinate 5,045 of JAFEEJ010000140.1, read as the reverse complement.
GCGACGGAATGGTTGTTGATGTTTTTCCGATTTCCGATTTCCGATTGTGGCCTATTTCTGTTTTCCCGGATCGAAGGCCTGGGGCTTCTCGCGGCCCAGCAGATAACCGGCCGGGTTGCCTTGCAGCTTCTGGGTCAGTCCGCGGATGTCGTGCAGCGTGCCGCGCATTTCGCGCAAGGTCGGGCCCAGCTGCGAAACGCCCTCCAGCCCCGACTGCAACGAGCCGCGGTTCTCCGACAACAGCTTGTCCAGCGTTTCGGACGTGTGCTGCAGCGAAGCCAGCGCGGCGCGCGCGCTGTCGAGCGTGGCCTTGCCCTGGTTGTTCACCAGCGCATTGGTGTTGTGCAGGACCTCGTTCAATTCCTTCGATGCGGCGCTGGCCTGTTGCAGCAGGGTGCGGATGTCGTCGCGCTCGTCGGCGATCGCGCCCATGGTCTGGTCCAGGTGCGCAAGCGTGCGATTGATCCGCTCGATGTTCTGCTGCGACAGCAGCGCATCGGCCTTGGCGAGGATGCCGTTCAAGGTGGTGACGATGTCGGCGCCGGAATTCAGCAGCTGCGACAGCGCCGAACTCTCCGACTGGATCTTCGGCACCGGGTTGTCCGGCGTCGGCAGCAACAGCTGCGCGTCGGGCTTGCCGCCGGTCAACTGGATGAAGGCGACGCCGGTGAGGCCCAGCAGGCCCAGCTTGGCGTGGGTGTCGACCTTGACCGGCGTGTCGGAAGAGACGCGGATGCGCGCAATCACCTTGCGCGGATCCCTCGGATCCAGGCTCAACTGGCTGACCTCGCCGACCTGGATGCCGTTGTACTGCACGGCGCCGCCCTTGGACAACCCGGTCACCGATTCGGTGAACACGATGTCGTAGTAGTGGTATTGCCGCGCGACGCTGGTGTGGGCGAGCCACAACGCGAACATCACCCCCGCGGCCACCACCACGAGGGTGAAGGCGCCGATCAGGACATGGTGAGCCTTGGTTTCCATCGTGTGCCTATGCTAACCGTTGCCGTGGACATCCGCAGGCCGGGGTCGATCCGCACGCGGCCCGGCGCGCGTTCGCAACGTGTCCCGGCGCGAAGCCCCGCGCATGCGCCGGATTCCGGCTTGCCCGACAGGACCGGAAGAACGCGTGCGGGGCTCAGGCATGCGCGGCTTCGGCCGCGCGGCCGCGCGGGCCGCCGAAGTATTCGCGCACCCAGTCGTCGTCGTAGCGCTCCACCTGTTCCAGCGTGTCGGCCACGATCACCCGTTTGTGGGCCAGCACCGCCACCCGGTCGCAGATGGTGTGCAACGAATCCAGGTCGTGCGTATTCATCATCACGGTCAGGCCGAGCGCATCGCGCAGCGCCTTGATCAGCGTGTCGAAGCCGGCGGCGGAGATCGGGTCCAGGCCGGAGGTGGGTTCGTCCAGGAAAAGGATTTCCGGATCCAGCGCCAGTGCGCGCGCCAGTGCCGCGCGCTTGCGCGTGCCGCCGGACAGCTCGCTGGGATACTTGTGCCGCACATCGGCCGGCAGCCCCACCAGCGCCACCTTCAGGGCGGCCACCCGCTGGGCGTCGTAGAAAGACAGGCTGGTGTGCTCCAGCAACGGCACGCGGATGTTCTCGCTCACCGTCAGCGACGAGAACAACGCACCGTCCTGGAACAGCACGCCCATGCGGCGTTCGATCGCGATGCGTGCATCGCCGCCGAGCGAATGCAGGTCCTGGCCGAGCACGCGCACCGTGCCGGCGTCCGGCCTGCGCAGGCCGAGGATGGTGCGCATCAATACCGATTTGCCGGTGCCGGAGCCTCCGACCACGCCGAGGATGTCGCCGCGATAGACGTCCAGGTCGAGGTCCTGGTGCACGACCTGCGCGCCGAACTGGGTGCGCAGGCCGCGCACCTCGATCACGGCCTCGTGCCCAGTACGTTCGTTGGCCGCCGGGTTCACCAGCTCATCTCCATGAAGAACATCGCTGCCAGCGCATCCACCAGGATCACCAGGAAGATCGACTGCACCACGGACGAGGTGGTGCGTTGGCCGACCGACTCGGCGGAGCCTGCGACCTTGAAGCCCTCGAGGCAGCCGATGGTGGCGATCAGGAAGGCGAATATCGGGGCCTTCGACAGGCCGACCCAGAAATGCCGCATCTGGGTATCGGCCAGGAAGGTGGAGATGAACTGGGTGGTGCTGATGTCCAGCGACAGCGCGCATACCGCCATGCCGCCGAGCAGGCCCGCGATCATGGAGAGGAAGGTCAGCAACGGAAGCATCATGACCAGCGCCATCACCCGCGGCAGCACCAGCAATTCCATCGGATCGAGGCCCATCGTGCGCATCGCGTCGATTTCCTCGTTGACCTTCATGGAGCCGATCTGCGCGGTGAACGCGGAGGCGGTGCGGCCGGCGACCAGGATGGCGGTGATCAGCACCGACAGTTCGCGCAGGATCGAATACGACACCAGGTCCACGGTGAAGATCTTGGCGCCGTACTCCGCCAGGGCGGTGGCGCCGAGGAATGCGATCACCGCGCCGATCAGGAAGGAGAGCAGCGCCACGATCGGCACCGCATTGAGGCCGGTCTCTTCCATGTGGTAGACCAGCGCGGTCACGCGCCAGCGCCGGGGGATGAACACCATCCGCGCGAAGGTCTCCAGCGTCAGGCCGATGAAGCCGAGCAGGCCCAGCGACAGTTTCCAGACGTTTTCGACCGACGCGCCGACGCGCGCCAGCATGTCCACGAACCCGTAATCGGGCTTGGGCTTGGCCGGATGCGCGTAGATGTCGGCCACCGCTTCGCTGACGGTATCCAGCAGCGCGCGCAATTCGCGCGGCACGTCGCGGTCGTGTTCGGCGAGCCATTGCAGGCACTTGGGCCCGAGCGCCACCGCGATCAGGCCCGCCCCGGCCGTGTCGATGCGCGCGACGTCGTTGAAATCCACGTCCGGCGTTTCCGGCAGGCTCGGCTTCAAGGCATCCAGCTGCGCCTCCAGTTCGGCGAAGTGCGCCAGCGTCCAGTCGCCGGAGAAGCGCAGCACGCCCTCGTTGCCCGCACCCTGCACCCACTCCGCGCGGCCGGTAGGAGAATCGCGTCTCGCCATGCACTCAAATCTAGCAGCTTGGATCGCACAACGCCCGCGGCGATAATACCCGGCTTCCCGTATCGGCCGCGCCGCGATGACCAAACAGACCCTGTTGAACGCCACCCACCGCGCCGCGGGCGCGAAGATGGTGGATTTCGGCGGCTGGGACATGCCGCTGCACTACGGCTCGCAGCTCGAGGAGCACCACGCGGTACGCCGCGGCGCGGGCATGTTCGACGTCTCGCACATGACCGTGGTGGACCTGCACGGTGCGCGCACCCGCGAATTCCTGCGGCATCTGCTGGCCAACAGCGTGGACAAGCTGAAGGTTTCCGGCAAGGCGCTGTATTCGTGCATGTTGAACGAGCGCGGTGGCGTGATCGACGACCTGATCGTGTATTTCCTTTCGGCGAGCGCGGGCCAGGGATGGCTCGCACGCGAAGCCGGAGCGATGGCGGAGGCTGAGTCGAAGGCGAGTCCGGACATGCGCCGGACTCGCCGTGCCGAATCCGCGCAGGACAGCGCGGATTCGGAAAAGGAATGGTTTCGCGTGGTGGTGAATGCCGCCACTCGCGACAAGGATCTGGCCTGGATCGAAAAGCAGGCGCAGACGTTCGGCGTGCAGGTCGCCGAGCGCGCGGATCTGGCGATGATCGCCGTGCAGGGCCCGCACGCGCGCGAGAAGGTGTTGTCGCTGCTGCACGCGGACGACCGTGCGCGCATCGCCAAGCTCGGCAAGTTCGTGGCCGGCGACGCACGCGGGCCCGACGGCATGGAATTGTTCGTGGCGCGCACCGGGTACACGGGCGAGGACGGCTTCGAGATCATCGTGCCCGAAGCGCACGCGGTTGCCTTGTGGGATGCGCTGGCCGCGGCAGGCGTCGTGCCGGCGGGGCTGGGCGCGCGCGACACCCTGCGGCTGGAGGCGGGCATGAATCTGTACGGACAGGACATGGACGAGGACACCACGCCCTGGGAAGCGGGGCTGGCCTGGACGGTATCGCTGGATGCAAACCGCGATTTCATCGGCCGCGCCGCGCTGGAGAAGCAGAAGGCCGATGGCGCGCCGCGCGAGCTCGTCGGCGTGGTGCTGGAGGACAAGGGCGTGCTGCGCCATGGACAGCGCGTGCTGACCGACCAGGGCGAAGGCGAAATCCTGTCGGGCATCTTTTCGCCGACGCTGCCCAGGTCGATCGCCTTCGCGCGCGTCCCCGCGGGCAGTCGCGAGGGAATGCGCGTGGACATCCGCGGGCGCGAGCTGCCCTTGCGCGTGGTGAAGTATCCCTTCGTGAGGGACGGCAAGGCATCCGAAGCCTTGTAGCGGTGCACCATGGGCAGTGGACGCTCGCATGTCACGCGATGCGGCTAGAATTGCCCTTCCGTCGAACCTGGAACAAGGATCGAGCAATGAGCGAGATACCCGGGGACCTGAAGTTCCGCAAGTCGCACGAGTGGGCGCGCGTCGAAGATGCCGAACAGGTGCGCGTGGGCATTTCCGACCATGCCCAGTCGCTGCTCGGCGATCTGGTCTACGTGGAGCTGCCGCACGTCGGCGACCGCGTCGAAGCCGGCAACGCCTGCGCGGTGGTCGAATCGGTCAAGGCCGCGTCCGACGTGTACGCGCCGGTGAGCGGCGAAGTGGTGGCGGTGAACGATGCGCTCGGCGACAAGCCGGAAACCATCAACGAGGACGCCTACGGCGACGGCTGGCTGTTCGTCGTGAAACCCGATGCCGAGGCGAAGGACGAGCTGGAGGAATTGCTCGATCCGGATGCCTACGCCGAATCGATCGAGAGCGAAGAGCACTGAGCGCAGCTTCCGATTCGTCGAAAATTGCGTTGCGTGCGATTGCGCGGGAACGCTCCGCGCGAAGATCGTTCCACGCTTCGATTCGATCCGCGGGGGTGTTCCGGATAGCGGATGCGTGACGCCGATTCCATCCGCATCTTCGTGACGCGGATCACCGAAGATGCGTTTTC
>JAFEEJ010000139.1 GCA_018241145.1 Pseudomonadota bacterium | reverse complement strand
GGTGCCGTCCAGCACGATCGCGCCACTGTCGATCAGCTTCTTCCAGACGTACGCGCCCTCCTTCGCACGCTGCTCGCCGATGCGCGGAACCACCATCGGTGCGTCGGAACAGGCGTGGATGGACTGCATCGACGCGATCACGCCCATTTCGGCGAAACGCGGAACGTCGGCGGGGTTCAGGTGCTGCGCGTGCTCGATGCGAAAGCGCAGCGCGTGCGCGGCCGGATCTTCCTCGAAAATCTTCTGGTACAGGTCCAGTACTTCGCGGTTCGCGCGGTCGCCGATCGCGTGGATGGCCACCTGGAAGCCGTCGCGCGCGGCAATGCGCGCGATCTGCGCGAGGTCCGCCATCGGCGTGACGTTCTTGCCGGTGATGCCCGGCGCGTCGCTGTAGGGCTTCAGGAACCACGCGCTGCGCGTGCCCAGCGCGCCGTCGGAAACGTCCTCGCCCACGCCGCGCACGGTGAAATGATTGTCGGCGTAGGCAATCGTCTTGTACTTGGCAAGATTCTTGTCGAGGCTTGCAACGTCCGTGACGCCGACATAGACGTACAACCGGAGCGGGAAGCTTCCATCCGCAACGCCCTTCGCAACCTGCTGCTTCAGCCAGTCGATGGTTTCGAAATCCTCGCCCTGGTCGACGAAGCTGGTGATGCCCTTGCTCACCTCGTTCTGCACCGCCAGCTGCAGCGCCTTTTCGCGGCGCGCCGCCTGCTCGGCCGGCGGCAACCCCTTCAGGTATTTCTGGTACGCGGCATATACCGGGTCCGCCGCGGTGTCCTTCAGCATGCCGATGGCGTGGCCCTGCGCATCGCGCACGATGGTGCCGCCGACGGGATCGGGCGTCCTGTCGGTGATGCCCGCGCGTTGCAATGCCAGCGCGTTGGCGTACAGCCCGTGGTAGCTGGCCGTCGTCAGCAACACCGGATTCTCCGGCGACGCTGCGTTCAACGTTGCAGGTAGTGGCAGGCCACCAAGGTTGGGCTGCGGCACGCGGTTCCATTTGCTTTCCAGCCAGCCGAAACCGACGATCCATTCGCCGGGCCTGGCCTTGGCGGCTGCGGCTTTCACCATCGCGACCACGCCGTCCCAGTTCGCCGCCTTGCCGACGTTGATCTGCATCAGCGATTCGCCGGTGTCCAGCAGATGGCCGTGGCCCTCGATGAAACCGGGCGTCACGAACGCGCCGTGCAGGTCCATCACCTTGGTCTGCTTGCCGATGTAATGCGAGATCGATTCATCCCCGCCAACGGCAAGGATCCTGCCGTCGCGGATCGCCAGCGCCTGCGCCGTCGGCTGCAAGGGATCGAGCGTGGCGAGGTTCGCGTCGCGCAACACCAGGTCGGCCGGCTGCAACGCCGGCGGGAAGCCTGCGATCGGCGCGGCGGCGGCAAGCGCCACGACGGATACGGCCAGGACGACAGCACACAACGCGTGGATTCGCATTCCACATTCCTCGTGCGTGGTCCGCGTCATTCTGCGCGGAGCGGTTGCCGCTTTCAACGCGAACCGATCGACGCGCCCGCGCGATCGTATGATGCCCGGATGCCACGCGCGAAAAAACACTACGGCCAGCATTTCCTGCACGAACGCGGGATCATCGAGCGCATCGTCGCCGCGGTCGCGCCGCGGCCCGGCGAGCGCCTCGTCGAAATCGGCCCCGGCGAAGGCGCGCTGACGCTGCCGCTGCTGGACAAGGCCGGCGCGCTGACGGCGATCGAACTGGATGCCGAATTGATCGAACCGCTGCGCGAAAAATCCAAAGCGCACGGCGACCTGACGATCCTCCATGCCGACGTGCTGGAAACGGATCTCACCGCGCTGGCCGGTGGCGGCAAGCTGCGGCTGGTCGGCAACCTGCCCTACTACGTTTCCTCGCCGATCCTGTTCCATTGCCTCGCGCATGCGCGCGCGATCGCCGACATGCACTTCATGCTGCAGAAGGAAGTGGTGGATCGCATGGCGGCGGCGCCCGGCGGCAAGACCTACGGGCGGCTTTCGGTGATGCTGCAACTCGCCTGCACGGTCGAACCGCTATTGCGCGTGCCGGCCGGTGCGTTCCGGCCGCCGCCGCAAGTCGAATCCGCGGTGGTGCGGCTGGTTCCGCTTTCGCCCCCGCAGTTGCCGCCGACCGAGTTGATGCCGTCGATCGAAGGCATCGTGCGCGCGGCGTTCGGGCAACGCCGCAAGACGCTCGCGAACGCGCTTTCCGGCACGCTGGATGCCGAAGCCATCCGCGCCGCCGGCATCGATCCGCGCGCACGCGCGGAAACCCTCGCCCCGGGGCAATACGTGGCGCTGGCGCGCAGCGGGCTTGCCCGTTGACGGCACGTGGCCGACAATCGGACCCATGCCGCAGCAAAACAACCAACCGCCCTATGCCATCGAGGTTTCGGTGGACACCCGTTTCGTGGTCGAGCAGTCGCAGCCGGAAGCGGACCGTTACGTGTTCGCCTACACGGTGACCTTGCGCAACGTGGGCGAAATGTCGGCGCGCCTGCTGACGCGGCACTGGATCATCACCGACGCCAATGGCAAGGTCGAGGAAGTGCGCGGCGAAGGCGTGGTCGGCGAACAGCCGCGGCTGCTTCCCGGCGAAGGCTACGTGTACACCTCGGGCGCGGTTCTTTCCACCAGCGTGGGGACGATGCGCGGCGAATACCTGCTGCACGCCGAGGACGGCACCGAATTTTCCACGCCGATCCCGGAATTCGTGCTGGCGGTACCGCGCACCCTGCATTGAGGAGGCAGTGCATGAAGCTGGCGGCAGGTTGGTGGCTCGAAGGCGCCGACGGCCGCCGTTTCCCCGCTTCCGCACGCGCGACGCGACCCTTCGCGGCCAGCGGCCCATGAGCACCTACGCGATCGGCGACGTGCAGGGTTGTTACCCGGAACTGCAACGACTGCTGGAACGCCTGAAGTTCGATCCCGCCGCGGACACGCTGTGGTTCTGCGGCGACCTGGTCAACCGCGGCGGCGAATCGCTGGAAGTGCTGCGGCTGGTGCACGGCATCGGCGAACGTTGCATCGTCGTGCTGGGCAACCACGATCTTTCCCTGCTCGCGGTGGCGCAGCGCAGCGCCGAAGCGCAGGGCCACGTCAATCCCGACCTGCGGCGCGTGCTGCAGGCCGAAGACGGCCCCGTGTTGATCGACTGGCTGCGCGCGCAAAAACTGATCCACCACGACGAGGCGCTGGACTTCACGCTGGTGCACGCCGGCATCGCGCCGTCGTGGGCGCCGAAGCAGGCGCTGCGCATCGGCAATGAGGTGGAACGCGCGCTGCGCGGACCGCAACATCGCGCGCTGCTGGCGCGGATGTTCGGCAACCGGCCCGCGCGCTGGTCGTCGAAACTGCACGGCCACGACCGCCTGCGCGCGGCGATCAACGTGCTCACCCGCATGCGCTACTGCGACGTGCGCGGCCGCATCGACTTCGACGCGAAAGGCGCGCCCGGCACCCAGCGCGCGGGCCTGTATCCGTGGTTTTCCGTGCCCGGCGGCAAACCGCGCGACACACGCATCGTCTGCGGCCACTGGTCCACCCTCGGCCGCTTCGCGGGCCTGGGCGTTTACGCGATCGACACCGGCTGCGTGTGGGGCGGACAGCTCACCGCGCTGCGCCTGGATGAGGAAGAACCGCGGTTCATCGCGGTGGGGCGGAGGGGAACCGGCGAAAGCCACAGGGGGCCGCGCGCGCCTGATCCAGGCTGCATTGCGTCCTTCCGGCCGCGACCGCTAAGATCGCGCGGCGCGCGATGCCGCATGGGCCGCTTCGTAACACCTCGAGGGGTTTGCGTGGCCGACTTCCCTCTGTTCGAGGAATTGAAACGCCGCAACGTGCTGCGTGCGGCGGTGCTGTACATCGGTGCGGTGTGGGCGCTCGGGCAAGGGCTGGCGCAACTCGGTCCGGCGCTGGGCTTGCCCGACTGGGCGACGCGCTGGTTCCTGGTCGCCGCCGCCATCGGCTTTCCGTTCTGGATTGCCTTCGCCTGGTTCTACGAGTTCACGCCATCGGGCCTGAAGCGCGAGAGCGAGATCGACCCGGCCGATTCGATAGGCCGCCGTACCGGGCGCAAGCTCGACTACTGGATCTTCGGCGTGATGGCGGTGGCCATCGTGTTGCTGCTGACCAACACCTTCGTCCTGCACCACGGCGTCAACGAGCAAGCCGAGATCGCCGCGCCGCCCAACTCCATCGCGGTGCTGCCGTTCACCAATGAAAGCAGCGACAGGCAGCAGGACTATTTCGCCGACGGCATCGCCGAGGATCTGCTGAACCTGCTGACCGAAGTGCGGCCGTTGCGGGTGATCGCGCGGACTTCGTCGTTCTCGTTCCGCGGCAAGGGCCTGGGCATTTCCGAGATCGCCGCGAAGCTGCACGTGGCCAACGTGCTGGAAGGCTCGGTGTTCAAGGTGGGCGACGAAGTGCGGATCACCGCGCAACTGGTGCGCGCCTCCGATGGCTACCAGATCTGGTCGCACAGTTACGACCGCAAGCTGACCGACATCTTCGCCATCCAGGACGGCATTGCCGCGGACGTGGTGAAAAACCTCAAGATCAAACTGCTCGGCGCGCCGCCGACGGTGCGCCAGACCGATCCGGGGGCGTATGCGCTGTATCTGCAGGCGCGTCAGCTTGGCGGTTCGGCCGAAGCCTGGAAGTCGTCCACTGCGCTGTACCGCCAGGTACTCGCGATCGATCCGCGCTACGTTCCGGCGTGGTACGGGATCGGCGGCAACTTCGCCAACGAGGCGATCTTCGGCGTGCTGCCGGCCGGCCAGGGCCTGCGCCAGGCGCGCGAGGCGGCCGGGAAGGCGCTGGCGATCGACCCGGACTATGCGCCGGCACTGGCGCTGCTCGGCGGCATCGCGATCAACCAGAACGACCTGCCCGGTGCGGCGCAGCTCTTGCGGCGCGCGGTGGCGCTCGACCCTGCCGATCTCGAGGTGCTCGGCAACAGCGCCAACCTGCTGTCCAACCTCGGCCGCATGTCGTCGGCCATCGCGCTCAACGAGTACATCGTCGCGCGCGATCCGGTCAATCCGGTGCTCTTGTTCAATCTGGGCGGCAACTACGTCATGGCCGGCCGCTACGACGATGCCATCGCGAAGTTTCGCACGGGACTGGGCTTGAACCCGGACTACAGCGCCGCGCACCTCGTGCTTGGCGAGGCGCTGCTGCTCAAGGGCGACGCCAGGCCGGCGCTGGCTCAAATGCAGCAGGAGAAAGCCGAAGTTTTGCACCTGTTCGGCATGGCGCTGGCTTGCCACGCACTCGGGCAGAAGGCGCAATCCGATGCCGCGCTGGCGGCGTTGATCGCGAAGCACGCCAAGGATTCGCCGTACCTGATCGCCGAGACATACGCTTATCGCGGCGAGACGGACCTGGCGTTTGCGTGGCTGGACAAGGCGGTGCAGTCCGTCGACCCGGCCTTGTCCCAAGGCACGCAGATCGACCCGCTGCTCGACAAGCTTCACGCCGATCCGCGCTGGCTGCCGTTCCTGCGCGAACTCGGCTACGCGCCCGAACAACTGGCGAAGGTCGAGTTCGATGTGAGCGTCCCCGGTGCGACGGGCGCGAATGGCGGTGCGGCATCCGCCGGCGGTTGATCGAGGCGCGCGGCCCCGGTTTTCCGGAAGCTACCCGCTGCGCGGCACGCTGTCGCCGCATGGCGATCGAGGCCAGCCCGCAACGACGAACGCGCGTTACTGACAGCGGAATTCCACGACTGCGCGGGCCAGCTTGCCGGGCGCGGCAAGCGTGCCGGGCTTGGCGTCGTTTTCGCTGGAAGCAACCACGACGGCAGACTTGCCGTCGTGTCGCTGGCAATACTCATCGGCGTCCTCCACGAGGCGGGCTTTCTCCTCCGCGCCGCTGCCCAGATTCGCCGACGACCCGCTGACCAGAAACGCCCCATCGCGCGTGGGCGTGACGAACGACCTTGTTCCGCACCCGGCCAGCGCAAGGGTCGCGAGGCAAATTGCAAAACGCAAGGACATGGCACGTTTCCTTCTCTTTGCTATGGACTACCTGTTTGAGCGGCCGGTACGGAGCCGCCGGACTGCGGTCAGCGCGACAAGTTCGACTGCTTTTTACACTACCCGGGCGTCCTTTTCCTGCCCTCCCACGTCGGCGCCAGGATGCCCACTACGGAGAGCGCAGACGATCCTGTGGAAGCGGATGGTCGGCTGCAGCGTCGGCATAAGTTTCATCGCCGGGATCTGCTGCGTGGCCGCCGTGGGAAATCGTGCAGTCCGCGACCGCAGGGACTGCGCCGGTTCCTGTCGCAAAGAGGCCCGGCAGGGCCGGGCCTCGATCGAGGAATCCGTTGCGCGAAGCTCAACGCGGATTGCGGTTGTAGTAGCTGCCGTGCAGGTAGCCGTCGTTCGTGC
>JAFEEJ010000013.1 GCA_018241145.1 Pseudomonadota bacterium | reverse complement strand
GACGGTGGCCCGCCGCGCGCGCAAGCAGCGGCGCGAGGGCGAGCGTCGCTCCACCGATGAGCAGGGCGCGTCGTTGCATCGACGTTGGCTCCTGTGCGTGGTTCCCAATGTGCTGGTCATTGGCCATGAGGACGTTTGCTCCTGATTGTCTGGTGGACGTGGCGCCCTGCCCGTGCCGCTTGCCGGGCGCGCAGAGGGTCAACTTATCGCCGCAGCCAGCCTGCGATAAGCTGGTAAAGTCTGCATGGGCTTTTGAGAAGAATTCATCAGTGCCGCGTGAAAGCCTCAACGACCTTTCGGCTTCCCCGGCCGTCATGCGCGCGCGCAGCTTCACCCAGACCGCGGCGAAACTGGGCGTGTCGCCGTCGGCGTTGAGTCATGCGCTGCGCGGGGGCAAGGTCATCGAGCGGGGCGCATCAAGCTGGTGCTGTACCGATTCCTGCGCTGACCACGTCGCTTTCAGGAAAGTCCAGCGCTGAGCGCAACGGGCGGCTCATGGCCCGGGTTGCGATAGAAGCCCGTCAGGCGGAATGCCGGACCAGCGGTGACGTTCATCCGCCTCGCTGATACAGGGCACGCAATTCCTCGATGTCGAGGTCGCGTTCCAGGTCATGCAGCACTTCATCCTCGATCAGCCCTTGGCGATGCAGGTGGACCAGTTCGGCACGACCGGCGGCCACCGCGGCCAGCACGACGTCGAAATGCGCGCGGACATCCGGCATGAACGCCTTGGCATCGCCGGCATAGCGCTGCGTGGCTTGCGCCCGCTTCCGGTATTCCTCGAGCAGTCGTGGATGGACGAGGACGCCATCCGGCGCATACGCGTGCGCCTCGACCGCTTCCTGCATGGCGCGCGCGATCGCCAGTTCCGCGCCGGCGGTGTCGATCTGCGCGGGAGGGTCTTCGTCGACAGGCCTTGCAAGCCTGATGAGCCATCCGAGGCTCGATCCCTGCAGAACCACGGTGACAAGGATCACCGCGAATGCCGCCACCAGCATGAGGTCGCGGCCGGGCATCGTGGCCGGCAAGGTCAGCGCCACCGCCAGCGTCACCACGCCCCGCATGCCCGCCCAGGCCAGGACGCTCGCCTGCCGCCAGCCGAGCGGGCGGGCGCGTGCAAGGCCCGCGCGCCGCAGCATGGTCAGCAGGCCATCACTGGCGAAGATCCACACGAACCTCACGAGTAGTACGGCGGCAATGACGCCGAGCACCGGCACGGCCATGGTGGTCGCGACCGCTTGGACTCCGCCTGCCCGCTCCAGCACGCCGCGCAGGGAAAAGCCGATCAGGATGAACACCAGCGCTTCCAGGCCGAACAACAAGGTGCGCCAGAAGGCGCTGCCCTGCATCCGTATCTTCGCCGGCAGGATCACATGCTGGTACCAGCCGAAGACGATCCCTGCGGTGACCGTGGCGATCACCCCGGACACGTGCAATGCCTCGCCCGCAAGATAGGTGGCCCAGCACAGCAGCGTGGCGAAGGCGTCGACCAGCATGTCGTCATCCATGAGGCGTCGCATCGTGACGAGCCAGGTCGCCGCCATCGCGGCGCCCACGACGACGCCTCCGACCGCGACCAGCACGAAGCTGGTGACCGCGGATCCGGCGTCGAAGATACCGCTCAGCGTCGCGGCGACGGCGAACCGGAACAGGACCAGACCCGTCGCGTCATTGAGCAGGCTCTCCCCTTCCAGCAAGGCTTGCAGCCGCCGCGGCAACGTGACCCGCTGGAGCACGGCGCGCGCAGCGACGGCATCCGGCGGCGAGACGATGGCGCCAAGGGCGAAGCAGGCCGCCCACGGAAGGGTCGGAACAAGCCAGTGGACCACGACGCCGACCATCAGCGTCGTGAACAGGACCGCGCCCACGGCCAGCGACAGGATGCCCGGAAGATGACGACGGAACCGGCCGAAGGCCGTGTAGTAGGCACCGTCGAGCAGCAACGGCGGCAGGAACAGCACCAGCGCCAGCTCCGGATCGAGCGAGATTTCCGGAATGCCCGGAAGGAAGGCGAGCGCGCCGCCGCCGACCAGCATCGCTGCCGAGGGAGGAAACCCGACCTTCGAAGCCATCCAGTGCAGTGCGATGACGATCGCCAG
>JAFEEJ010000138.1 GCA_018241145.1 Pseudomonadota bacterium | reverse complement strand
GTCGCGTCGTGAATCAGGCCAATGGCGCCGGTCGAAATCAGTTCGTCATAGGTGGAACCGCGGCGGTTGCGCTGCCGGTACTGGGTGGCGCGATAGGCCGCGACCAGCAAGGCCTCGTCAGGCAGCGGCGCCGTGCCGTCCAGTGCGTCGACTGCACGATTCGCATTGGCCAGCACTTCGCGGTTGTAGGCGATCAGGAACTGGTAGCTCCAGTCCTCTCCGCGCAGGTCGGCCTTGAGCCGCTCCGTGAATACCGCCGCCTTCTGGTCCGTCTCGCGTTGCTCGTTCCAGTTCGACGCCTGCACGCCGATGAACACGCCGACGACGACCACGACGAGCTCGATGAAAACCGCCGTCCAATCCTGACGGCGCAGATGCGCGATCACGTGACGCAACATGGAATCACCTCTGTGTCGAACCAGGCGCCGTCCTTGCGATGGATTGCGGCCCGGCGCCAAGCGCGTCGAGCGCATCCTCGATGTTGTCTCTCACTCTGCCGAGATTGAGTGTCGCATTGACGACAAAGCTGTACTGATAGCGCAGAGACGCGGCGACCTCCGGATCGCCGCGGAGTGCGGCGGCAACCGCCTTGAGTGCGACCGGGTCGGCCTCGAATTCGCAATGTTCGGCAAAACCGGTGATGTTGCCGCGTGCATCGCGCACGTCGCTGCAAGTCGTGTGCATGGCGATCTGCATGCCCAGCGGGATGATTTCGCGCACGGTTTTGCGATAGTCCGAAACCCGACCCGTGTTGTACGTATCCAGCGCGGTGTCGAATGCAAAGTACTTCGACAGACCGGATTCGACCGCCCTCGTCGGCAGCAGGCCTAGATGCCCGGAGGAAACGATCTGGTCCCACGTCGCGCGCACCGGCGGGTTGTAGAGAACTTCCGAGGCACGATAGGCGTTGACCACGAGCTCGCGCGGATCGGAGCCGGGTTCCCTCAAAAGCTCGTCGGTCTTGCGGACGCTTTCCAGAACGGCGGAGTAATAGGCGCCTTCCGCGCGAACGCCGGCGAGATCGGCGTCGAGGTCGTGGCGCAGCCGTTTCGCGTAATCCCGGCCAAGCTGCGCGTCGGCCCGGGCCTGGTTCCAGTTCGACGCCTGCAGGCCGATGAACACGCCAAGGACGACCACGATGAGCTCGACGGCGACTGCGGTCCAGTCCTGGCGGCGGAAGTTCGCGGTGATGCGGCGCAGGATCATGGCGATGGTCTCCCGGCCGCGGCAATCACGTCTGCGAGCTGCTGCTGGACACCCGAGATCGTTTCCATGTTCGTTTCGATGACGCTCAGCTGGTAGGTCAGGGCCGGCAGCAGGCCGGGCGTGGCGCGCAGGCTTGCGGCGGCGCGTGCGATGTCTGCGGGCGGAAAATCGATACGTCAGGTTTTCGGCAGTCGGACCGCTGCGCGACGATGTCCACGCCCTGCAGCAGCGCGAATGCGAATGCCACGTAGGCCAGCGCCCATTGCACCAGCTTGCGTTGCTTGAGTCGGGTGATGAATCCGGTCATCGCTTGCTCGGGCTCATGGCTTGCGCGACGCAGCGTACGCCGCGACCGCGATCATGTCGTCGACCGCGAGACGAGACGCTTCCTGCACCATCGGCGCGGCTTGCGGATTGGTGCGCTTGCCGGTCCTGAAGAGAATCAGCTCACGCACGATGTAGGTCGGCGAACGTCCGGCCAGCGGCGGGACCACGCCGATGCCCTGCAGTTTCGCGCCATGGCAGGATTCGCACGCCTGCGCCGCACCCTCGCCTTTTGCCGCGATCTGTGCGCCGCGCGCAATGCTGCCGGGCGGGACGTAGGCGATATTCTCCACATGCTCGTCGCCCAGCTGGTGATCCTCGTAATCGGCGGGGGTCTCGACGATGCGATGGGCGATCGGTTCGCGCGCGCCGTCCTTGTCCGGCACCAGCACGTAATGTTGCCAATGGGTTTTCGGCACCGTCGCGGTTTCGACCACGCGCGTGCGCGACCGGTACGGCAACTTCGAAAAATAATCGGCGGCAAGCTGCAGATCCTGGTCGGTCACGGCACGCGCTTCCTTCGCCATTTCCTGTGATGTCGACGGCAAGCTCGCGCCGCGCTCGCCACGCCGGAATGCCATGACCTGCTCGATGATGTACGCCTTCGGCAACCCCGCCGGCGACGGCGAGATGATGTCGCCCTGCCCGTTTGGCAGATGACACTCCGCGCACGGCCACGGCCAGCCCGGCTTGCGACCCACCATCACGATCTGCGGCGCCGGCGGATGATCCTGCGGAAACCAGTCGGGGACGAAATGGTCGGTATCGATCTGCGCCCATGTATAAGCGCGCACGCTGCCGGGAACATGCACGAGCTGGCGCGGATCGTGTTTCGGTGCATGCGAAGCCGACGGCGGATCCAGCGGAAACGCCCACGCTTCCGCGGCGGTGATTTCCGCGTTCGAAGTCGCGTTCGTGTCTTCCGCTTGTGCGTCGGCACCGGCGATCAGCAGCAATCCGGACAGTATCGCTGCGGAAACGACCGCCCGTTTCATTTTTCCGGTACGCATTTCGATCCCCCATTCCACGGATGACGAAAGTTCCGATTCGGATCAACTGGCTGCTTGCGGCGACTCCTGCTTCGGTACGTTCCGCGGCGTGTACGGCAACCCCATCTTCTTCAGCGCCGCCTTGAAGCGCGGGTCGCTGCGGATCGGATCGAAAGCCGACTTCCACAACAATTGCGGGATGGTGCTGCCGCCGTTCGCCGCAAAATCCTCGAGCGCCGCCAGGGCCTGGTCGCGCTCGCCCAACTCGACCAGGAAATAGGCACGTACGATCGGGTCGCGGCGAAAAGCGACATTGTCCAGCGAGGTCAGTGCCTGCACGGCGGCGCTGCGCCGGGCCGGATCGGCGATGCCGCGCACCAGCAGCGCCATGGCATCCGGATCGGTGTGGTTGAGTGTGGCGGCCATGCGTGCTTGCGTCTCCGCCTCCGGATAACGGTGCAATGCAAGATAGATCAACGTTGCGGAGCGATGCACGAACAGGCTCTCGGGATGCGCGGCGAGGATGGCCTTGATCTGCGCGGCAGCGGCGTCCGGACCATCGCGATGCAAGGTCAACCGGAGTTGCACGCGGATTGCAGCGCTTATTCCGGACAGCGGGTCGCGTTGCAGCGCGCGCTCCATTGCAGCCAATGCCGGTTCGAGCTGACCGATCCCATCCAGGAACTGCGCGTATTGATTCAGCACTTCGGCATCACCGGGCGCCAATGCCAACGCCCGCCCCAGGGCGCGATCCGCATCGGCCCAATGCATCTGGTTGCTGTACACCATGCCCTGCGCGACGTAGGCCAGCGCGACATCCGGATCCAGCGCAAGCGCGCGCCGTGCCGATTCCAGCGAATTCGCGTACGCGATTTGTGTCGCGTCGGGCCCATAAGCCGGAAGCAGCGCCTGTGCTTCGGCCAACGACGCCCAGGCCTGCGCGTAATTCGGATCAATCGCCACCGCCTGCTGGAATGCACCGACGGCTTCGCTGACCGAGCGCACCGCCAGCAGGGTCAGGCCGCGCAGGTAGAAATCATGCGCGCGCGGGTCCATCGTCTTTTGCGCGACCAGCGTCTGGCCGTTTCCGCCAGCCAGTTGCACCTGCAACTTGTCCGCGATCGCCCTGGAAATCTCATCCTCGACCGCGAAGATGCTGGTGAGCTTGCGGTCGTACTTTTCCGACCACAGGTGATAGCCGCTGCGCGTGTCGATCAACTGCGCGGTGATGCGCACCTCGTCGCCGGCTCGCTGCACACTGCCTTCCAGCACCGTCGCGACATCCAGCACTTCGCCGACCTTGCGCAAATCCTCGGCCTTGCCCTTGAATGCGAATGCGGAAGTACGCGCGGCCACTTTCAGGTTCGGGACCTGCGCGAGCGCGTCGAGGATTTCCTCGGTGATGCCGTCGCTGAAGTAGTCGTTCTTCGCGTCGCCGCTCATGTTCACGAACGGCAGCACGGCGATGGATTTGGCGGGAATCGGGGCCGTTGCCACGACCGCATCGAGCACGGCCGTGGGGTCGGCAGCGGCTCCCGCGGCCATGGGCGCCGGCACCGACGGCGTCGCGCCGCCGCGCCCGAACATCCACACCGTGCCGCCGCCGATCGCCAGCAGCAGTGCGAGGATCAGCAATTCGGTGCCGGTGACGCGCTGCACGCCGCGCTCGCCGTGGTACCACGCCAGCACCACCGTGACCAGGAATCCGACCGCCAACGCCAGGATCAATAGACGTTCGAACTGGCCCGGCCATTCGAACCGCTGCGCGACGATGTCCACGCC
>JAFEEJ010000137.1 GCA_018241145.1 Pseudomonadota bacterium | reverse complement strand
CGGACAAGGCCAAGTGGCCGTTCTATTACCGGGTGCTCGCGGTGCAGGGCGGCGACGAAGGCTCGCCCGATTACCTCATCGTGATTCCGAACAAGAGCTGGGCAGACTTCGGCGCCGATCCGGATCCGACGTTCTGGAAGATGGTCACGAACGCTTATGGGCAGACGGAGGCCGATGCCATGCGCAAGTCCTTCGGGGAGGCGGTCAAGACCTCGTCCGACCACGTGGACAGCTACAACGCGGATCTGACCTACACGGCAGGCAAGTAAGCAGCGAAGACACTGCGCGCGGGCGGTCGTACCCCGGCCGCTCGCGTGCGGGCTGTTCGAGAAGCGTGAGCGGTGGGCAGTGAGCGGAAGACCGCGCATCCATCTCGTGTTGCGGCTAACCTTGCGGGATCGCCCGACCACACATGCTGCGATGACCCCCACCGCTGACCGCTCACCGCTGACGGCCCACCCCAACATCGCCTTCATCGGCGGCGGCAACATGGCGCGCAGCCTGATCGGCGCGCTGATCCAGCGCGGCGCCGACACCGCGACGATCGCGGTGGCCGAGCCGCGCGCGGACGCGCGCGACGAACTGGCCCGCGAGTTCGGCGTGCGCGCGTTCGCGGACAACGCCGATGCGGCCGCCGGCGCGGAATGTGTGCTGCTGGCGGTGAAGCCGCAGATGATGCGCGAGGTCTGCGTGCAACTGGCCGAACCGTTGCGCGAAGCGCGGCCGCTGTTGATCTCGATCGCCGCCGGCATCCGCATCGACCAGATCGAACGCTGGCTGGGCGCGCATCTCGCCATCGTGCGCTGCATGCCCAACACGCCGGCGCTGATCGGCGCGGGCGCAAGCGGCCTGTGCGCGAACGCGCGCGTGGGCGCGACGCAGCGCGCGCTGGCCGAACGCATCCTCGGCGCGGCCGGGCTGGTGCGCTGGATCGAGGACGAGGCGCAGATGGACGTCGTGACCGCGCTGTCCGGCTCCGGGCCGGCGTACTTCTTCCTGCTGACCGAAGCGATGGAGGATGCCGCGGTATCGCTGGGACTTCCGCGCGACACCGCGCGTGCGCTGGCGGTGCAGACCTGCCTCGGCGCGGGTCGCATGCTCGCCGAGGGCGACGAACCCGCGGCGAAGCTGCGCACGCGCGTCACCTCGCCGCACGGCACCACCGAAGCCGCATTGCAGGCGTTCGCGCAAGGCGGCCTGCGCGAACTGGTGATGCGTGCCATGACAGCCGCCGAGCGTCGCGGCGGCGAACTGTCCGCGGCGCTGGGTGGTGAGCGGTGAGCGGTCAGCGCCGGTATTCGATACATGCCGGTAGCGGCGATCTGGCCGCAAGGCTTTGCTATCCTCGCCGACTCTTGTTGCTCTTCCGCTCACTGCTCACTGTTTACCGCTGACGGCTCATCCATCCATGTCTTCCTACTTTGCCAACGCAGGCGTCATGCTGATCCAGTTCGCCTTCGGCGCGATCGTGCTGCTGCTGGTGGCGCGCCTGCTCGCCGAGGCAGTGCGCGCGGATTTCCACAATCCGATCTGCCAGTTCCTGTATCGCAGCACCAATCCCGTGCTGACGCCGCTGAAACGCGTGATCCCGAATTTCCGTCGCATCAACCTCGCCGCCTTGCTGCTGGCGTGGCTGGCGGAAGTGATCAAGAACCTGCTGCAGTACCTGCTGATGGAACTGAGGCCGTCGTGGCCGGGCCTGTTGCTGCTGGGCGTGGCCGATCTGCTGGATTTCCTCGCGGTGTTGTACCTGCTGATGATCCTTGCCTGGGCGTTGCTCAGTTTCGTGAGCCTGGACGCGCGCCATCCGCTGATTCCGCTGCTCGGCCGCCTGGTGGAGCCGGTGTTGCGACCGTTCCGCCGGGTGCTCCCTACGCCGGGCAATCTGGATCTTTCGCCGATGGTGGCGATACTGGCCATCCTGCTGCTGCGCATCCTGATCGTGGGCCCGCTGCTGGATCTCGGCCACCGCCTGATCCTGTGAACGCGATCCTGTGAACGCGAACCCGTGAACGCGACATCGTGACCCGGAATTCTTCGAAAACAGAAACCGTGCGCAGGTCGCCCCGCTCACTCGTCGCCGCCGTGCTGGCCTTCACCCTCGTCCTGGCGATTGGCGTGCCCCGCCTCGCGACCGCCGGTCAGGAAGAACGCTTCGGCGACTACGTCGTCCACTACAGCGCGCTCTCCACCGACTTGCTGTCGGGCGCTGTCGCGGACCAACTCGGCGTCCCGCGCTCGCCGCACCAGGGCCTGGTCAATGTCACGATCCTGCGCGACGACGGCGGCCGCGAATCACCGGTCGCCGGCAGCGTGCAAGGCAACGCGGTCGATCTTTCCGGCCGGTCGATGCGGATCCGGTTCCGCGAAATGAAGGACAGCGGCGGGATTTCCTGGCTCGGCACCTTTCCGGTCGACGGCAGCGATACGTTCCGTTTCGAGTTGACCGTCACGCCCGATGGCGGGGCATCGCACACCATCGTTTTCCAGCAAGACTACGTGCCGGATTGAAACGTGCCGGATTGAAGCGTACCGGACCAAAGCACGCCGGTTTGAAACATGCCGGACTGAAACGTGCGGGTTGAAACGCACCGCGCGGGCAGGACATCCCGGCCGATCCGCACGGCGATCCATTAGCATGTGCCGACCTCCCGAAGAGTACCGTGCATGAAAGCGCAATCCCGCCGCCTGCCCGTTTGCCTGCTGGCCGTCGTCGCCATCGTTCTGGCTGGTTGCAACCACGCGCCGCCACCGGCATCGAACACCGCCGCGCCCGCGGCTTCCGCCGCCCCCGCGCACGCCGCATCGGCGCCGGCTGCGGCGACGAAGCCCGACGTGGTGGCCGCGAACGTCGATGCCTCGGTCAGCCCCGGCAAGGATTTCTTCGACTACGCGAACGGCGCGTGGCTCAAGGCCCATCCCATCCCCGCGTCGGAAGCGTCATGGGGCATCGGCAAGCTGGTGCAGGAGGACCTGTACGGCAAGCTGCGCAAGGTCAACGAGGATGCGGCGGCGAAAAAGAATGCCGCACCGGGCAGCGACGAACAGAAGATCGGCGATTTCTGGAGCACGGCGATGGACAGCGACCTGGCCGAGCGCCGGGGCCTGAAGCCGCTGCAACCGGAACTCGACCGCATCGCCGCGATCAAGGATGTGCCGGGCGTGCTCGACGCGGCCTTCGCGCTGCAACCGCTGGGCGTCGATGTCTTCTTCGACTTCGGCGTGCGGCAGGACGAGAAGCAGAGCGACGTGATGGCGGTCGATCTCTGGCAGGGTGGCCTCGGCCTTCCCGAGCGCGACTACTACTTCAACACCGAGGCCGGCGTGGCCAAGGCGCGCGCGGCGTATGTCGTGCACCTTCAAAACATGTTCAAGCTGCTGGGTGAGGACGATGCGACGGCGGCCGCCCGCGCCGACAAGGTGATGGCTTTCGAAACCGCGCTGGCCAAGGTGTCGCGTCCGCTGGCCGCGCTGCGCGATCCGCAGAAGAACTACAACAAGATGGCCCCCGCTGATCTCACCCGCAAGTACACGCCCGCCATCGCGTGGGGCGCACGGTTGCAGGCGTGGAAGCTCGATCCGTCCTACGTCATCGTCGGGCAGCCCGAGTTCTTCGCCGGCCTGCAGAAGCTGCTCGCGCAGACGCCGGTGCCGGTGTTGCGCGACTACCTGCGCGTGCACCTGGTCGATGAATACGCGCCGACGCTGGGCAAGACGTTCGACGACGAACATTTCGATTTCTACGGGCGCGTGCTCAATGGCCAGAAGGAGCAGCGGCCACGCTGGAAACGCGTGCTCGACGCGGAAGATCGCGCGATCGGCATGATCCTCGGCCGCATCTTCGTGCAACAGTACTTCCCGGAAAAAACCAAGCAGCGTTACAGCGACCTGGTGGAAGCGGTCCGCACCGCCTACGCAGAACGCATCCGGAAGCTGGACTGGATGAGTCCCGCCACCAAGGCCAGGGCGCTGCAGAAACTCGCCGCGGTGACCAAGAAGGTCGGCTATCCGGACAAGTGGAAGGATTATTCGGCGCTGCAGGTCGGCCGCGACTCGTGGGCGCAGAACGAGATGAACGCGCGGCGATGGGCGTTCAACGACCAGGTCTCGAAATTCGGCAAGCCGGTCGATCGCAACGAATGGGAGATGACGCCGCAGACCTACAACGCCTATTACAACCCTTCGAACAACGAGATCGTGCTGCCGGCGGCGATCTTCGCCATTCCCGGCTACAAGGACGACGAGGTCGACGACGCCGTGGTCTATGGCTACGCCGCCGCCGGGACCATCGGCCACGAGATCACCCACGGCTTCGACGACGAAGGCCGCCAGTTCGACGCCAAGGGGAACCTCGCCGACTGGTGGACGAAGGACGATGCGCGGAAATTCAACCAGCGCGCCGACGTGCTGGTGAAGCAGTTCGATGCCTACGAGCCGTTGCCCGGCCTGCACATCAACGGCCGCGCCACCCTCGGCGAAAACATGGCCGACCTGGGCGGCGTGCTGATCGGCCTGGATGCATTCAAGCAGACCGACGAATACAAAAAGGGCGCGAAGATCGCGGGCTACACGCCGCTGCAACGTTACTTCCTGGGCTACGCGATGGGCTGGATCTTCGAAGAGCGGGACGCCTTGCTGCGCCGCCAGTTGCTCAGCGACGTGCACGCACCGCCGAAATGGCGCGTGGACGGGCCGATGTCGAACGTTCCGGATTTCTACCAGGCGTTCGACGTGAAACCCGGCCAGCCGATGTGGCGCGACGCGAAGGACCGCGTGCAGGTGTGGTGAACGTTGCCACGCAGCACTCCGCGCAAACTCGACTCCCCTCTCCTTCCGGGAGAGGGGTTGGGGGTGAGGGTTCGGACTCGCCGCAACGCTTCGTTCCGACGCACACTTTCCCGACCGCCGCCTTCCTGTCCCGCAAAGAGGCCCTCACAGACGAGTGTCAATGCAGGTCAGCCGCGGCGCTCCGCCCACGCCGCGACGATGCGATGGATCGCATCCAGCCCGTCGAACAACGCCGCCGGTCCGGGCTGCAGGATGATCGGCGACTTGACCTCGTGCAGTTCGCCGTCGCGTACCGCCGGGATCGCATCCCAGCCCGGCCGCGCCGCCACTTTTTCGGGGCGGAATTTCTTGCCGCACCATGAACCGAGGATGATGTCCGGCGCGCGGCGGATCACCTCGCCGCCATCGGCAAGGATGCGATCCTTCGCCAGCGACTGTTGCGCGAGTTCCGGAAACACGTCCTCGCCGCCGGCGATGCGGATCAGTTCCGCCACCCAGCGGATGCCGGAAATCATCGGTTCGTCCCACTCCTCGAAATACACGCGCGGGCGGCGCGGCAGCCGTGCGGCTTTCGCGCGCACGTCTTCGAGATGCCGTTCGGCCCGCGATGCGTATTCGTCCGCCTTGTCCGACGCGCCGACCAGCGCGCCGAGCCTGCGGATGTAGTCGAGGATGCCGGCCACGCTGCGGTGGTTGCTGATCCACACTTCGATGCCGCGCGCGACCAGTTCGCGCGCGATGTCGGCCTGGATGTCGGAAAACCCGATCACGAAATCGGGTTCGAGCTTCAATATCTCGCCGATCTTCGCGCTGGTGAACGCCGAGACCTTCGGTTTCTCTTTCCGCGCCCGCGGCGGACGCACGGTGAAGCCGGAAATGCCGACGATGCGATCCTGCACGCCGAGCGCGTACAACACCTCGCAAGGCTCTTCCGTCAGGCAGACGATGCGTTGCGGCCCATGCATGCGATCAATGCCCGAGGATCGTCACGCTGATCCTGCGCGTGTGCGGACGCGCGCGATGTTCCCACAGGTACACGCCCTGCCAGGTGCCCAGCGCGAGCGCGCCATCGCGCACCGGGATGCCGACGCTCACGCCGGCAAGGATCGAACGCACATGCGCAGGCATGTCGTCCGGGCCTTCGGCAGCGTGCCGGAACAGCGGATCGCCGTCGGGCACCAGCCGCGCGAAGAAGCGCTCGAGGTCGCGCCGCACCTCCGGATCGGCGTTCTCGCCGATCAGCAGCGAACAACTGGTGTGGTGCGCGAACACCTGCGCGAAGCCTTCGCGCACGCCGCTGTGCGCGACCGCGCCGCGAAGGCGATCGTCCAGCGCGATCCAGTCGCGGCCCTGCGTGCGTACCTCGAATTGCACGCTGGCGATGCGGTTCATGGCGCTCGCGGTCATGGATACAACAGGCGCGACACCCACGCGCCGTCGCGCAGTTCCCAGCGCACGCGCTCGTTGAGCCGGTGGGCGTGGCCATACCAGAACTCGACCGTGTCGGGCACCACGCGGTAGCCGCCCCAGTGCGGCGGCCGCGGCACGTCGCGGCCTTCGAATTCGCGTTCGCGTTCGGCGACCTTGCGTTCCAGCAACGCGCGTTCGGGCAAGGTGCGCGACTGCTCGCTGGCCCACGCACCGATCCGGCTGGCGCGCGCGCGGGTGGCGAAATACGCGTCGGATTCGCCCGCATCCAGCTTTTCCGCAAGGCCTTCCACCCGCACCTGTGCGGCGGGCTGCAGGTGCTTCCAGTGCAGCGTCAATGCGACCTGCGCGTGCGCGGCGATCGCCTGCGCCTTCCCGCTGCGGTAGTCGGTGAAGAAACACAGGCCGCGCTCGTCCACCTGCTTGAGCAACACCATGCGCGCGGAAACCTTTCCGTCCGCGCCGACGGTGGACACGCACATCGCCGCCGGTTCCGGGTCGCCACTGCGCTGCGCGGCTTCGAACAAGCGCCGCAAGGTGTCGAGGATTTCCCGGTTCAACATCCCGATGCGCTCACGCCGGTTCCAGCCGATATCCGTGCTGGTAGATCGCGCTCAGCCGCCAGCCGTGCTCGCCGGACAGGTGCAACTTCTTGCGCAGGCGGCTGACATGTGTATCCACCGTGCGGGTGCTGATGTCGGGACCGAGGTTCCAGATGTTCTCCAGCAAGGCATCGCGGCTGACGATGCGGCCCTGGCGGCGGAACAGGTAGCAGGCCAGTTCGAATTCGCGCTGCGTGAGTTCGATTTCCTCGCCGCCGACGCTGATGCGGCGGCGCGGCGCGTCCACCGTGTAGGGCGGCAACGACAGCGATGCCTGCGCGTCGCTTTCGCCGCCGCGGCGCCGCAGCACCGCGCGCACGCGCGCCAGCAGTTCGGCCTGCCGCGGGGGTTTGACGACATAGTCGTCCGCGCCCGCCTGCAGGCCTTCCACGATGTCGGCTTCTTCGCCGCGCGCGGTCAGGAACAGCACCGGGAGATCGGCGTTGGGCGAATGCCGGATCCACTCCAGCACCTCAAGGCCGGTGGCGTCGGGCAGATTCCAGTCCAGCAGCAGCAGATCCACCGCCTCGCTGCCCAGCCGCTTGCGGAATTCGCCGGCACTGCCGAACAACGCGCAGCGATAACCGGCCGATTCCAGCCACAATCGCAGCAGCGCCGCCTGTTCCGGATCGTCCTCCAGGCAACCGATATTCCACTCGCGTGCACTCACCGGGCAGCTCTCAGTCGACCACGAAGTTGATGCGCATGTTGATACGGCCTTCTCCTTGCGCGCTGACGTCGGCTTCCATGCTCATTCAATCCACCACGAAGTTGATGCGCATGTTGATACGGCCTTCTCCTTGCGCGCTGACGTCGGCTTCCATGCTCATTCAATCCACCACGAAGTTGATGCGCATGTTG
>JAFEEJ010000136.1 GCA_018241145.1 Pseudomonadota bacterium | reverse complement strand
CGCGCGCGCGCCGCGACGGGCTTCGGTCTGGCCAAGGCCTTCGATGATGTCGGCGACCGGCAATCCGCGGCGGACGTGCTGCGGAAAGCCAATGCCATGGTGCATGGCGTGCAGCCGTGGCGGCGCGGGAACTGGATGGCGTTCCTCGATTCGCGCCGTACCGCGCGGGCAGTGGCTTCCGGGCTTGCCGCTTCGCCGGATTTCATTCCGGTTTTCGTCGTCGGCCTGCCGCGCAGCGGCACGACATTGACGGCGACGCGGCTTGCGGGATGCACGTCCGCACGCGATCGCGGTGAATTGCGCACCTTGCGGTTCATCGCCGATACCCTCATCGGGGGCGGGCATCTCGGCAATCCCGGTGCGATCCGGGAGGCGGCGGAACTGTATCGCGCCCACGCGGTGCAGGATGACGCGCCGGTGCGCTGGTACATCGACCAGGATCCGCTGAATTTCCGCTATCTCGATATCGTCGCCGCGATGTTCCCGCAGGCGCGGATCGTCCATTGCCGCCGCAGCCTCCGCGATACGGCGTTGTCGTTGTGGAGTCAGGATTTCGCGCACCCTGACCTCGGTTTCGCCTACGACTTTTCCGACATCGCAGGCTACGCCGAGGGCCACGATGCGCTGATGGCGCATTGGCGAAGGACGCTGCCGTTGCCGATCCACGAGCTGGATTACGAAACGCTCGTCACGGATACGGACAAGGCGCTGCGGGAACTCGCTGCGTTCGTCGGCGCGCCTTTCGACCGGCAACCGCAGGCGAACGTCCCGATCAATTCCGCCAGCGTATGGCAGGCGCGGCAGCCGATCTATTCCACGTCGATGGGCCGCTGGCGCGCGTACCTGCCCCATTTCCCGGAGCTCGCGCGCTTCCCGGAATAGCGCCCGCCGGCATCAGTGCGCGGCGCCCTGGATGCGCACGTCGCCGCTGAAGCTGTTGACGGTGATCGCGCCATTGCCGCGGCCTGCCTGCGTGTCGAGGTGTTCGCCGGGGCCGTGTTCGCTGCCGACGGTCTTGCCGAAGTCGCTGTGCAGGTCGCCGGAGAAGGTTTCCGCCTTGATGCGCGCCGAGGCGTCGGCGGGCAGGTTCAGGCGCACGTCGCCGCTCATGGTGTCGATCTTCCATGCCGCGTCGGGGGCGACCGCGGCGTCGAGCTGGATGCGCCCCGACACGGTGCCGAGATTGACCTTGTCCATCGCCGCGCCGCGCAGCAGCACCGTGCCCGATACGGTTTGCGCGTTCGCGCTGCCGCTCAATGTCTGCGCCTGGATGTCGCCGGAGACGGTCTGCGCATCGAAACTGCGCGAGGAACCGGCCATGTCGACATCGCCGCTGACGCTGTCCACCTTCACGTCGCCGACGCGCACACCCAGGTGCGTGCGGCCGCTGACGGTGTTCACCTGCACGCTGCGGCCATCCAGGCCATCCACGTTCACCGTTGCGCTGACCGTGTGCACTTCCAGCGCCGCCGCGTGCGGGACGTGGACGTCCAGCGAAGTCGGTCCCATGTTGTCGCTGCTGCCGAAGTTGAACCAGCCGGAACCGCCGGCGCTGTCCACCTTGATTTCCAGCGCGCCCGGGGTGCCGGTGATTTGCAGCGGCCTGGCGCCGCTGCCGAGCGTTCCTTCCACCTGCACGCGGTTCTGGTCCCAGCCGGTGACGCGCACGTCGCCCTTGACGTTGCGGATGACCACCTGCGCGTCGGGCGTCGCGTCGTGCACCAGCCGGATCGGCGTGTCGGCGCGCGCCGCGAGCGCGATGCCGAGCCATGCGGTCGCCGCGAGGACCATGCGTGCGGAAACGGGGCGTTGTGCGGGGCTCATGAGGTTCCTTCAGCCCGCGTCGCGGTCGAGCCGCTGCAGGCGCGATTGTTGCCGTTCGGTGTGTTCCAGCAGTTGCTGCAGATAGCCCGCGTGCGGCGCGATCGCCAGCGCCTGTTTCAGTTCGCCCTGCGCCGCGCGCAGCTCGACCGCGGCGCCGCGCAGGCGCGGGTCGGCCGGGTTCCAGCGTGCCGCGGGAGCATTGGCTGCGACGAAGGCATCGGGAGGCGCGGCCGTTGCCGGTGCGCGACCGGCATGGATCATGCGGATGCCGATCGCGCCGGCCAGCACCGCGACGCACGCCAGCGATGCGGCCCATGCCAGCCAGCGGACGCCACGATGCGACGCGCGTGATGCGGAGTCGATGCGCGCGGCGATCTGCGGCCACAGGTCGCGCGCCGGCTCGAGCGGACGCGCCAGCGCGTGCAACTTCCGACGATCTTCAAAGTGCAGGTTCATGTCCGGCTCCGTGTTCCAGCGCGCGCTGCAGCAGGCGTCGCGCGCGATGCAATTGCGCCTTGGATGTGCCGACCGCCATGTCCAGCTCGGTGGCGATTTCCTCGTGCTTCCAGCCTTCGACATCGTGCAGCACCAGCACCGCGCGCGTGCGCGGCGACAACGCGGCCACCGCGCGTTCGAGTTCTTCGCGCTCGGCCGGGCAGAACGGCTGCGCGCCGGGCTCGGGCAGCGCGTCTTCTTCCACGCCTTGCTCGACGGGATCGTTCTTCTGCGCGCGCAGGTCCATCAGCGCCACGTTGACCGCGAGCCGGTACAGCCACGTGCCGAACGCGCTTTCGAAACGGAAACCCGGCAATTTCTGCCAGGCGCGCACGAAAGCTTCCTGGGTCAGTTCCTCCGCGCGCGCATGCCGTCCGCCCGTCAGGCGAAGGATCGCGCCATGGATGCGGCCGACGTGCTGTCGATACAGCGACTCGAAGGCGCGGACGTCGCCATTCGCCGCGGCTCGCGCCAGCGGCGAATCGTCGCCCGATTCGCGACGCGTGGATTCGATGGCCGGCGCGGGCGCGTTGCGGGCAGGCTGCATCAGCATTCCGGGGGCAAGGCAGGCGGCATCCATCTTGGCAGATTGGATGCGAAGGCGTGTCGTAAGGTTTACTCCACTGCCACGGCGCGCTGCAAGTCGGCTTTCCCTCCGGGAAAGGAACTCAGGACGCCGCCGCCTTGCGGGCCGGCGCGGCGGACTCGCCGGACGCCTGTTGCAGGGCCGCGGTCACCCGTTGCTGCTCGGCGCGCAATTTCTCCGGCAAGCGGTCGCCGTAGCCGTCGAGGTACTCGCCGATCGCGGCAAGCTCGGCCTGCCAACTCCGGGCATCGAAATCGAGCAGCGTGTCCAGGGCACCGTCGGCCAGATGCAGGCCGTCGCTGTCGAGGCCGTCCGCATCCGGCAGCAGGCCGATCGGCGTTTCGGTCGCGCCCGTCTCGCCGTTGATGCGCTTCAACATCCATTCCAGCACGCGCAGGTTGTCGCCGAAACCGGGCCACAGGAACTTGCCGTCCGCGCCCTTGCGGAACCAGTTGACGTGGAAGATCTTCGGCAACTTCGCGTTCGGCTGGTCGAACGACAGCCAGTGCGCGAAGTAGTCGCCGTAGTTGTAGCCGCAGAACGGCTTCATCGCCATCGGGTCGCGCCGCACCACGCCGACCTGGCCGGCCGCGGCGGCGGTGGTTTCGGACGCCATGCCCGCGCCGACCAGCACGCCGTGGGTCCAGTCGCGCGCTTCGAACACCAGCGGCACCAGCGACTCGCGCCGTCCTCCGAACACGATCGCGCTGATCGGCACGCCTTCGGGATTCTCGGCTTCCGGGGACCAGCTCGGGCACTGCGTGGCGCGCACGGTGAAACGCGAATTGGGATGCGCGGCCGGGCCGTTCTTCGGGTCATAGTCGCGGCCCTGCCAGTCCTTCACCGGCGTGCGATCGTCCAGGCCTTCCCACCACGGATCGTTGTCGGCGGTGACCGCGACATTGGTGAAGATCGCATCGTGATCGAGCATCTTCACCGCGTTCGGATTGGTCTTCATCGAGGTGCCGGGTGCCACGCCGAAATAACCGGCTTCCGGATTGATCGCGTACAGCCGTCCGTCCTTGCCCGGCGTCATCCAGCAGATGTCGTCGCCGACCGTCCACACCTTCCAGCCGTCGCGGCGGTAGCCTTCGGGCGGGATCAGCATCGCGAGGTTGGTCTTGCCGCAGGCGGAAGGGAATGCCGCGGCGATGTAGGTGATTTCCCCGCGCGGATTCTCGATGCCGACGATCAGCATGTGCTCGGCCAGCCAGCCTTCGGAACGCGCCTGGAAACTGGCGATGCGCAGCGCGTGGCATTTCTTGCCCAGCAGCGCGTTGCCGCCGTAGCCCGAACCGTAGGACTTGATCGAGAGTTCTTCCGGAAAATGCATGATGAAGCGACGCTCGGGATCGAGCGTGCCGATCGAATGCTGGCCCTTGACGAAGCGTCCCTCGCGCTCGATGCGCTCCAGCGCCGCGGTGCCCATGCGCGTCATGATGCGCATGTTGGCGACCACGTAGGGCGAATCGGTGATCTCCACGCCGCATCGCGAAATCGGCGAGCCCAATGGGCCCATGCAATAGGGGATCACGTACATCGTGCGTCCCTGCATGCAGCCGTCGAACAGCGCATCGATCTTTGCGTGCGCCTCGGAAGGTTCCATCCAGTGGTTGTTGGGACCGGCGTCGGCTTCATCCTTCGTGCAGATCAGCGTGACCTTTTCGACGCGCGCGACGTCCTTCGGATCGGAGCGATGCAGGTGGCATCCCGGATGGGTGCGTGGATTCAGCTCGAGCAGGTCGCCGCTTTCCAGCATCGACCGGGTCAACATCTTCGATTCGGCTTCGGAACCGTCGCACCAGTGCACGCGATCGGGGCGCGTGCGTCGTGCCACATCCTCGACCCAGCGGTTCAGCGCATCCAGTTTGCTCGGCATGGAATCTTCGACGGCGTGCCGTCAGGAAGGGGGATGCCGAAACGGTAATCTTGGCCGCACGCCTTTGCAAGGCGTGGTGCAGCAAGGAGGGTTCAGTCGGGTACCAGCGTGGCGATCACGTGGTCCACGTAGGCTTCGAATTGCTCGTGCGAGAGTCGCGGCAAATCCGGGATCAGGGTCAATTGCAGGAATCCGACGTAGGCCGCGTAGGCCAGCCGCGCGCGGTGCAGCGCTTCGGCTTCCGCCATCCCCACCTCGCGGTAGGAGCGTTCCAGGAAGTCCATGCGCCGCTGCGATACCCGGCCCATCACCTCCATCACGGCGGGCTGGTCCATGGCCTGCAGCAGTGCGGCGTAGGCGCGGTGCGGCTGCACTTCGCGCGCGACCCACTGGAACAGTTCACGCAGACGCGCGCGCGGTTCCGTGATCGATGCGATGCGGGCATCGAGGTCATGTTCGTCGCCGGCTTCCCAGCGTTGCAGGGTGGCCTTCAACAGCGCTTCGCGGGTCGGGAAATGCCAGTAGAAGCTGCCCTTGGTGACGCCGAGGCGTCGCGCCAGCGCTTCCACCGCGAGCGCGTTCACGCCCTGCTCGGCGATCATCGCCAGCGCACCGGCTTCCCAGTCCGCGGCGCTCAGCCGGATCCTTTCGTTACGCAATGACATGGCAATGGTCGACATTTGGGGTCACACGATGCGCAATGCGAGCCTTATGCCAGCGCGCCGGTACCGAATGTCGCGACGAACTGCTAAAATACACCGTACGTATGCGTATGGTAAACGCCCGTTCGAATCCATTGGAGACCCCGGTCACACAGCCGGAAACGGAAGCCGTGTTCCTGGCCCGCGAATGCCATGGTCCCGCGCAAGCCGCGCCGTTGCTGCTGGTGCACGGGTTTGGCCAGACCCGCCATGCGTGGGCCGGCAGCGCCCGAATCTTCGCGCGCGAGGGATTCCGCACCGTCGGTTTCGACCTGCGCGGCCATGGCGACAGCGCGCGCACGGCCGACGGCCGTTATGAATTGCAACAATTTGTGGACGATTTGCTGCGCGTCACGCGGTCCCTGCATCAGCCGCCGGTATTGATCGGGGCGTCGATGGGCGGATTGCTCGGGCTGGCGCTTGCGGGCGAGGTTTCGCCGCCGCCGTTCCGTGCATTGGTGCTGGTGGATATCACGCCGCGCTGGGAATCGGCCGGTGTCGCGCGCATGCTCGGTTTCATGCGCGCGCACCCGGACGGATTCGCCGATTACGAAGCAGCGATCGCCGCGATCGCCGAATACCTGCCGCAGCGTACCCGCGCCAAGCGTCGGCACGAACTGGAACCGCTGTTGCGCCGCGGCGCCGACGACCGGTTGCGCTGGCACTGGGATCCCGCGCTGCTCGACACGATCGCGCACGAAGGCGAGCGTCACCAGCCGCGCCTGCTGGCCGCGGCGCGCAACGTGGACATTCCGGTGCTGCTGGTGTCGGGCGGGCGCTCGGATGTGGTGTCGCGCGAATCGATCGCCGAATTCATGCAGCTGCTGCCGCACGCGCGCCATGTGGCGATCCCGCACGCCACGCACATGCTCGCCGGCGACGCCAACGACGCGTTCACCGGCGCCATCCTGGATTTCATCCGCTCGCTGCCCGACGGCGGCATCACGAGGCCTGTGTCATGTCCATCATCCTGATCCTGATCGCCGCATTGGTCGTCACGGCAGCCTGCGCGTATTTCCGCAGCCGCCTGTGGCTGTGGACGCTGCTGACTGCCGTGGCGATCCTCGCCGCCGGCTACGGACTGCACGCCGCGCGCGCGGGCTGGATCGTGCTGGCCGTGTTCATCGTGCTGTTCGCGCTGCCGTTGAACCTGGTCCCGTTGCGCCGCGCGCTGCTCTCGCAACCGCTGCTGAAGGTGTTCCGCCGCGTGCTGCCGAAGTTGTCGGAAACCGAACAGGTGGCGCTGGATGCGGGCACGGTCGGGTTCGAAGGCGAGCTGTTCGCCGGCAAGCCGGACTGGTCGAAGCTGCTCTCGCAACCCAAGCCGCAATTGAGCGCGGAAGAACAGGCGTTCCTCGACGGCCCCTGCGAACAGCTTTGCCGCATGGTGGACGACTGGCAGATCACGCATGAGCTGGCGGACCTGCCGCCGGAGGTGTGGGAATTCGTCAAGCGCGAAAAGTTTTTCGGCATGATCATCCCGAAGCGCTACGGCGGACTGGAGTTCTCCGCGTTGGCGCACTCGTCGGTGTTGCAGAAACTCTCCAGCATCTCCACCACGCTCGCCTCCACCGTGTCGGTGCCGAATTCGCTGGGGCCCGCCGAATTGCTGCTGCGCTACGGCAGCGAGGAGCAGAAGGATTTCTACCTGCCGCGCCTGGCCGATGGCCGCGAGATCCCGTGCTTCGCGCTGACCGGCCCGTACGCCGGTTCCGATGCGACTTCCATTCCCGATTTCGGCGTCGTCTGCAGGCAGCAGGTCGACGGCGTCGAAACAACCGGCCTCAGGCTCACTTTCGACAAGCGTTACATCACGCTCGCGCCGATCGCCACCATCATCGGACTGGCCTTCCGTTTGTACGACCCGGAGCATCTGCTCGGCAACAAGGAGGATCTCGGCATCACGCTGGCGCTGATTCCGCGCGACACCGCCGGGTTGCAGATCGGCCGCCGGCATTTGCCGCTGAACATCCCGTTCCAGAATGGCCCGCTTTCGGGCAAGGACGTGTTCGTGCCGATGGACACGCTGATCGGCGGTCCGCACATGGCCGGCCATGGCTGGCGGATGCTGGTGGAATGCCTGTCGGTGGGGCGCGGCATTTCGCTCCCCAGCAACGCCACCGGTTTCGTGCGCATGGCGGTCGCCGCCACCGGCGCCTACGCGCGCATCCGCAAGCAATTCGGACTGGCGATCGCGCGTTTCGAAGGCGTGGAAGAAGCGCTCGCGCGGATCGGCGGGCACGCCTACGCGATCACCGCGTTGTCGCGTTCGTCCGCCGCGGCGGTGGATCGCGGCGAGAAGCCGGCGGTGCCGTCGGCGATCGCGAAATACCACGCCACGGAACTGGGCCGCGACGTGGTGAAGGACGCGATGGACGTGCACGGCGGCAAGGCCGTGCAGCTCGGCCCCTCCAACTACATGGGCCGCAACTGGGAAGGCGCGCCGATCACGATCACGGTGGAAGGCGCCAACATCATGACCCGCAGCCTGATGATCTTCGGGCAGGGCGCGATCCGCTGCCATCCGTGGGTGCTGAAGGAAATGGAAGCCGCGCGCAATCCGGACGGCGCGCTGGGGCTGCGCGAATTCGATGCCGCGTTGTTCTCGCACCTGGGCTTCGGCATTTCCAATGCGACGCGCAGCTTCGTGCTCGGCCTTGCATTCGGCAAGCTCGGCAGCGTGCCGGGCGACGCCTACACGCGGCGCTATTACCGCAAGCTGGATCGTTACGCCGCCGCGCTGGCGCTGGTGTCGGACATCGCGATGGGCGTGCTGGGTGGCCGGCTGAAGTTCAAGGAAAAACTTTCCGCGCGCCTCGGCGACGTGCTCTCGCACCTCTACATCGCGTCGGCCATGCTGAAGCGCTACGAGGACGAGGGCCGGCCGGAAGTCGAACGCCCGCTGCTGGCATGGGCGTTCCATCAATCCATCTGGAACATCCAGATGGCGATCGACGGCGTGATCCGCAACTTCCCGGTGCGGCCGGTGGCATGGCTGCTGCGATTGCTGGTGTTTCCGTTCGGCCGTCGCGAAGTGCCGCCTTCCGACCGCCTCGGCCGCCGCGTCGCCGCATTGATCACCGCGCCCAGCGCCGCACGCGACGCCCTGTTGCGCGGCATCTAACTCACGCCCGCGCCCAACAACCCGGTCGGCCGCATGCATGCGTTGCTGGCGGACGTGGTGGCGGCCGAACCGGTGGAACGCAAGTTCCTCAAGGCCCTGAAGGGTGGAACGATCCAGTCGCACGACTACTTCGAACAGTTGCGCCAGGCCGAAGCCGCCGGCGCGATCAGCGCGACCGAACGCGCGCAACTGGAACACCTGCGCCGCGCCACCGCGGAATTCATCAACGTGGACGATTTCGATCCGGCGGAATTGCGCGCGGCGGTCGTGCATGGGGGCGAGGATTCGACGCGCTCGCTGCACGTGGCGTAGAGCAATGACAAATGGAGCATGGCTGGTGTATCTCGCCGGAGCGCACAGCCTGGCGTTTGCGGCGTTCCATGCAGGTTTCTGGAAGATGTTTCATTGGCGCGACGATCTGCGCGGCAACAGCATCGCCACGCGCGCCATCGTGCAGATCCTCAACCTGCGGCTGATCCATGTTTTTCTGGGCGTGGCCGCGCTGTGTTTCTGCATGCCCGACGAGTTGCTGCATACGAAACTCGGCGGGGCGCTGCTGGCCGGCATGTCGCTGTTCTGGGTCGGGCGCACCATCGAGCAGTTCGTGTTCCTGCGCTACAACACGGCGCTGGTGAACGTATTGACTGCGTCATTCGTGCTGGGCGCAATCGTGTTTGCCGCACCGTTGTCCGTGCGTTGAGCATGGCGCGTGTTCAATTGCGCAATGCCTGCATGTGATGCCGCAGGTGATCCTCGATGAAGCTCTGCACGAACCAGTAGCTGTGGTCGTAGCCTGCCTGCATGCGCAATCGCAATGGCTGGCCCGTTTCGCTGCAGGCCGTTTCCAGGAATTCGGGCCGCAACTGTTCCTGCAGGAATGGGTCCGATCCGCCCTGGTCGACGAGGATTTCGCCATCGAAGCGCGCGCCGTCGCGCAACAGCTCGCAGGCGTCGTGGCTGCGCCATTCCGTACGATCCTCGCCGAAGTACATCGCGAAGATCCGGCGCTCACCCCACGGCACGCGCGTCGGCGAACAGATCGGCGCCAGCGCCGACAGCGAGCGATAACGGCCCGGGTGTCGCAGCGCCAGCGTCAGCGCGCCGTGGCCACCCATCGAATGGCCCATGATGCCGCGGCGTTGGCCGTCGGCGGGAAAGTTTTCGGCGATCAGCGCCGGCAGCTCTTCCGTGACGTAGGTTTCCATCCGGAACCGTGAGGACCACGGCGCCCGCGTCGCATCGACGTAGAAGCCCGCGCCTTCGCCGAATTCCCAGTCGCCGATTGCGCCTTCGATGCCGGTGTCGCGCGGGCTGGTGTCGGGCGCGACCAGGATCAGCCCCAGTTGCGCGGCGACGCGTTGCGCGCCGGCCTTGACCGGAAAGGTTTCCGGGGTGCAGGTCAGGCCCGCGAGGTAGTACAGCACCGGCAGCTTCGCGTGCGCGGCTTGCGGCGGCACGTACACCGCGAACGCCATCGGCCCGTCGCAGGCGCGCGATTCGTGGCGGTAGAAACCCTGCATGCCGCCGAAGCAACGTTGTTCGGAGATCGTTTCCATCAGTGCACCACCACGGAACGGATCGATTCGCCATTGTGCATCAGTTCGAAGCGACGTTCGCTGTCCCCGGGCTTCCGCTTGCGCGTGGTCATCGGGTCGATCGGCATGCGGCAGATCCCGGTGGCTATCAGTTCCATCCGCACCCCACTTTCGCGCGGCCCGTCCAGCTCGACCGTTTCGATCGTCAACGGCGGGTCGGCCCGGTGCACGACGGCGGCTGGCACTTTCATGCGCGGCTTTTCTTGATGCGGGAAGGCGAGTGTAGCGCGCAGTAGTGCTCAGCCAATGCGTGCGCTCGAATGGCGCGACGCTGGCGCAGCGTCATGGTGATGTATTGTTTAGACAACTTCTCGAAGCGCGGGTCGCCGTGCAACGATGTGCCCCCGGAATTCGCGTAGGCGTGGAATACCGCCGCGCGCAAGACATTGCGGCGCTTCAGTTCGGTGAAGAGGAAAGGTTTGCCGCTCACGGCGGTGCCGTGCCAGCGGACGAGGTGGTGGCGGCGGGCGCGGGTTTGGAGGCGGTGTCGTACTGCTTCACCAGCGCCTCGAAGCGCGGCTGGCCGCGTAGCCGCACATACTGCGGATTTACGCTGAGGTCGATGCAGGCGGAAGCGAGACTGGCGCAGAACTTCGGCAACTGCGCCAGTGCGACCTCGTTTTCGTCAAGCGCCAGCTCGATCTGCATTATGTCGAACATGGAGAACGAATCGAGATCGGTGCGCCGACGCAATGCATCCACCGTGGCCAAGGCCTGCTCGTGCAGTTTGGGATCGACCAAGGATTGATAGGCCAGCCGACCAGCGGCGACCAGTGATTTGGCGAGTTCCGT
Source organism: Pseudomonadota bacterium (assembly GCA_018241145.1). Classification (GTDB taxonomy): domain Bacteria; phylum Pseudomonadota; class Gammaproteobacteria; order Xanthomonadales; family Rhodanobacteraceae; genus 66-474. The sequence continues at coordinate 761 of JAFEEJ010000136.1, read as the reverse complement.
CGCAGGCTGGGCAAGGTCGAATGCTTTGACCGCTTCCGTGTCGCGATGCAGCAGTGCATAGGTCAATGCCAATCCGAAGGCACTGTCGGCGCTGTGCGGATCCAGACGCATCAAGGACAAGCCTGGCGCCAGCGCCTGTTGGTACTCACCCGAGTCCAGTGCATACACCGAGAGATTGTTCTGCGCAGTGGCGTTGTCAGGATCGAGTTGTACGGCTTCAAGTTCTTGCGCTACCGCCTGTTTGAGCGGCAATACGGTGCCATAATTCAAATGCGCGTTGGCGTCGCTCGGGTCAAGCTTCAACGCGCGCAGGTATTCCGCCTTGGCTTCGGCGATATGGTTTTCCGCCACGTCGGCATTGCCGAGCACCACCAGCGCATTCGCATTGCGCGGGTCCAGCGCAAGCGCCTGATTGGCTTCCTTGCGAATCTTGGGCAGCACGTCTTTCAACGGCAACGTCGAGAACATGGCAAGCCCAGCCCACACACCCGCCATACCGGTATGCGCATCGGCATAATCGGGATCGAGCGCGATGGCCTGCTCGTACAGCGCGCGGGCCTGCTCGATCGGCGCGGCTGTCGCGGCCTTGTTTATCAGTGCGTTCGCCTTGAGCACCAGGTCGTGTGCCTGCGGGTTCACCGTGGGCGCGGTACCGAGGCCAGCGAACTTTACCTTCAGCGCCTGCGCGATCGCGGCCGAGATCCGGTCCTGCACATGGAACACGTTGGCGAGCGTATCGTCGTAGTGATCCGACCAGATTT
>JAFEEJ010000135.1 GCA_018241145.1 Pseudomonadota bacterium | reverse complement strand
GCGCTGCAGCGCAATGTCCAGAAACACGGTGAGACGTTCGAGCATGGCACGCAGGCTTCGCTGGTCCCTGCGCGCCCGTTCACCCAGATCGGCCAGCGCCGTGTCGTGTGCGGCAATTTGTTCACCCTGGTCGGTCAGCGCCATGCCATGTGCGGCCACTTGTTCAATCAACCCGACCTGTCGTTGCTGAATCTCTGTCAGGAATTGCTTCTGGGCAGCCTCGTTCGCTGCCATTCGCTCCTGCAGTTCGGCGATGGTTGCTCCGATGGTGTCCATTCTTGCCATCGAGGACAGCTCCGCGCTGCCGAGGCGCCCCTCAATGGCTGTCCCCATACGGTCCAGCAAACGACCCAGTTCGTGGGATTCCCGCGCAGCGGATGCCTCAATATGCTGCAGGTGCCATGCAAGCCGGGGCAAGCGCAAGATCGCCATGGCCATACCAATGAACCAGCCGATGACGGGGACGCGCCGCCAGCGATGCAATTTGTACGGCAGCAGCAATCCGTCCACATGAACGGAATGCATTCGACCCTCTCCGGAAAACCGGATCATCCCCAGAATCTCGACCTTGCTTATGGCCCCCTGGCGCAAGGCCTCGAGATACTCCCGACTCCCTGCGTCCTCCGCAGGCCTCCTCAGCAGCTTTCGATAGACTACGTCGATGAAATCCTCGTCATCGAACCGCAGGAAATCGCCCAGCACATATTGTGGCTTGTCCGGAAGACGCGGTACTGCGGGTTGCCAGCACGGCAAGTCGACCTCATCGGCGGTTTCTGTCGCAGGCGCCAGAGCCCCATACCTGCGCGCGAACTCCCTACGAACCTGCACCATGATGTCGTCGGAATTCAAGGGGGGCTGCAAAGACGGATCCTCGCTCGAGATGAAAAACAGCTGGATCTTCCACCGATTGGTCGCCCGATCGGTTGTCTGAAACCTGACTGTCGCCAGTCGCCAGCCGGCACATGCCTTGCCCGGGATTTGCGCGGGCGGGCCCCCGCTTTGGCACTCATGCGAATGCTGGATTGAAAGCTCGCCTATGGGCATTATATCCCGCCAGGCTGCACCAAAGACCGAATGGTTGGGCATGATGCCTACCCCCAGTCATCCTGAAAACAGATCAGCACGCGCCTACGGCATTCTTTGCCAGTGCCCCGAGCACGGCCGCCAAGTGCTGGATTGAAAAAGCAACCATAAAGGACTTTCCATGATCTTTCCGGTGATCCTCAGCGGCGGCAGCGGCACCCGGCTTTGGCCCCTCTCCCGCAAGAACCTGCCCAAGCAGTTCCTCGCGCTCGCCGGCGAGTCGACGCTGTTCCAGCAGACCGTAGCGCGCGCGCGTGGGCTGGAAGGATGCCTGACACCACTCGTGGTCTGCAGCGAAGAGCATCGCTTCTTCGTGGCCGAACAATTGCTCGAACTGGGGGTTCACGATGCATCCATCCTGGTCGAACCCGTTCCCCGCAACACGGCCCCCGCCATCGCACTGGCCGCGTGGCATGCGCTGGAAAGCCACGCGGACGCGATGCTGCTGGTGCTGCCGGCCGATCACCTGATAGGCGATCCCGCCAGCTTTTCCGAAGCCGTGCGGAAAGCGCAAGGGCTTGCCGAACAGGATTGGCTGGTGACCTTCGGCGTCCGTCCGGAACGCGCGGAAACCGGTTTCGGGTATATCCGCCGCGCGGAGGCTGTCGGCGATGCGGGTTTCCGCGTCCAGCGCTTCGTCGAAAAGCCTGACGCGGCCACCGCGCAAAAATACCTGGAAGCGGGCGATTACGAATGGAACTCCGGCATGTTCCTGTTCAAGGCCTCCCGATACCTCGAAGAGCTGCAACAACATTCCTCCGGGATGCACGAGGCAAGCAGGACAGCCATGCAGAGGGCGAAGGTGGACCCGGATTTCGTGCGCGCCGACAAGGAAGCCTTCGCCGCTTCGCCCGGGAATTCCATCGATTACGCGGTGATGGAGAAAACCCGGCGGGCCGCGGTGGTGCCGGTGAGTTGCGCGTGGAGCGACATCGGCTCATGGACCGCATTGTGGGGAGTTTCGGAACGTGACGCCGGCGGCAATCGGCTCGAAGGCGACGTGATCGCGATCGACAGCCGCAACTGCTTCATGCGGGCTGCGCCCCGGCGTCTGCTCGCCGCGCTCGGTCTGGAGAATGTGGTGGTCGTCGATACTCCTGATGCGGTGCTGGTCGCGCATCGTGATCGCGTCCAGGATGTCAAGCTGCTGGTCGACGATCTGGGATCGAAGGGACGGCAGGAGCACCTGTTCCATCGCAAGGTCGACCGGCCCTGGGGCAGCTACGACTCACTGGACATGGGCGAGCGATTCCAGGTCAAGCGCATCGTCGTCAAACCCGGCGCGGCGCTCAGCCTGCAAAAACACCATCACCGCGCCGAACACTGGGTGGTGGTTTCCGGCAATGCCGAGGTAACACGCAACGACGAAGTGTTCCCGCTGAATGAAAACGAGAGCACTTTCCTGCCGCAAGGCAGCGTGCACCGCCTGCGCAACGTCGGCAAGACGCCGCTGGAGCTGATCGAAGTGCAATATGGCAACTATCTCGGCGAAGACGACATCGTCAGGCTGGAAGACGTGTACGGCAGAGCCTGAACTGCTTCGCCCAGGAAAACACTGTTCCCGCGCTGGACAGGAGCTTACCGCACGCAAATCAAGCCGTTCCAGATGCTTGATTCGCGTAGCCGGCTCCGTAGAAACAGGGCGTCGCTAAGCTGCGTACATCCATTGGAGCGTCTGTCGCAGCGCAAGTGCGGGCGACATACCCAGGGCATCCTGCAGCCGTCGGTTCTATCCCACCAAACGCGCCACCTCGCCGGTGCGAACCAATGCCGGGTTTACCCTCGTCTGGATGCGATAACCGGCGATGTCCGCCATCAGGTCCAGGACCTCCTTGAGCGAATGCCCCGTCCCGGAACAGATGTTGAGCGTCTGTCCAGCCGGCGCCGTGTCGACAATCGCGGCATAGACGCGCGCCACGTCGCGCACGTCGGAAAAGTCGCGCGAGACGTCGATGTTGCCGAGTTCGATCGTCTTCGCCGCGCACCGGAAGTGCGCGACGATCTTCGGGATCAGGAAACTTTCCGCTTGCCCGACACCCGTGTAGTTGAACGGCCGCGCGATCACGATGGGCAGGCGGTCCATCCACAGCCGCGCCATGTATTCCATCGCGAGCTTGCTGACGGCGTAGTCGTTCGCGGGTGCGGGGGTCGTGTCCTCGGTGATCGGTTCGACTTCGGCATTTCCGTAGATGTTGGCGCTGCCGGCCAGCACCACGATGCGCGGCTTCGCTTCCGCCTCGGCCAGCGCAGCGAGCAGGTTGCGCGTGCCGACGACGTTGACGTTGTAGATCTCGTCCACCGCGCCATGCGCGACGAAGGCGATGGCCGCGAGGTGCACGACCGCCTCGGCACGTGCTTCCGCCACGGCGCGGCGCACGGCGTCGCGGTCCAGCAGGTTCGCCTTCAACGTTCCGGGCGCTGCCGCATCCGCATCGTGCGCGAGTCCGATCACCTCATAACCCGCCGTCTGCAATTCCGCCGTCACGTAGCGGCCGGTGAAGCCGTTGCAGCCGGTCACCAGTGCGCGCGGCCGGCGGACTTCAGAACGAGATGCCACTTTCCACCCGCTTCAGATCCGCCTGCACCATCATCGCGCACAAATCCTCGACGGAAGTCTTCGCCTCCCAACCGAGTTCGCTGCGCGCCCTGGCCGGGTCGCCGATCAGCAGCTCGACTTCCGCGGGCCGGTAATAGCGCGGATTGATGCGCACCACTGTGCGGCCGCTCTGCCTGCACACGCCGGTTTCCTGCATGCCGGCATCGCGCCATTCCAGGTCGATTTCCACTGCCTTGAATGCCATCTCCACGAAATCGCGCACGGTCTCGGTGCGTCCGGTCGCGAGCACGTAGGTCCCGGGTTCATCGACCTGCAGCATCCGCCACATGCCTTCGACGTATTCCCTGGCGTACCCCCAGTCGCGTTTCGCATCCAGGTTGCCGAGTTCCAGGGTGTCGAGCTTGCCCAGCTTGATGCGGGCAACGCCATCGGTGATCTTGCGCGTGACGAATTCGCGCCCGCGCAGCGGGGATTCGTGGTTGAACAGGATGCCGCTGGCGCCGAAGATCCCGAACGATTCGCGGTAGTTGACCGTCGCCCAGTGCGCGAACAGCTTGGCCACGCCATAGGGGCTGCGCGGCCAGAACGGCGTGGATTCGTTCTGCGGCACCGCTTGCACCTTGCCGAACATTTCGGAAGTCGAGGCCTGGTAGAAACGCGTGCGTGGATGGACGATCCGGATCGCCTCCAGCAGGTTCATCGCACCCAGCCCAGTGATCTTGGCCGTGGTGATCGGCTGGTCGAACGAGACACCGACGAAACTCTGCGCAGCGAGGTTGTACACCTCGTCGGCTTCGGAGGTTTGCAACAGCCGCAAGCTGGAACCCGAGTCGGTAAGGTCGTATTCCGCCAGCACCAGGTTCGGATGCTGCGCGATGCCCAGTTCCTCGATGCGCCAGAAGTTCACCGAGCTGGTGCGCCGGTACGCGCCATAGACCCGATACCCCTTTTCGAGCAGAAACTGGGTCAGATAGGCGCCGTCCTGTCCGGAAATGCCGGTGATCAGGGCTGTTTTCATTTGCGGATTCCTTCCGGACCGGATGATGTGCCTGCGCAAGTCCTGGCACGCAAGCAACGCAAGAACAAACGGTTGATTTTAACGGCCGGGCGATTCCGGCGGCAACTTGCGCGACGCGGTCCATGGCTCGTCCCAACGCGCCCCCAGCAGGACTTCCAGCAACTGCCGCGCGGAATCTTCCCACGCAAGCCATTGCATCCCGTCTGAACCCGGGGCAGTCCCGTCCGCATGTTGTTTCAGCCAATCCAGGATCGCGTCCGCCAGCGATTCGGGGTCGAGACCGGAAAAATACGCCGCATGTCCATCCGCGACTTCGCGAAAAACGGGAAGATCGCGGCAAAGAATCGGCAATCCGTACCGCGCGGCTTCAATCAACGGCAAGCCGAAACCTTCGCCTTCCGAAGGCGCCAGCAGTGCGGTGCAGGCACCATAAAGCATTTTCAGCAACGCGTCGTCGGCATCCATGAACCAGAACAGGCGCTTGTTGAATTCGTCGTGATGCCGGATACGCCGCGCGGTGATATCGGTCATCCAGCCCGGCAATCCCACCACTACCCATGCCACCGATTCGCCGCGTTGCCACAGCAGTTCGAAAGCTTGCAGCGCCTGCGCGTGTCCCTTGCGGGGTTCCAGCGTTCCCACCATCAGGAACGAAGGAATCCGCCGCAGGCGTTCCAGTGCTTCGTGCTGCGCTTCCGTCGGCACGGAATTCCCGGTCGCGCCACTTTCGATGTCTGCGCCCAGCGGGAAATGCCCCAGCGCGAGCGGCTGCTCGCGCCGCACCATCAAACCCTCCAGCCGCGAACGCAATTCCGCCTCGGTCGTGCGCGAGATGCAGACGATGCCGTCCGCCGTGCGGGCAATGGTGGTCAACCACGCCTTGAACAGATCATGTACTTGCGGGGGGAACCAGTCCGGCCGTGACAGCGGAAGGACATCATTGCATACGAAATAGATGCGCACGCCGCTTTTCCGCATCGCCTCGAATTCCGCCGCGCGCTCGACCACTGCTTCCATCGAATGGTCCAGTCCGAGAAAGATATCGCCGGATCGTGCTTCGATCGACTGGCACGAGGCCCCGGATTCGAACTTTCCGTCAGCAATCGCTCGCGCCACCCGGTAAGGCTGGCCCGGCGCGGCATACACCGGCTCGACGCGGTATCCGGGGGGCGGAGCCTTCAGGAGCGCCCGCAAAATCTCCCGCACGACGCGCTGGATACCCGTGCGACCTTGATGCAGGACGAGTTCGGATGCGTCGACGTACAGGCACGGCGCATCATCAAGCTTGCGCACGGGTGACGAGCCGGATTCGACTCGAGTGCCTGTGCTTCCAGTAGCATCCACGGCGGATGCGATCATCGCCTTGCGCGAAGCCACCGGGACGTCGGCCGCGCTCGACGACGCCATCGCCCGGCCGGCTTCCCGTCCACCGAACCATCGCGTCAGGGCGCGCAGCGGCGCGGTCAATCGCCACGACCGGCTGGCAAGCATCGCCTTCAGCGTGGCTTGCGTCTGCTCGAGTTCATCCAGCAACGAGACCATCCGCCGGCCCTGCTCACCGCCGGACCGGGAGAGTTCCGCCTCCAGCCGGATGATCCGCTGCTCCCGTTCGCCGGCGACATCCCGCAGGTAATACAACTCGTCCAGCAACTCGCGGCGGGACTTCTCCGATGTCGGGGTTGGATCG
>JAFEEJ010000134.1 GCA_018241145.1 Pseudomonadota bacterium | reverse complement strand
TACGCCCACGAGATACTGAAACAGGATGTCGCGTTCACGCTGTGCTGGTGCGGCCTGTTGGCGTTGATCGCGCGCTGGCGGATGCTCGGGTTTGCGTCGTGGCCGATTGCGTGGCTGGCATATCTGCTCTGGCTGTTCCTGGTGCTGGGCGAAGGGGTTTCCTATTCCCTGCAGGCGGACACCTTCAATGCGCGTTTTTTCGCGCACTTGAATCCGGTCAACCTGACCGCCGGCCTGATGGCCTTCCCCGCGATGATCGGTGGCGGAATGGTCTTGCTGGTCATCATGGCGGCGCTGTGCGCGTTCCTGATGCGGCACCTCGCGCATCGCCAAGGCGGCGGAAGAGGCCGCAGCGTGGCCATCCGGATCGTGACGATCGCCGCACTGCTGCTGCTGGTGCTCGGGTTGAATTCTCCCCTGCGGCGGTTGGGTGTGTACGTGAGGGATGCGGAGCGATCGGCGCAATTCGCCGATACGCCGGAAGGCCGGGCGGTGGCCCGCCAATTGGACCTCTTCCCGACCACGCGCAAACGCCTGATCGCCGCGCCGGGGAAGAACCTGGTCCTGATCTACATGGAATCCCTCGAACGGCAGTTCTGGGATCGGCGTGTCTATCCGGGGCTTTCGCCGAACCTGGATCGCCTGCGTGCGCAGGGGCTCGACTTTTCCGGCTTCCAGACCTTCAGCGGCGCCGGCTACACGATGGCCGGCGTGTTCGCGTCGCAATGCGGCATTCCGCTCTACACCAGCGCGTTTGCCGGCATCGACGAAGCGGCGGGCAATGCCACCGACGCGGGCACTTTCGAACCCAAGCTGGTTTGCCTGGGCGACGTGCTTCGTCGTGCCGGCTACCGGCAGATCTTTCTCGGCGGCGCGCCGATCAGTTTTTCCAACAAGGGCTTGTTCTTCTCGATACACGGCTACAACCAGGCTTGGGGCCTGGACGAACTGGAAGGCGAAGCCGGCGGCAAATTGCCGCGGGCCGGGTGGGGACTGTACGACAGCACGTTGTTCGAGCTTGCCCTGCAGCGTTATCGCAAGCTGGAAGCCACGGGCAAGCCTTTCAATCTTTCCCTGCTGACCCTCGATACCCATCCACCCCATGGGCGCCCATCGCCGGGATGCCCGGCTTATGCGCAAGATCCCAACCGTGTGTTGCAGGCGGTGCATTGCACCGATTTCCTGGTGGGGCGTTTCATCGACGCGTTGGCGAAGGAGCCGGACTGGAATCGCACGGTGGTGGTGATCATGAGCGACCATCTCGCCATGCGCAACGATGCCGAACCGCTTTATCCGGAACACTATCATCGCCAACCCGCGCTGCTGGTATTGAATGCCGGGCAGGGCGTACGGCCGGTGCGCATGTATCACATGGACATCGCGCCGACGGTCCTGAACCTGCTGGGTGTTCGCAGCAATGCGAGTTTCATCGCCGGCGCGGATCGCAGCGCTCCCGATGCGCAGGCGAGCATCCTGCAAGACAACGCGGTGACGGAATCGGTGTTGCGCAAGGCCTCCTGGTCGCATGCCGGCCGGCTGGAATTGTGCAGGGATGGCCAATTGCTGGGGTGGACCGCGGGCGGCGATTTCGATCTGGGCGGGCGCGAATTGTCGATGACGTATCTCGGCGTGCCATCCGCGGGGATCCGCGATGGGCAGACGCTCGATTTCTTCATGGACAAGGAAAATGCCAAGCTGATCATCGCCGACGACAAGGATCAACCCGCGTTGCTCGCTTCGCGCGGCGCCGTCAGCGTCCTGACCATCGGCCTGCTGCCGCGAAACGAAGGTGCCGGCAAATTGTTCACCATCGACTTGCTGGGCACGCATGGCGCCGTGGCGCATATCGCCAAGATCGGACAGCTGCGCGGCCTGACGATCGCCGCACCCGATTGCCAGGTGCTTCTGGATCAGGTCGATGCGGCGCCGGCCGGAACGAGGATGGACCTCGCGGATCGGTTCCACACGACGACGGCTCCGTATGCCGATTTGCCGCCGGCGCCGGCCGTGGCGACGCTTGCCGGGCCACAGGCGTTGAATTACCAACGTGGCAGCGGCTGGTTGTGGCCGCAGGGCTGGGGCAGCATGGCCTGGGGTTCGCAGGCCACGCTCGGATTCAAGTTGCCCGCCGCGCAATGCCATGGCGCGACCATGCGCATGACGGTGGATCCCTATTTGCCCGCGTCCCGCCCGGTGCTCGACACGCAGGTGTGGGCAAACGGCAAATCGATTGCCACCTGGCATTTTCGCCGCGACGCCGCCGCCGGGGCGCAGGCAGGCGCCGGCGATGCGCATGTCTTCATGCAGGTTACGGCGCCCTTGACCGGTGATACGCGATGCGACGCCGCAATCGAACTGCGCTTCGAGCGGCCCGGGTCCGTATCCGCGGTGATCCCTGAAGGCGAAGATCCGCGCGACTTGCAGATCCTCGTTCGCGACTTGGGTATCGATCGGGCGCTTCCCTAGGTTTCGTCACGAGATTCCGTCACGGCACGTCGATGCAGTGTCGCAGTTGCCGGATCGTGGGCTCTCCGCGACAATTCGCACGCTCGCAAACTTGGGATGGCATGCCGGGGATTCCGCCCCGGTCGGGCGGGACACGAGCGTGCTCCCGGCGCAAGCCACCGGTCTTCAGTGAGCACCTGGGAGCTTTCCCCGCATGAAGTTGATGTTGCTGGCGATCTGGCAATACCGCCATTTCATCCTGACCTCGATACGCAACGATCTGCGTACGCGTTTCGCGCGCAGCAAGTTGGGTGCGACATGGATGATCCTGCAGCCGCTGGCGCAGGCCGCGATCTACGCGCTGGTGCTTGCGCGGGTGCTGGGCAGCAGGTTGCCCGGCACTACCAACCGGTACGCATACGTGATTTATCTCCTGGCGGGCCTCGCCGCCTGGTCGCTGTTCGCCGAGGTGATCACCCGCTGCCTCACCATTTTCGTGGACAACACGAGCCTGCTGAAGAAGATGATGTTCCCGCGCATCTGCCTGCCGCTGATCGTGTCCGGCTCGTGCCTGCTGAACAATCTCTTCCTGCTCGCCGCGACCATCGGCATCTTCGTCCTGGTCGGCAACATGCCGAACTGGATGTGGTTGTGGCTGCCGATGCTGATCGTGATCACCCTGGTGTTCGCCTTGGGGCTGGGGTTGATCCTCGGCGTACTCAACGTGTTCGTGCGCGACGTCGCGCAGGTCATGACCGTGGTGATGCAGTTGTGGTTCTGGCTCACCCCCATCGTCTACGCGATCAACATCCTGCCGGGAAGTTTCGCCCTCCTGCTGCGGCTCAACCCGATGTATGCGATCACCTCGTCCTACCAGCAGGTGTTGTTGTGGGGCAATCCGCCCCATTTCAAATCGTTGGCGGTGATCTTCGCCGCTTCCCTGGTGATGCTCGGACTGGCGATGGGTCTGTTCCGCAGGGCATCGCCGGACATGGTGGACGTGTTGTGAACGGCGAAGTCCTGAACATCCGGGATCTGGGCAAGGCGTTCCGGGAATACGACATGGAATGGCAGCGCATGCTGTCCTGGTTCGGCGGCAGGCAGACGCCCGCCAAGGAAGCATGGGTGCTGCGCCACATCAACTTCCGGCTGGATGCCGGGGAATGTGTCGGCATCATCGGCCAGAACGGCGCCGGAAAAAGCACCCTGCTGAAATTGATTACCGGCACCTTGCGGCCGAGCGAGGGTTCCGTGCGGGTCATCGGCCGGATTGCGGCGATCCTGGAGCTGGGCATGGGTTTCAATGCCGACCTGACGGGGCGCGACAACGCGCGCTACACGGCCGGACTGATGGGTATGAGCCCCGGGCAGATCGACGCGATCATGCCGGCCGTCGAGGAATTCGCCGAGATCGGCGAATACTTCGACCAGCCCCTGCGCACCTACTCGAGCGGCATGCAGATGCGCGTGGCCTTCAGCGTGGTGACCGCGGTCCGGCCGGAGATCCTGATCATCGATGAAGCATTGTCGGTGGGCGACGTCTATTTCGCGCACAAGAGCATGGCGCGGATCAGGCAATTCCGTGAGCAGGGCACCACGCTGCTGTTCGTGTCGCACGATCCGGGCGCGATCCAGTCGCTGTGCGATCGCGCCATCCTGCTCGAACACGGGCGCCTTTTGATGGATGGCACGCCGAGTGCCGTGATGGACTACTACAACGCGCTGATCGCGGAAAAGGAGAACGCCTCGGTGGAAGTGCGCCAACTCGAGTCCGGCATGGCGCAGACCATTTCGGGTACCGGCGAGGTTTTGCTCGAATCGATCGCGCTGTATGACGCATCGGGAGAACCCGTGGAATTCGTGAACGTCGGCGATCCGGTGGAACTCCACGTGCAGGCTCGCGTGCGCGGCACGATTCCCCGGCTTGTTTTCGGCTACATGATCAAGGATCGCCTGGGTCAACCGGTGTTCGGGACCAATACGCATCACACGAATCAGGCACTGGAAGATCTTTCGGATGGCCAGCAGGTGGAATTCCGGATTGCCTTTCCCATGAATTTCGGTCCGGGCAGTTATTCGGTATCCACGAGTTTGTCCAGCGACGAAACGCATCTGATCGACGATTACGAGTGGCG
>JAFEEJ010000133.1 GCA_018241145.1 Pseudomonadota bacterium | reverse complement strand
TGGCGGAGCGGACGGGACTCGAACCCGCGACCTCCGGCGTGACAGGCCAGCATTCTAACCAGCTGAACTACCGCTCCACACTGTTCGCAAAACCCAATGAACCGTCCATGGTGCGCTTTCCGTTCGCCATCCATGGCTCACCGGTTTCGCTCGCGCGAATGTCCTTTGTGGACATTCGCCGGCGCTCGCGAAACCACCAGCTGAACTACCGCTCCACACTGTTCGCAAAACCCGATGAACCGTCCATGGTGCGCTTTCCAGTCGGCATCCTTGCCTCCTCGTCCCGGCTCGCGCGTGATGCCATTCGAGGCATCACGCAAGCGCTCGCCGTGCCACCCGCTGAACTACCGCTCCGTGGTCATCAAAACGATCCGGACGAAACGCAATTGTGCAACATTCCAGCGCGTACCAAAAGCAGCGCGACCACTCACTCCACCAACCGCGAAGTGGCGTCCCCACGGGGATTCGAACCCCGGTCGCCACCGTGAAAGGGTGGTGTCCTAGGCCTCTAGACGATGGGGACAGCGGGGAGTGGTGGAGCCAGCCGGGATCGAACCGGCGACCTCTACAATGCCATTGTAGCGCTCTCCCAGCTGAGCTATGGCCCCACGCTGGAACCGGAAAGGATATTGGCGGCCGGAAATAGCGTCAAGGGATTCCGGTTGGCGGTATTGCCTCAATTTGAAAGTATCCTCGTTCGCGTTGAGCCCTTCGACGAACTCAGGGCAGGCTACGCGAGCGAAGCTCCGCGAAGTCGAAACACCCGCATTGATGCGATCTCCTGACCCTTCGACTCCGGCGCTTTGCGCCTGCGCTCAGGGTGAACGGCATTTTGAGACAGGTTCCGAGGACATCGAAGGCGGATTCCGGGTTTCGCTTCCCGATGAGCCGGGAACCGGCGCCGGAATGACGACTAAGTTTGTTACCCTGCGTCCGTCTTCCGTCTTCCTTCTCCCATGCACGATCTGGATTTCATCCGCGACCTCGCCTTCGTGATGCTGGGCGCCGGCGTGATCACCGTCCTGTTCCACCGGCTGCGGCTGCCGGTGTTGCTGGGCTACATCGTGGCCGGGGTGCTGATCGGGCCGCACACGCCGTGGAAGCTGGTGACCGACGAACGCACCATGCGCGAGATCGCGGATCTCGGCGTGCTGCTGCTGATGTTCACGCTGGGCCTGGATTTTTCGCTGCGCAAGCTGCGCGCGCTGGGTGTGCGCGTGTTCCTCGCCGCGCTGGCGGAGGTGGCGCTGATGCTGTGGCTGGGGATCGAAGCCGGCCGGCTGGCCGGTTGGTCTTCGCGCGATGCGCTGTTCCTCGGCGGGGTGGTGTGCCTGTCCTCGACCATGATCGCGCTGCGCAATCTCGGCGATCGCGGTTTGAAGAAGAAGCCGTTCGTGCCGATGCTGGTGGGCCTGCTGATTTCCGAGGAAGTGCTGACGGTGGTGTTGCTGACCGTGCTCAGCGTGGTGGCCGCCGGCGGCGAAGTGGCGCCGGATGCGGCGCTGTCGGTGCTGGGGCGCATGGCGATCTTCGTGGTGGCGGCGTTGATCGCGGGCCTGCTGTTGCTGCCGCGGCTGCTGGACTGGATCGCCGCGTCCGGGCGCGAGGACATGTTGCTGGTCGCGGTGCTGGGCATCTGCTTCGCTTCCAGCCTGCTCGCGGAGATCGATGGCTTGAGCATCGCGCTCGGCGCCTTCCTTGCCGGCGTGGTGGCGGCCGAAGCGCATTGCGCGCCGCGCATCGTGCGGCTGGTGCAGCCGGTGCGCGACATGTTCGCGGCGATCTTCTTCGTCGCGATCGGCTTGTTGCTCGATCCCGGGGCATTGTGGGCCGTCGCGCTTCCGGCGGTTGGCCTCGCGTTGCTGGTGATCTTCGGCAAGACGATTGCGTGCGGCGTCAGCGTGTTCCTGTTCGGCGGCGCGAATGCCCGCAACGCGTTGCGCGTGGGACTTTCGATGGCGCAGATCGGCGAGTTCTCGTTCGTGATCGCCAGCCTCGGCATCGCCGGCGGCGCGGTGGATGCGTCGCTGTATCCGCTCGCCGTCGGCACGTCGATCCTCTGCATGGCGGCGATGCCCTTGCTGACCGGCCGGCCGGCGGCGATCGAAAAGGGCCTGCACGCGCGCGCGCCGCGCTGGCTGCGCACGCTCGCCACAAGTTATGGCGACTGGACCGCGCAACTGCACCCCAGCGGCGAGAACCTGGCGATCGCGCGCATGCTGCGGCGGTTCCTCTGGCACATCGGCATCAACGTGTTGCTGGTGTGCGCGGTGTTCGCCGCGGGCGCGTGGCTGCAGAATGCGATCCCGCGCTACTGGCCGCAGTTCGCCTTGAGCGAAAGCGCGCGGCGCTCGGCGATCTGGGCGCTGGCGTTGTTCCTGTCGCTGCCGATGCTGATCGCGACCTACCGCAAGGCCGATGCGCTGGGCATGTTGCTGGCGGAACTGGGCATCCGCGAAAGCGTGCACGGCGAACGCACCGACGCGTTGCGTCGTGTGCTGGCGAAACTGGTGCCGCTGGCGGCGCTGCTGGGGCTGGCCCTGCTGGTCAACATGCTGGGCACGGCGATCCTGCCGCCGCGCGGCGTGCTGATCGTGGTGCTGGTGTTCGGCGCGGCGACCGCATGGTTCCTGTGGAGCGGGCTGGTGCGCGTGCACGCGCGCATGCAGGCATCGCTGCGCGACCTGATCGAGCAGGATCCCGAACCGCCGCCCTGAACGTCGCGCAACCATGCGCGCGGCGCATCCGGCGCACGTCAGCGGCGCGGGTATGATCGTGGCGTCGCAGCCGCCCGGGGGCGCGACGGGCGTTCCTCTTCGACAGGAGACAGCGATGAAAATCCAAGGGTGGTTGGCGGCCGGGCTGGCCGCCGCATTGTTGTGCGCGCCGGTCGTGCACGCGGCATCGTCCGGCAGCGGCGACGCCGCGACCTGCAAGGACGGCACGAGCTGGACCGGCAAGTCGCACAGCGGTGCGTGCCGCGGACACGGCGGCGTGCAGAGTTGGTCGGACAGCGCGGCGGCGGCTCCGGCGCAAACGAACGACGCGGCTTCGACGAGCACGCACAAGTCGCATTCGAAGAAAAGCGGATCCGCCGCGAGCACCGGCGACACGTCTTCTTCGTCTTCGATGGGCAGCAGCAGCGCGGCGGAAACCGGCAGCACGACCGCGACCTGCAAGGACGGCACGAGCTGGAGCGGCAAGTCGCACAGCGGTGCGTGCCGCGGGCACGGCGGCGTGCAGGGCTGGGGCGCTGCGCCGATGGCGGCGGCTCCGGCTGCCGCGACGGCTTCGAAATCGGGCACTGCGAAATCGACCGCTTCCCCAGCCGCACCTGCCGCGAATACCGCTGCGGCCAACGCAACGTGCAAGGACGGCACGAGCTGGAGCGGCAAGTCCCACAGCGGTGCGTGCCGCGGCCATGGCGGCGTGAAGAGCTGGTCGGGCGAGGACACGACGGCCGCTTCCACGCCGATGGCGCCCGCGCCCGCGGCAGCGCCTGCACAACCGCAATCGCCCATGCAGACGGCGCAAACCCATTCGCACGCGACTTCCGGCATGCAGGCACAGGCGACGCCCGCGCCGGGCGGTGGAGCGGGGCAGGTGTGGGTCAATCCGTCGAGCAAGACCTACCATTGCCAGGGCACCAAGTGGTACGGCACCACCAAGGCGGGTTCGTACATGAGCGAATCGCAGGCCAAGGCGCAGGGCTATCACGCCGATCACGGCAAGGCCTGCACTTGAGGGAATCCCTGCACGCGTGATGCGGATCAGGAAAGGCCGGCGACAACGCCGGCCTTTCTTTTGGCGATTCTTTTGGCGATTCACCGCCAGCGCAGCGCCGGCGCCATGCCGATCGTCGCCAGCAACCCCCACGCGCACAACGCGATGCCGCCGCAGAAGTACAACGCGAGGAAAAAGTGGAATGCGATCGAATTGTCCTCGCGATTCGGCCGGAACGCACGCCAGAAGTTGCTGCCGGCCGGCAGTTCGCCGACGCGGTAGCCGCGATACGCGACCACGAGCACCAGCGCGCCAATGCACGAAAGCGAACATGCGAGCGGCTTCGGGTTTTCGATGGAAGCGGCGGGGATTTTCACGCCATCGTGGTGCTTACCCATCCACCGCTGCAGGGCTCAAGGACACTTCGGCATCCTGCCTCCGCGACCGAACTTGCTGCGGGGATCGTTTCGGCACCACCGCATGAAACGGAAAGGGCTGCCAAGGCAGCCCTTCCGTGTGATGGTGGAGGCGGGGGGAATCGAACCCCCGTCCGAAGGCGCTCCGCGCCCAGCGCTA
>JAFEEJ010000132.1 GCA_018241145.1 Pseudomonadota bacterium | reverse complement strand
TCGGTTCGCACCAGATCCAGGAAATCGCCGCCAGCGGCATCGACGAGGATTCACCCGAGGCCTACACGCAGATGAAGGCCGCGGTGATGGGCGTGGTGCAGGCGCACTTCCGCCCCGAATTCATCAACCGCCTCGATGAAATCGTGGTGTTCCATCCGCTCGACAAGCAGCAGATCCGAGAGATCGCGCGGCTGCAGACCAACCATCTCGCCAAGCGCCTGCAGGAGCGCCAGATCGACCTGGAGATTTCCGACGGCGCGCTGATGTTGCTCGGCAACGTCGGCTTCGACCCGGTGTACGGCGCGCGCCCGTTGAAACGCGCGATCCAGGCACAGCTCGAAAACCCGCTGGCGCAGAAAATTCTTTCCGGCGAATTCGTCGGTGGCGACACCATCGAGGTCGATGCGGCGGCCGGCAAGCTCGCGTTCCACAAGCGTTGAGCATTTACCCTCCACCCACCCCGGAGAGGCGGCCGCAGGCCGAGTGCGTAGCGCTGGGGTGAGGGGTACGATTCTCGATCGATATTCGATCTTGCGTGGATCTTACGTAGGGCGGGTGCCAACCCGCCTTGTTTCGCAGCAAAGACCGGACCCATCGTGGTTCGACGGGCCCGGTCTTCCCCCTTGCCGTTCAGCGGAACCGCAGGCGTCGTGCGTAACGATTTGCTGACCACGCTCACTGTTCGATGCCGCCCTCACGAAGCTTCTTCCCCTACCTGCGGGGGAGAACCATCACGACAAGGCCGGCAACGGCTGTTTTTGGCAGGTCACATTGCGATTCCACATTGCGAAGTTGCCGTCAGGATTGTTCCGCCAGGCCCAGGCGTGCAATACATAAATCGACGGCATGTCGAACAGGTTCGGCGCCGGGAACTTGAGCATGAGTTGGCCGCCCACGCTGGGCCCGGGGCCGTTTGGGTACTGGGCATCCCAGGCGTCGGCCATCACGACGTATTCCACGCCCACTAGAACCATCGATCCGTCCGCCTGCGGTTCGTAGATGACTATCTGGGGCTCGCTCACCTGAGGCTGATTGCCTCCGATCAGAGTCGGATTGGCCACGTGCACGCCCATCGCTCCGCGATCGGGCCCGCTCACGCAGAACGGGTCGCGGGCAACGTAACCCGCTTGTGCGGCGACGTTGATGTTCCGGTAGGCGGCGGTGGCCTGCCGTACCTGCGCCAGGAACGCCCAATCGTCCCGAGGATCGGCATGCGCCAAGGCAACCGGCAGGGCGAGCAAGGCGATTCCCATGGCCAATGACGTTTTGCGTGCGTTTTCGAGCATGGCGTGACTCCTCCTGGGTGATCGGGAGGCAAACGGTTGCTCCCGGAGCCTCAATCTGCCCAGTCCGGGACGGGCATGCTTGATGGAACCCTTGGGGTTGCGTGGGGGAGACCTGAGGAATGTCTGTGGAATGGTCTTGGCTGGGCGCCGGTTGCACGTTCATCTTCATGCGGGGCATTCGGTTACGCTATCCACCGGCAAGGCAGCTGCGGTCGCAAGTTCAGGGGACAGATCTGTGGCGCTGACGAATGAATCGGACGCGATCGTCTTCGACGACATCGAGATCGACGTCGCTGGCCACCGCCTTGTCGTCGTCGGGAAGGTGGTCGCGCTCGAACCGAAGACGTTCGCCGTGCTTGCGCTGCTGGCCAGCAATCCCGGCAGAACCCTGACCCACGACGACATCCTCGATGCCGTGTGGGGCCATCGACACGTCACCCAGAATGTCCTGCACCGGGCGATCGCGCTGCTGCGGCACGCGCTCGGCGGTCACTCGCCGCGGCGGCAATACATCCACACCGTGCATGGCGTGGGTTATCGCTTCGAAGCGGAGGTGCTGCTGCGGTCCACGCCACTGTCGCGGGAGATCACACGCTCAGCGGTCAGCGCCGACGCGCCGGTCACTGCCGCACCCGTTCCACAATCAGTCGAAGCCGACCACGCGATCGTGCCGCGCGCGCACCGGAACCGCGTGCCGATCGCGATCGCGATCGCGGTGTGCATTTTATTGGTGCTCGCGGCGGTCTTCGTCCTGCACACGCGATCTCCCGCGCCACCGGCGTCACCGACGCTGGTCGCACTGCCGCTGCAGGTGATTGGCGACAACAAGAACGAAGCCGACTTCGCCGCCGGTCTGAGCGAGGAATTGACGACGCAATTGGCCAGCATCCACGGCTTGCGCCTGATTTCAGGCATTTCGCCGACGATCGCGCGGAAGGACGATTTCGATCCGTCGCAACTGGCCGCGCAGTTGCACACCACGCACGCGCTCGAAGGCAGCCTGCGTGAATCCGGCGATCAGTTGCGCATCGATCTGCGCCTGATCGAGACGCCCTCGGGCCGCACCGTGTGGGCGCAGGGTTACGATCGCAAATTGGCCGACGTGTTCGCGCTGCAACAGGACATCGCGCAGGACGTTGCCCATGCGCTCGCCCTGCATATCGTGCTTGCGCGTGCGGGTTCACCCGCGCCCGATCCGCAGGTGTTCCGCGAATATCTGCAATTGCGCCACGTCTTTCTCACCAGCAACGACGCCGCCGCCTATGCGCAGGCCGAGCGTGACCTGGATGCGCTGGCTGCGCGCGCTCCCGACTTCGCGCCTGTGCACGGCCTGCTGGCGCTCAATCTGGCGTCGGATTTCGAAGGCAAAGGCAAGGAAGACGCCGCGCTGCGCGAGGCGCACATGGCGCTCGCCATCGATCCCAACGACCTGTACGCGCATCTCACCTTGGGCCAAGTCGCCTCGCACAACAAGGATTGGGCCACGGTCAAGCGGGAATACGACATCGGCAAGGCCCTCAATCCCGCCGATCCAATCGTGCACAACATCGATGGCATGTTCCTGTCGCGGCTGGGCTACGGCGAGCAAGCCTTGACCCAATTCGAAATCGGCTATGCATCCGATCCGCTCGGCTACTGGGTGGCGTACCACCTGGGTGCCCAACTGGAAGTGCTTGGCCGTCACGACGAGGCGAAGAGATATCTCGACCTGCTGCCCGGCAGGGAAGCCAAGCCCTCAATGCTCACCAGCGTGGCGCGCTGGCGCAATGCCGTTTGGCGGAAGGATTTCATCGCGGCGCGCGGCTTCGCCGCGCAGATGCCGGAGCGCGGTGGATTGATGAAGGCCTACGCCGCCGTCACCGAAGCCTTGATCGATCCCGACGCGTGGCCGCAAGCGGAAGCCGTGATCGGCGAACGCGAGACCGTCCTGGGCAGGCGTCCAGACCGGCTTCGCCTGTACGAGCCCAAGCCCAACGCCGCGGCCATCCTCGCCACGTTCGAGTCCGGCGACCAGCAACCCGGAGGCAATCTCATCTGGGCGCCTGGATACGCCGCCATCCGTCGCGATCCCGCGTTCCAGGTTTTCCTCAAGCAAATGAAGTTCATCGACTTCTGGAACGTCAACGGCTGGCCGCCGCAGTGCAAGCACGATGGCGCCGGCGCGCGCTGCGATTGAGGCAGTGGAAATCTTGTTGAAGAGTGCGGCCACGGATGGTCGCTTCTTGACTCTTGCGCTCATGGATGAACGCAGAAATAAAAGCCCGGCGCAGTGGCGCACTCGGTTGAAGCATGATTTGATGCGAGTGCCGCAAATCTCGGCATGTCTGCGCAGACATGCACGACTGACCTGACGCCTGAAAACGCGCTTGCGCGATCCGAGCACGCCATTTGTGCGCAACTCGAAAACCCGCTGGCGCAGAAAATCCTTTCCGGCAAATTCGGCGCGGGCGATACCGTCCACGTCGACGTGGCAACCGGAAAGTTGGCATTCCGCAAGCGCTGGCGCCGGCTTTTCCGGATGGGATGCGCGGACGCGCCTGCTAAAATCCATCGATGATCTCCTTCCGTGATTTTGCGCTGCGGCGCGGACAGCGCCTGCTGCTTTCCGATGTCGATCTCAGCCTGCACGCTGGCTGGCGGGTGGGTGTGGTCGGCCGCAACGGTTGCGGCAAGTCTTCGCTGTTCGCCGCCTTGATGGGCGAACTGGAAGCCGATCGCGGCGACCTGGAATTTTCGGACAGGTTGCGCATCGCCAGCGTCGCACAGGAAACACCGTCGCTGCCGGACAGCGCGCTCGATTTCGTGCTGGGCGGCGACGTGCAGGTTGCCGCGGCGATGCGCGACGAGGCCGAGGCCATGGCGCGCGAGGACTACGAGGCGGTCGCCGCCGCGCATCACCGTCTCGAAGATCTCAACGGTTATGACGCGCCGGCGCGCGCGGGACGCCTGCTGCACGGTCTGGGCTTTCCGGCCGATACGCATTCGCGCGCGGTCTCGGAATTCTCCGGCGGCTGGCGCGTGCGCCTGAACCTCGCGCGCGCGCTGATGAGGCCTTCGGATTTGCTGCTGCTGGACGAGCCGACCAACCACCTCGACCTTGATGCGGTGCTGTGGCTGGAGCAGTGGCTGTTGAAATATCCCGGCACCCTGCTGCTGATTTCGCACGACCGCGAATTCCTGGACGGCGTGTCCACGCATGTCCTGCACCTGCACGATGGCAGGGCCAGGTTGTACGCGGGCGATTACACCCGCTTCGAACACCAGCGCGCCGAACACCTGCACCAGCAGCAGATCGCGCACCAGAAGGAACAGGCCGAACGCGCGCACCTGCAGGCGTTCATCGCGCGCTTCAAGGCCAAGGCCAGCAAGGCGACCCAGGCGCAATCCCGGATGAAGAGGCTGGCGAAACTCGCCGGCACCGAAGCGGTACGCGCCGAGCGCGCGCTGCACATCGATTTCCTGCCCCCCGCGAAACTGCCGCACGCGCTGATCCGCTTGAATCATGCGGACGCGGGCTATGGAGACATCCGCATCCTGCGCGACGTCGGCTTCGGCCTCGAAGCGGGTGATCGAATCGGCCTGCTCGGTCCCAATGGTGCGGGCAAATCCACGCTGGTGAAAACGCTGGTCGGCGAATTGCCGCTGCTGGCGGGCGAGCGTCAAGCGCATCCGGATCTGGCGATCGGCTATTTCGCCCAGCACACGGTCGAATCGCTGCGGGCGGGGCAATCGCCCATCGATCATTTGCGCGAACTGGCGCCGAACGAATCCACGCAATCGTTCCGCAATTTCCTCGGCCGCTGGAATTTTCCCGGCGACCGCGCGTTCGAAAGCGTGGACGGGTTTTCCGGCGGCGAGCGCGCACGCCTCGCGCTGGCACTGATCGCATGGCGCAAGCCGAACGTGCTGCTGCTGGACGAACCGACCAACCACCTCGATCTGGACATGCGCGAGGCGCTGGCCGAAGCCCTGTCGGATTTTCCGGGCGCGATCGTGCTGGTCTCGCACGATCGACACCTCATCGGCCTCGTCTGCGATACGTTCTGGCGCGTCGCCGCCGGCCGCGTGCAGCAGTTCGACGGCGACCTGGACGAATACGCGGCGTGGTTGCGTTCGCGTCCGGCGGAAGACACATCGGGCCGCGACGGAAGGGGCGCACTCGCGGGCCCCGCAGGCATGGCGCCGCGCAAGCCGGCCAAGGCCAATCCGCAGCGCGTGGTCCGCGCAGAGCGCCGCGTCGCCGATCTGCAGGCGCGGCTGGATGCGATCGAAGCGCAACTGGCCGATCCTGCGCTTCATGCGAAAGACGCCGCGCAACCCGCGGCGCTCACTACCCGTCACCGCGAACTGCGTGCGGAACTGGAAACCGCCGAAGCCGAACTGCTCGACCTCTACTCCACCGACGCGGCGTGAGCGTTCTGCGTCATCTGCGACGTATCGCTAGCCGCCCACCGGATGAGGAGGCGGCGCTGCACCCGGAACCTCCGCTCGGTCGGGCGTGACATAGCGCCAGTGCCACGGTTCGAACTCGATGCCGTTCGGGTTGCCGGATGGGTACGATAGATGGAAGCCGAATTCGCCGGCGTGCCGCGTGAGCCACGCGTACGCCGGCGTGCGCGCAAAGCCCGCATCCGCCGCCACGCTGTGCGGCGTGGTCAGGTCCACCGCGCAGCCGCTCTGGTGTTCGCTGTAACCGGGCGGCGTGTTGATGCCGAGCGCTGAATCGAGCGTCATGCCCCGGCGCAATTTGTCGCGCAACAGTCCCGCCTGGTAATCGGCGCTGCGGTAACCGGACACGAGTTGCAATTCCACGCCACGGGTTTTCGCCGCCGCGATCATTCCCCGCAGGGCGGCCGCCGCGCGCGGTTCGAGCCGCACCGGCCGTCCGCGGACGTCGTGACCGGCGACTACCAGCGAGGATGCTTCCGGCACCGGGGACAGGCGATGGCGGTTCGCATAACCGTCGGGCACGCCGAGCTCGCGATTGATCGCTTCGATGCGATCGCGATAGCCGGGAGCCGCGGCTTGCGGCGGCAACGCGCATGCGTTCGCCGCGTTCGTGCCGGCGGCGTGCGCGATGCCGGCGCATGCGGCGCAAGCCATCAGGCTGCTGCCGAGTTTCATCCAGCGGATTCGGGTCATGTCGGGAAAACTTCGTGGCCAGCGCGGATTGTAGGTGGGCGAGGTGCCGGTGGCGGCGTGGCCGGCACGCCTGCGGCGGGAACCCATGCCGCTTGATTTTTTCGCATCCGGCTCGACAGAATCTGCGATCATTGCCGCGGGGTTCCATGCCGTGCCTATCTACGCCTTCCGTTGCCAAGCCTGCGGACACGAGTTCGACCGCCTGCAGAAGCTCTCCGATCCCGATCCGGTCGAATGTCCGGAATGCAGCGCGCGCGCGGTGAAGCGGCAGGTCACCGCGCCGTCGTTCCGGCTGGCCGGCAGCGGCTGGTACGAGACCGATTTCAAATCCGGCAACGACAGGAAACGCAATCTCGCAGGCGACGAGCCGCCGAAGAAGAAAGAGGAAGCCGTCGGCGACAAGCCGGCCCAATCCGCGGAATCGACGGCCAAGCCCGCGTCCGAAGGCGCTTCCAAGCCTGCCGCGACTGCGCAGGCAACGAACAAGACGGCTGGCAGCTGAACCTTGTCGCGCCGTGCCGCCGCGTGCCAGCCGCCATTCAGAACTGCGCCCGGAGACTGGCTGCGCGTTCGACCGGTGATGATGACCGGGCATTCGTAGTTTCGTTTCCTCGACCGAAAGGGAGCAGGACCATGCGTACGCTTGAGGGAGTCATCGCAGCATTCGCGCTTGCCGTCGCCGCGGCGGCCGGCGCGCAGCCATACGGTCCACCGCCGCCGGGATATAACGGCGGCGACCAGTACAACCCGCGCGACACCGTCGTGTGCGAAAGCCAGAACGGGCGCCTCGCGCGTTGCAACGTGCCGTGGCGTGACGCGCGCATCGTGCAGCAGTTGTCCAGCAGCGCCTGCGTGCGCGGCCAGACCTGGGGCTTCGATCGCGGCGGCATCTGGGTGAACCAGGGTTGCCGCGCGCGTTTCGCGCCTGCCGCCCGCGGCGGTGGCGGCTGGTATCCGCCGCCGGACTGGAACCAGCGTTTTGTCGTGGGTTGCGGGAGTTCGCAACACCATTATGGTTTCTGCCAAGTGGACGTCGGCCGCAACGGACGCGTGTACATCCAGCGCCAGACCTCGCATGCTGCCTGCATCGAAGGCCAGACCTGGGGCTGGAACCGCGCGGGCATCTGGGTGGATCGTGGCTGCGGAGCGCAGTTCATGGTGGATCGCCGCTGGTAAGGATCCGGCGCGCTTCTGACGAGAAATGCGGCCACGGATGGCCGCATCTTGATTCCCGCGATCATGGATGTTCGCAAAAAAACCGGACTCCGCTTAGCATTTCCGCTTTGCCCCCTGGCGGGGCGATCCCGTGGAGTCAATCGACCGATGCGTACCCATTACTGCGGCCTGATCGGCGGGCGCGAGCTCGGCCGGCGTGTCAGCCTGTGCGGCTGGGCCGATGCGCGGCGTGACCACGGCGGGGTGGTGTTCGTGGACCTGCGCGACCACGAAGGCATCGTGCAGGTCGTTGCCGATCCGGACAAGACGGACGTGTTCGCGATCGCCAGCAAGGTGGGCTACGAGGATTGCCTGCGCGTCAGCGGCACGGTGCGCGAACGCAGCAACGTCAACGACAGGATCTCGACCGGCCGTTACGAGATCATCGCGGAATCGATCGAGCTGCTGAACCGCGCGCGCGACCTGCCGTTCGCGCTGCACGAACATCCCAACGAGGAAATGCGGCTGAAATACCGATACCTCGACCTGCGTCGTCCGGAAATGCAGAAGATGATGCGCACGCGCATCCGGCTCGTGCAGGCGCTGCGTCGCTGGCTGGACGCGCGCGGTTTCCAGGACATCGAAACCCCCATCCTTACCAAGGCCACGCCCGAAGGCGCGCGCGACTACCTGGTGCCCTCGCGCGTGCACGCGGGACAGTTCTACGCGCTGCCGCAGTCGCCGCAGTTGTTCAAGCAGCTCCTGATGATCGCGGGCTTCGACCGCTACTACCAGATCGCGCGCTGCTTCCGTGACGAGGACCTGCGCGCCGACCGCCAGCCGGAATTCACCCAGCTCGACATGGAATTCGCGTTCGTCGAGGAGCGCGACGTGCAGGATTGCGTGGAAGCCTTGATCCGCGACGTGTTCAAGGAAGTGGTCGGCGTGGAATTGCCCGATCCGTTCCCGCGCATGACGTGGATGCAGGCGATGACGCGTTACGGTTCGGACAAGCCGGACCTGCGCATCGAATCGGAACTGGTCGACATCGCCGATGCGGTGAAGCACGTCGAATTCAAGGTATTCGCCGAGCCGGCGAACGATCCGGACGGACGCGTGGCCGCGCTGCGCGTTCCGGGCGGGGCGGAGCTGTCGCGCAAGCAACTCGATGACTACGCCGCGCACGCGGCGAAGCACGGCGCGAAAGGCCTGGCGTGGCTGAAGGTCAGCGAGGCCGCGAAAGGATTGGAAGGCGTCAATTCGCCGGTCGCCAAATTCCTCGATCAAGCGACGCTCGCCGCGATCCTGCAGAAGACGGGTGCGCAGGATGGCGACGCGCTGCTGTTCGGCGCGGGCAAATGGAAAACCGTCAGTGACTTCATGGGCGCGTTGCGGTTGAAGGTCGCGCGCGACCGCGGGCTGGTCGCGGAAGGCTGGAAGCCGTTGTGGGTCACCGATTTTCCGATGTTCGAATACGATGGGCAGGCCGCGCGCCACGTCGCCCTGCATCATCCCTTCACCGCGCCGAAGATCGACGATATCGAGGCGTTGAAGGCCGATCCGTCGCGTGCGGTCAGCCGCGGCTACGACATGGTGTTGAACGGTTCGGAGATCGGCGGCGGCTCCATCCGCATCCATCGCCCGGAGATGCAGGGCGCGGTGTTCGAACTGCTCGGCATCGACGAAGCGCAAGCGCGCGTCAAGTTCGGCTTCCTGCTCGATGCGCTGAAATTCGGCGCCCCGCCCCACGGCGGCATCGCCTTCGGCATCGACCGCATCGCCGCGTTGATGGCCGGCACCGAATCCATCCGCGACGTGATCGCATTCC
>JAFEEJ010000131.1 GCA_018241145.1 Pseudomonadota bacterium | reverse complement strand
GAGAGGGGTTCAATATCGAAAGCCGTGTTGAAAGCCGACAAGGACAACGGCCGCATCGTGCTGGATTCGGAAACCACCCTCGCAGGCGTGCCGCCGGAAGCGTGGGACTACAAGCTGGGCAACCGCTCCGCGCTGGAATGGATCCTCGACCAGTACAAGGAAAAGAAACCCAAGGATCCGACCATCCGCGAGCGCTTCAACACCTACCGCTTCGCCGATTACAAGGACACGGTGATCGACCTGCTCGCGCGCGTGACCCGCGTCAGCGTCGAAACGCAAGCCATCGTCGAAGCCATGCGCGCCGCAAGACGTTGATGCCTGTCGCAGGGCGGGATGCGCGGCTGCATGATCGCGCACGCCCTGTGCGATCCGTTCTGTTTTGCGCATTTGACAGGAAACCACGATCCGCTAGACTTGTGCAACATATTGCACAAGTCTGCCGCCATGCGCACCGTCAACTTTTCCGATGCCCGCAACAATCTGAAGGCCGTGCTCGACCGCGTGGTCGATGACGCGGATGTCACCATCATCCACCGCCGCGACGCCGACGACGTGGTGGTGATGTCGCTGGCCGAATGGAACAGTTGGCAGGAAACCAACTACCTGCTTTCCAGCCCGGCCAATGCGAAGCGGCTGCTGGAAGCGATTGCGCGGCTGGACGCGGGCGAAGGCGAATATCACGAACTGATCGAACCGGGTGCTTCCGGCGTGCACGAAGAGCGCGCTGCCTATCGCAGCCGCACCCGAAGCAAGAAGGCGCCGAGCAAAAAACGCACAGCGAGGAAATGACCCCGTGCGATCGGTCAAATTCGACCCGCTCGCCTGGGATCAGTATCTCTACTGGCAGGGGCAGGACCGCAAGACCCTGGATCGCATCAACACCCTGATTCGGGAATGCCAGCGCGATCCGTTCCGCGGCATCGGCAAGCCGGAACCGTTGCGGGAAAAGTTGAGCGGCTGCTGGTCGCGCCGCATCGACGATACGCATCGCCTGGTCTATCGCATCGTCGGCAACGAGTTGCAGGTCATCGCCTGCCGGTATCACTACTCGCGCTGAGCGGCATCCCTGGTTGCATTCGGTGACCGCGCCGGCGCTTGATCCGGTTCTGCCGCGAACTTCGTCCGCGACCATTCCGGAATGACGAGGGAATGTTTCCGGGCCGTTGGAGGGCTTGGGTTTCAATCCGTTCGTCCTGGCCTTGGCCTGCAGGTCGAAATCGAAGGACGGCGTGCTTCGCGCACACCCGCCCGATCCCGAATCGAGAACGACCGAGCGGGCCATTCACCTGCCGCCAATCCGCGACGGCGTACCGTGGCTGATCGCTCGCCCGCCGGGGGACGTTCCCGGCATCGTCCACACAAGGCCATGTCATGAAACCGAAGGCATCCCTGTTCACCCGTTTCGCGCAATGGTCCGCGCGCGCCGCCGGCAGGCCGCTCACGTTCCTGTTCGCGGTGTTGATCGTGATCGTCTGGGCCGTCAGCGGCCCGGTGTTCCATTTCGGCGATACCTGGCAACTGGTGATCAATACGGGCACCACCATCATCACCTTCCTGATGGTGTTCCTGATCCAGAACACCCAGAACCGCGATTCGATGGCGGTGCAGGGCAAGCTGGACGAATTGATCCGCGCGATCGAGCCGGCGAACAATGCGATGCTGGAGCTGGAGAATCTCGACGAGGAAATCCTGGACCGCTTGCGTCGGCACTATTGCTCGCTCGCCAAGCAGGCGCGGGAAAGCCTCGACGAGGTGCTCGACGAGCGGGAAGGTCAGTTTGGCGCGGGGGCACGCGGCGCGAAGTGATGTCCGCGCCGGGGCCGTGAGCGCCTTGCGACATGCCGGGGATCGGCGCGCGCGCCGCGATGGGCTACTATGCGCCAGCCTGCAGGCCTGGAAGGGGACCGCATGAACAGCATCGCCGCACCGCGCAAGGAACTCACCATCCGCGGCCTGGTCATCGGCATCGTGATCACGCTGGTGTTCACCGCCGCGAACGTCTACGCGGGTTTGAAAGCGGGGTTGACGTTCTCGACTTCGATTCCCGC
The DNA here is from genome assembly GCA_018241145.1 of Pseudomonadota bacterium. Lineage (GTDB taxonomy): Bacteria > Pseudomonadota > Gammaproteobacteria > Xanthomonadales > Rhodanobacteraceae > 66-474. Next base: position 2,646 of record JAFEEJ010000131.1, on the reverse strand, counting down.
CGCGGTGATCTCGATGGCGCTGCTGAAGGCGGTGCGCGACGCGACGATCCAGGAGAACAACATCGTGCAGACGGTGGCCTCGGCCGCCGGCACGCTGTCGTCGATCATCTTCGTGCTGCCGGGCCTGATCATGATCGGCTGGTGGACGGGTTTTCCGTTCTGGACCTCGTTCGGCATCTGCGTCACCGGCGGCATCCTCGGCGTGATGTACACCATTCCGCTGCGGCGCGCGCTGGTCACCGATTCGGACCTGCCGTATCCCGAAGGCGTGGCCTGCGCGGAAGTGCTGAAGGTCGGCGCCGGCGGCAGCGCCGAGAAGCTCGGCAACATCCCGGTGGAAACCACGGCGCACGCCGATGTGCCGCCGCGGCAGGTGGAAGGCAGCGGCGCGGGATTGCGCGCGGTGCTGATGGGTTCGATCGCTTCGGCGATTTTCTACGTCATCGTGCAGACGAAGATCTTCGCGAGCGATGTCGTTTCGTATTTCCACATCGGCCGCATCAATGATTCGAGCGGCGGCGAAGCGAGCGGTTTCGATTTCAGCCTTTCCTTCATGCTGTTCGGCGTCGGCCACCTCGTCGGCCTGTGGGTGGGTGTGGCGATGGGCGTCGGCGCGCTGATCGGCTGGGGGTGGGCGGTGCCGCATTTCACCGCGCTGCATCCGGCGCCCGGCGCGGCCGCGGACGTGGCGCAGGCCGCGTGGAGCCATTACGTGCGCTTCGTCGGCGCGGGCACCATCGGCGTGGCGGCGATCTACACGCTGGGCAAACTGGTGAAGCCGGTGGTTGCCGGCCTGGCCGGCGCGTTGCGCGCCTCGCGCGCGCGCAGCGCCGGCACGCTGGCCGACCTGCCGCGCACCGAGCACGACATGCCGATCGGCATGGTCGGGCTGATTTCGCTGCTGTGCCTGATTCCGATCGCGTACCTGTTGTGGAATTTCAGCCACACCAGCGGGCTGGGCGAGCACGCGTGGCTGCTGACGATCGGCGGCGTGCTGTTCGTGGTGATCCTGAGTTTCGTGGTGTCGGCGGTGTGCGGATACATGGCCGGCCTGATCGGTTCGTCCAACAGCCCGCTGTCGGGCATCGGCATCCTCGTGGTCATCATCGCGGCGTTGCTGCTGGTGCTGGGCGTGCAGGCCGAGGCGGGCACCGGAAAAGCCGTGGTGGCGTTCGCGTTGTTCATCACCGCGATCGTGTTCGCGGTGGCATCGATCGCCAACAACAACCTGCAGGATCTGAAAACCGGACAACTGGTCGATGCCACGCCGGAGAAACAACAGTGGGCGCTGGTGATCGGCGTGATCGCCGGCGCGATCGTGATCCCGCCGGTGCTGAACCTGATGCAGCAGGCCTACGGTTTCAACGGCGCGCCGGGCGCCGACCCCGCGCACGCGCTGCCGGCGCCGCAGGCCGGACTGATTTCCGCGCTGGCGCAGGGCGTCATCCAGCACAACATCGACTGGAGCCTGATCGGCATCGGCGCCTTGATCGGCGTGGCGATCATCGTGCTCGATGAAATCATGGCGCGCACCATGAAGGGCCCGCGCCTGCCGCCGCTGGCCGTGGGCCTTGGCATCTACCTGCCGACCTCGACCACGCTGATGGTGGTGGTGGGCGCGATCGTGGGCGCGTGGTTCGATGCGCGCGCCGAACGCGGCCGCAATCCGGAAGGCGCCAGGCAACTGGGGGTGTTGCTGGCTTCGGGCCTGATCGTGGGCGAGAGCCTGCTGGCGGTCATCGTGGCCGGGCTGGTCGCATTCGCCGACAAGCTCGGTTTTTCCAATCCCAAGGAACCGCTGGCGCTGGTGGGCGACGGTTTCGCCACGCCGGGGTTGATCCTCGGCGGCATCGTGTTTGCGGCGATCGTGATCGCGACGTATGCCTGGGCCGCGCGGGCATCGAAGAGCTGAGCCTCGCGCATCCGGTCGCCGCACGCGCCACGGATCCCGCCGCGTGCGGCGACGGTTGACGCGCGTCAAGACGCGCAATGCCGCGGCGGCGTATGGTGGGAGGCGCCGCCGGATGCGTTGCGCAGGTTCAGGCAAGACGCACGACCGGCATCCATTGCGAGGCCCGCATGAGCGAAACCCTGTATCCGCCATCCTCTCCCGCGCTCGCGCGCAAGCGGCATGAACTCGCGCCCGAACCGCTGGAGGCATTCAAGGCCTTCAGCGCTGCGGTGTTCGCCGATGGTGCGCTGCCGGGCGTGACCAAGCAGCTGATCGCGGTCGCCGTCGCGCACGTCACCCAGTGTCCGTATTGCATCAAGGGGCACACCGCTGCGGCGCTCAAGCATGGCGCCAGCGAGCAGCAGGTCATGGAGGCGATCTGGGTTGCCGCCGAGATGCGCGCCGGCGGCGCGTACGCACATTCGCTGCTGGCGCTGGACGTGATGCAGCAGCACGCGCATCCGGAATCCTGAAGGTCGACCGCGTTGCGCCGCGCGGCGCGGCGACACGCCCGCGGGATCAGGACCTGCGCGGCGTCATCGCCGCCGGCTGGCTGCGCACCGTCAGCCAGCCCTTGATGGAGGCGATCACCAGCGGGATCGCGCCAAAGATGATGAAGACCATGTCGCCCGGCATGCGCAACCATTCGATCAGGCGCGCGCGCGGCGTGCCGGTGTAGTCGATGCTGCGCGCAT
>JAFEEJ010000130.1 GCA_018241145.1 Pseudomonadota bacterium | reverse complement strand
TCCGCTTCCGCACTGCTCGGCGCGGACGGCCCGTTCGCGCGCGAGCTGCCGAACTTCGCGCCGCGCGCCACGCAGCAGCGCATGGCCGATGCGGTGGCGGCGGCGATCGACGAAGGCGGCACGCTGGTGGCGGAGGCGGGCACCGGCACCGGCAAGACGTTCGCGTACCTGGTGCCCGCGCTGCTTTCCGGCAAGCGCGTGATCGTTTCCACCGGCACGCGCAATCTGCAGGATCAGTTGTTCCATCGCGACTTGCCGCGCGTGCGTTCGGTGCTGGGCGCGAAAATCGATGCCGCGCTGCTGAAGGGCCGTGCGAATTACCTGTGCCTGTATCGGCTGGAGCAGACCGCGCGCGACGGCACGTTTCCCGCGCGCGCGCAGGCCAGCGACTTGCACACGATCCGCGCGTGGCGCTCGCGCACGCGCAGCGGCGACCGCGCGGAGCTGGCCGAAGTGCCGGAAGGTTCGCCGCTGTGGCCGCGCGTCACGTCCACCACGGAAAATTGCCTCGGCAGCGAATGCCCGTTCTTCGACGACTGCTTCGTGATGAAGGCGCGGCGGCGTGCGCAGGAAGCCGACTTCGTGGTCGTCAATCACCACCTGCTGTTCGCCGATCTCGCCTTGAAGCAGGAAGGTTTCGGCGACATCCTGCCCGGCGCGCACGCCTTCATTCTGGACGAGGCGCACCAGGTTCCCGAATTGGCCGGGCAATTCTTTTCGGTGGGCATCAGCGCGCGGCAGTTGAACGAACTGGGCAACGACGCGCTGTCCGAATGCGCCGGACAGGCGGGTGCCTTGAGCGTATTGCAACCGGCATTGGATGGTTTGCACGACGCGCTGCGCAAGGCGCGGCTCGCGTTCGATCCACTGCCGCAACGCGGCGCGTTCGCGCAACTGGAAGCCGACGCGAACGCGCACGATGCGCTGATCGCGCTGGACGCGGCGCTCGATGCACTGGCCATTGCGCTGGGCGGGCAGGCCGAACGTTCGAAGGGCCTTTCGAGCGTGCACGAGCGCGCCCTGCACCTGGGCGAACGCTTGTCGCGCATCGCCGAACGCGCCGGCGAAAACGAAGTGCGCTGGTACGAGCTTTCCGAACGCGGTTTCACGTTGAACGCCACGCCGCTGGACCTGGCGCCGCCCCTGCGCGCACTGCGCGAAGCCACGCGCGCGGCGTGGATCTTCACCTCGGCCACGTTGTCGGTGGCGGGAAACTTCGACCACTACACGCAGCAACTCGGGCTGGACGATCCGGAAACGCTGGCGCTGGGCAGCCCGTTCGATTATCCGGCGCAGGCGCTGTGCTACCTGCCGCAAGGCCTGCCGGAGCCGTCCGCGCGCGATTACACCGAGCGCGTGATCGAGGCGGCGTTGCCGGTGTTGCATGCGAGCTACGGCCGCGCGTTTCTGTTGTTCACTTCGCACCGCGCCTTGCGCCGCGCGGCGGAACTGCTGGAAGGAAAGATCGACTACCCGCTGTTCGTGCAGGGCAGCGCGCCGCGGCACCGCTTGTTGAACGATTTCCGTGAATCCGGCAACGGTGTGCTGCTGGGCGCGGCCAGTTTCTGGGAAGGCGTGGATGTGGCGGGCGAAGCGTTGTCGTGCGTGGTCATCGACAAGCTGCCGTTCGCCGCGCCGGACGATCCGGTGCTGCAGGCGCGGCTGGAAGCGCTGGCGCGCGCCGGCGGCAACCCGTTCACGCAATGGCAGGTGCCGAACGCGGTGATCGCGTTGAAGCAGGGCGCGGGGCGGTTGATCCGCGACGTGCACGACCGCGGCGTGCTGATGCTGTGCGATCCGCGGCTGATGACGCGCGGCTACGGACGATTGTTCCTGGCCTCGCTGCCGCCGGTGCCGCGCACGCGCGAGCTCGCCGATGTGCAACACTTCTTCGCGCACGCATCGTCCGGTTGAAAACGGCGTCAGGCAGTGCGGTCCACGGACGCGGGAGGAAGTTCGATCATGCAGGCGCAAACCATGCTCATCACCGGTGCGGCCAACGGCATCGGCGCCGCCGTCACGGCACTGGCCGCAAGCCGCGGCCATCGGGTGGTCGCCGCCGATCGCGATACCGCGGCGCTGGATGCGCGCTGGAGCGCGACCCCCGATGTGCGCTGCGAAACGCTGGATGTCACGCACGCCGGGGAATGGTCCGCGCTGGTCGCGAAGCTCGAAGGCGACGGCGTGCTGCCCGACGTGCTGGTCAACATCGCCGGCGTGTTGCGCAGCGGACAGACCGGCGTACTGGATCCGCGCGACGTGGACCTGATCATCGACGTGAACGTCAAGGGCATGATCTTCGGCGCCAACGCGGTCGCCGCCGGCATGCGGCAGCGGCGGCGCGGGCACATCATCAATCTCGGTTCGATCGCCTCGCTGTATCCGACGCCGGGCACGCCCCTGTATGCGACCAGCAAGTTCGCGATCCGCGGTTTCAGCATCGCCGCGGCCGGCGACCTGCGGCCGTACGGAATCGCGGTGACGCTGGTCGGCCCCGGTCCGGTCAAGACCGCGATGCTGGAACTGCAACGCAACGACCCGGATGCGGCGCTGACCTTTTCCGGCAAGCGCGCGCTGACGCCCGAAGAAGTGGCGGCGGCGATCCTCGGGCCGGTGCTGGACAAGCGCCCGGTGGAATATTTCCTGCCGTTCCGGGACGAGGTGCTGGGCAAGATCAGCAATGTCTTCCCGCGTTTCTTCCTGAGCCAGGTCGAGGCGGCGCGCAAGCGCGGCAAGAAGAATTTCACGCACAAGAACTATCGCTGAAGCAGGCACGCCATGGGCGATTACACCGTCATCAACACCTTCGACGATTCGCGCAAGGCGCTCGGCCAGCAGGCCCGCGTCGAGGACACCCGCGCCGCCGCGCGCGAATTCCGCAAGCAGATGCTGGCCGGGCCGAAGGTGCGGTATTTCGAATCGTTCGACCTCATCAAGCTGGTGTATCCCACGCGCTATGGCCTGCGCAACGCCTATGCGATCGAGCAGCTCAACGCGTTCCTGCAGATCACCAATCGCATGTACGTCGTGCAGTACGACACGCCGGCCGGGATGAAGACCCTGCTGATCTCGCCTTCCGACCACGAGCGCGGCGGCGAGACGCCGTATTTCCGGCGCCTGCAAAACCGCACGCCGGGATTCATCCTCGATCGCATCGTCACGCGCTACGCCACCGTGCCGCAGGTGCTGGAACGGATCGGCCTGGCGCCGGCCGACGTGGACTACCTCACCTACGATCACCTGCACACGCAGGACGTGCGCCGCTGGCTGGGCACGGGCGACGAGCCGGCGCTGTTCCCCGACGCACGCCTGCTGGTGCATTGCCGCGAGTGGGCGAATGTGAAGGATCTCAACCCCTATCAGCGCGACTGGTATTGCCCGAACGGCACGATGGGCATCGCCGACGACCGCGTCATCCGCTTCGACGGCAGCGTGATGCTCGGCGACGGCGTGGCGCTGGTCCACACGCCCGGCCATACCGAAGGCAACCACTCCATCGTCGTGCACACCGACGACGGCCTGTGGGTGATCAGCGAGAACGGCATCAGCGTGGACGCCTACGCGCCCGGGCTTTCGACCCTGTGGGGCGTGGCAAGGTACGCGCGGGCGATCGGCACCGAGGTCATCATCAACGGCAACACGCTGGAGGATTCGGTCGACCAGTACATCTCGATGGTGCAGGAACTGACCATCGCCGGGCCGTCCAAACGCGATCCGCGCTACCCCAACGTGTTTCCGTCCTCGGAGCTGACGCCTTCGTGGATGTTCCCCGGCACCCGACCGGCTTTCCAGGTGAAGCATGCGCTGCACGGTGCACTGGTGAAACCCGCCCGCTGACGGCGCGCGTTGCCGCACGCCGCGGTTGCGGCGGCACCGCAAGCTCGCGTTGCATCGGGACGCGAAGGTTCCGGAACCGCAGGGAGCGCGGGCCATGCGAGAATGCATGGCGTGAACCTGCTCGCCCTCGATACCTCCACCGAATGCTGCTCGGTCGCGCTGCTGCACGGCGACGCGCTGATCGAGCGCAGCGAACTCGCGCCGCGCCGGCACGCCGAACTGGTGCTGCCGATGGCGGAAGCGTTGCTGGCCGAGGCGGGATTGCAACGCGCGCGACTGGACGGCATCGCGGTCGGGCGCGGGCCCGGCGCATTCACCGGCGTGCGGTTGGGCGTATCGGTGGCGCAGGGGCTGGCGTTCGCGCTGGGCCGTCCCGTCGCGGCGATTTCGTCGCTGGCCGCGCTGGCGATGCAGGCGCCGCGGGATGCGAATGCGACGCTCGCGGTGATCGACGCCCGCATGGGCGAAATCTACGCCGGCGCGTTTGCGTTCGATGCGGACGGAACGCTGCGCGCGCTGGACGGGGAACGCGTGGTGCGCGCGCAGGATTTGCGCGTGCCGCATTCGCCGGGATGGAACGTGATCGGCAGCGGCTGGGATGCGTATCGCGAGGCCTTGCTCGCGCGGCTGCCGGCGCCACCGCGGTGGGCCGAGGGTGCGCGCTATCCGCAGGCGCGTGATGTCGCGCGGCTCGCGTTGCCGCAATTCGAAGCGGGCCATGTCCTGCCGCCCGAACGCGCGCTGCCGGTGTACCTGCGCGACAAGGTGGCGTTGACGGTGGCGGAGCGGGAAGCGGGTTCACGCTGATGATCGGTGTCGTTTGTCCCTCACAATCCTCTCCTCTTGGGGGAGGGGAAAGGCAAGTGCGCCAGCGCCCGGCGGACGAGGGGAAATGGAATGACCGCACTGCATCAGGCAGTTTTCAACAATCCGGCCACTTCCTCGCGCGTGCTTGCCCGCAACAACTTCGGCGCCAGCGCGCGCAGCGTTGACTGGTTGCAGCGCGCCAGCGCATCGCGCATGTTGAGGATGCGCCCCGGGTGCATGCTGAAATCGGTCAGTCCGAGCGCCACCAGCAGCGGCGCGAAATTCGGGTCGCCGCCGATCTCGCCGCACAGCGTGACCTGCTTGCCGGCGCGCCGGCAGGCGCGGATCACGCGCGCCATCAGGCGCAGCAGCACGGGATGCGACGGATCGTAGAGCAGCCCGAGCGCGTCATTGTTGCGGTCGGCGGCCAGCACGTACTGGGTGAGGTCGTTGGTGCCGATCGCGAGGAAATCGCTCTTCGCAAGCAACTCGCGCACGGCGATCGCGGCCGCGGGAATCTCGACCATCGCGCCCAGTTCGAACTGGTCGGGGATCTCGTGGCCCTGCGAACGCAGGTCGCGCGCGCAGTCTTCCAGCAGCGTGCGCACCGCCTGCATTTCGCCCGCGTCGCTCACCATCGGCACCAGGATGCGCACCGGGCCGTAGCACGCCGCGCGGATGATCGCGCGCAACTGCGTGGCGAAGATTTCCGGCCAATGCAGCGACAACCGGACCCCACGCATGCCCAGCGCGGGATTCGGTTCGGCGGCCATGGCCAGGCCAGTGCTGTCGGCCTTGTCGGCGCCAAGGTCGAGCGTGCGGATCGTCACCGGCAGGCCGCCCATGCCCAGCACCGCGTCGCGGTAGGCGGCGAACTGTTCCTCCTCGTCGGGCAGATGATCGCGTTGCAGGAACAGGAACTCGGTGCGGTACAGGCCGACGCCGCCGGCGCCGAGCGCGAGCGCCTGGGTGATCTCGGAAGGCAGCTCCGCGTTGACGTACAGGCGCAGTTCGCGGCCATCCGCCGTGAGCGTGGGCGCGCTGGCCAGCCGCGCCAGCCGGCGATCCTCGCGCGCGGCCTCGCGTTGCCAGTTGCGATAACGCGTCAGGTCCTGCGCGGCCGGGTGCACGACCGCTTCGCCGCGCTCGCCGTCCACCAGCACGAGGTCGCCGTCGCGCAGGTCGGTGAGCGCATCGCGCACGCCGACCAGCATCGGCAGCCGCATGCTGCGCGCGAGGATCGCGCTGTGGGAATAGGCGCTGCCGGAACCGGCGACCACGCCCAGCACGCCGTGGCCGGAGAGGTGCGCGAGTTCGCCCGGCGCGATGCCTTCGGTGACCAGGATTTCACCCACGCGCGAGGCGAGTTTCTTTTCCTCGCTGGAAGCCTGCCGCGCGAGCGCGGCCTGCACGCGCGTGATCACGTGGTCGACGTCTTCGCGGCGGCTGCGCAGGTACGGGTCGTCCATCGCGTCGAATACCGCCACCAGGCGGTCGCGCTGCGCCTTCAGCGCGGCGCCCGCGCGATAGTGTCCCTTGCGGATCAGGCCGCGCAGGCCGTTGATCAATTCCGCATCGTGCAGCAGCAGCGAATGCGCGTCGATGAATTCGCCGACTTCGCGCGCCAGCGCGCCGTGCAGCTTGCCGCGCAATTCGGTCAGCTCGGCCTGTGCGGTGGCGAGCGCGCGTTCCAGCCGCGCGATTTCGGCTTCGACGTCGCCTTCGGCGAGCGGCGTGGCATCGAAGGTGAAACGCGCCGGTTGTTCCAGCCGCGCGCGTCCCAGCGCCATGCCGGATGCGGCGACGGTGCCGGTGAGGACGCGCCTCACGTGCCCTCGTCGAACTTGCGTTCGAACAGCGACGCCACCGCGTCGAGCGCCTGCCCTTCGTCGGGGCCGTCGGCGCGGATCGTCAGCGGGGTGCCGATGCCGGCCGCGAGCATCATCACGCCCATGATGCTCTTGGCGTTGACTTCGCGGGAGCCGTGGACCAGCCAGACCTGCGAGCGGAAACCCTGCACGAGCTGCACCAGCTTGGCCGACGCGCGCGCGTGCAGGCCGAGCTTGTTGCTGACGGTGATCGGGCGTTCCTGCATGCGTGGGCGTCCGGCGAAGATGGACGTTACGGTACCAAACGTGAGCGGTGAGCGGTGAATCGTGAGCGCTGACCGCTGACCGCTCACGCCTTGTCGACGCGGATTCCGCCGCGGCCGCCGCTGGCCGCGACTTCGGCCAGTTCATCCAGCGGCTTGTCGGCGTAGTTGAGCACGCGCAGGAGCATCGGCAGGTTGAGTCCGGAGACGCAACGCGCGCGCACGCCAACGCTGCCCAGCTGGTGCGCGACGTTGCAGGGCGTGGCGCCGTACAGGTCCGACAGCACGAGGATGCCCGCGCCCGCATCCAGCGCGCGCGCGGCGGTCGCGGTGGCGGACAGCGTGCGCGCCGGATCGCGGCATTCCCCGATTTCCACCACGTCCACCTTCAGCGGCAGGCGCGGCATCACGTGCTGCGCGGCTTCCATCAGCGCGCGCCCGATCGCCTCATGGGTGACCAGCAGCACGCCGACCGGCGTTCCGGCTTGCGGGTCCTGCAGGGGATCGGCGGGATTCATCGCGGCTTGATCGTGCAATGTGGCATGCGTCATGGGAGCGGAGTCGGGGGTTTCAACCCAGTTCACGGTGGAAGGTCAGCACCTGTTCGTGCTGGCCGCGGAAATGTTCGGACAGGCGTTCGGCAAGATACACCGAACGGTGGCGGCCGCCGGTGCAGCCGACCGCGACGGTGAGGTAGCGCTTGTCCTCGTTTTCGAAGCGCGGCACCCATTCTTCGAGGAAACCGATGATGTCGCGCAGGAACTGGCCCACGTGCGGTTGCGCGGCGAGGAATTCGCGTACCGCGGCATCCTTGCCCGAGAGCGGGCGCAGGCGCGGATCCCAGTTCGGGTTGGGCAGGCAGCGCGCGTCGAACACGAAATCCGAATCCGGCGGCAGGCCGCGCCGATAAGCGAAGGATTCGAACAGCAGGGTCGTTTCGCCGTCCGTGGCGCTGAAGCCGGTGGCGATCGCGCGCCGCAATTGGTGCACGTTCATCTCGCTGGTGTCGAGCACGCGATCGGCGATCGCCGCCAGCGGGTGCACGCGCCGGCGTTCCTCGGCGATGGCTTCCGGCAACGAACGTTGTCCGGAAAGCGGGTGCCGGCGGCGCGTTTCCGAAAAACGCTTCAGCAGGATTTCCTCGTTGCTGTCCAGGAACAGCAATTCCGCGTGCGCGCCGGCTTCGCTCAGCGCGGAAAGCGCTTCGGGCAGCCTTTCCAGGTCGCCGCGGCTGCGCACGTCCACGCCCACCGCGATGCGCGGCGTGGCGAGGTCGTCGTTGCCGGTCAGCGCCGCCACCAGCGACGGCAGCAGCGTGGTCGGCAGGTTGTCCACGCAGTAGAAACCGAGATCCTCGAAGGCGCGCAGCGCCACCGTCTTGCCCGCGCCGGACAGGCCGGTAAGCACGATCACGCGTGGTTTCTGGTTTTCTTCGGGAGAAGTCGGAGTCATGCCTGTTCTTGTCGAAAGTGCCGTGGCGCGATCGCGGGGATCGCGAAAGGTGCCTACCATTCCCGCTGCAACTGGTGCGCCTGCCGGTCGATGAACATTTTCGCCGGGTCCAGCCCCTTGGCTTTCAGCATGTGGCTGCGTACCGCGGCTTCCACCAGCACCGCGAGGTTGCGACCCGGCGCTACCGGCACGGTGATCTGCGGCACTTTCGTGTCGAGCACTTCGCGCCAGCCGCTGTCGCCGGTCAGGCGCGTCATGGCGTCGACTTCCTCGCCCTCGATCACCGGTTGCAGGTGCACGACCAGCCGCAGGTATTTGGACCGCTTTACGGCCGTATGCCCGAACATCTCGCGCACGTTCAGCACGCCGAGGCCGCGCACTTCCAGCAGGTCGCGCAGCAGGTCGGGGCAGGTGCCGTCGATCACGTCGGGCGCGATCAGGGTGAATTCCGGCGCGTCGTCCGCGACCAGCCGGTGGCCGCGCGACACCAGTTCCAGCGCAAGCTCGCTCTTGCCGGTGCCGGAGGCGCCGGTGATCAGCACGCCGACCGAATACACCTCCAGCAACACGCCGTGCAGCGTGACCTGCCGCGCCAGCGCGCGCGCGAGGTGGTATTGCAGGAAGGTCAGCACCTCGTGGCCGCGCTTGGCCGAAACCCACAGCGGCGTTTCCGTTTCCTCGGTGGCTTCGCGCAGATCCGTCGGCACGGCCTGGTCCTTGGTGACGATCAGCGCCACCGGCTGCTGCGCCACGATCTTCTGCACGGTTTCCCAGCGCTGGCGCGATTCCAGGCTGTCGAGGTAGTTCAGTTCCTCGCTGCCGATGATCTGGATCTTGTTGGGATAGATGATGTTGAGGTAGCCGACCTCGGAAGGCCGGCGCGCGCCGACCTTGCCCGGCTCCAGCGCGCGCGCTTCGCCGGAACGGCCTTCGATCCACCGCAGGGCCAGGCGTTCGTGGACGCTGTCGTACAACTCGCGTGCGCTGACTCGATTCACGAGGGGTCGCCGGGAAGAAACGGCGTATTGTGCCAGCGCACCGCCGCGCTGCCCAAGTGCCCGGCGCCGGTGGAAAACGGGTTGCACGTGCCGCACGCGAATCAGCCGCGTCCCCGCGGCAGGTGCTTGATTCGCGAAGCCGAGTCCGGAAACGTGCCGGACCCGGCGTGCCCGGGAAAATTCCGCCGGAAGGATTCGGGGCTTGCCTAGGTGCCGTAGCCGGCTTCGTTGCCGCGCCGCCCTTCCTTCAGCTTTTCCTTGTGCCGCCGCACCTGGGCATCCAGCTTGTCGAACAGGGCGTCGATCGCCGCGTACATGTCGCCTTCCACCGCATCGGCGTGCAGCACCCGACCGGGCGCCGCCGAGAGCGTGCCCTCGGCCTTGTGAGCCAGCCGCGTCTTTTCCACCTCCAGGACGACATTGAGCGAAGTCAGATTGTCGAAATGGCGCGCGAGGCGCTCGCGCTTGGTTTCGATGTAATCACGGAGCGCGGGGGTGACTTCGATCTGATGGCCGCTGATCTGGGTTTGCATGATGATTCCTCGCAAGTGGTGGACGACGCGGTGTTTTCCGGGGACGGTCTCCTGTGGTTGCCGGGAAGTGCGGACGAAGATCCGCGGGCGAATGGCCCGCGAACCTGCTCCGAACAAGATGATCGCAAAAGAACTGATCCGCGATGTGAAGAGAAAGTTCCGCGGCCGCCGGATCGCGGGTTCACCCGGCGCGTTGTCTTTCCGCCGAGCTCGGGATCCGCAGCGCCTCGCGATACTTGGCCACCGTGCGGCGCGCGACCTTGATGCCGCGCTTGTTCAATTCCGAGGTCAGCCCCTGATCCGACAGCGGCTTGCGCGAATCTTCCTCGGCCACCAGTTTGCGGATCATCGCCTGGATGGCGGTGGCCGATGCCGTGCCGCCATCGTCGGTCGCCACACCGCTGGAGAAGAAGTGCTTGAACTCGAAGGTGCCGCGCGGCGTGTGCAGGTATTTGCGCGTGGTCACGCGCGAAATGGTGGATTCGTGCATGCCCAGTTCGTCGGCCACTTCGCGCAGCACCAGCGGCTTCATCGCTTCGGGGCCGTAGTCGAGGAAGGCGCTCTGCGTGCGCACGATCGCCTGCGCCACGCGGAACAGCGTGTCGGCGCGCGCCTTCAGGCTTTTCATCAGCCAGCGCGCCTCCTGCAATTGCCCGCGCAGGTAGGCGGCATCGGTGCGGCGGGCGCGCGAAATCAGGTCGCAGTAATGCCGGTTGATCGCCAGCCGCGGCTGGCAGTTGGGCGACAGCGCCACGCGCCAGCGGCCATCGGTCTTCACCGCGTAGGCGTCCGGCGCGATGTATTCGGTGGGGGCGGGGTCGAACGCGCTGCCCGGGCGCGGATCGAGGCCGCGGATCAAGGTGGCCGCGGCCACCACTTCCTCGGGTTCCGCGTCCAGCTTGCGCGCGAGTTTCTGGAAATCGCGCCTGGCCAGCAGTTCGAGTTCGCCGCCGACGATGCGCAATGCCAGCGCGCGTCCCTCGGCGCCGTCGTCGAGCTGCTGCAATTGCACCGACAGGCAATCGCGCAGGTCGACGCTGGCGACGCCGGCGGGTTCGAAGCGTTGCACGCGATGCCGCACGGATTCGATTTCCTCCAGCGACGGCGACGGGTGCAGGCCGGACACGGCGGCCTGCACCGGTTCCAGGCCCTCGCGCAGGTAGCCGTCGGGGTCGATCGCGTCGATGATGGCCGCGGCGATCGCGCGATCGCGGTCGCTGAAACGCGCGAGGTTCAATTGCCACATCAGGTGGTCGCGCAGGCCTTCCTGCACGGCGTCCTGATGTTCGGGTTCGTCGTCTTCGTCGCTGTACGGGGTGGGGGCTTCCAGGCTGCCGCCGGGCGCGTGTTCGTCCCAGGAATCGGCCTCGAACTCCGTCTCCGGTTCCGGCGCCGTTTCCTCGCCGGTTTCGCCGTCGCCGGATTCCGGCAACTCGCCCTGCTCGTCGGTGCCGTCGATCTCCAGCAGCGGATTGGTTTCGGCCAGCTCGCGCAGCTCGGTTTCCAGCTCCACCTGCGACAACTGCAACAGGCGGATGGCCTGCTGCAACTGCGGGGTCAGCGCAAGCTGCTGGTGGAGTTTCAGCTGGATGCCGGGCTTCATGCGCGGGAGCGTGTCGGAAGTCGGTGCGGATTTTGCATCCTAACGCGGCCCGGCGCGATCGGATAGGTGTTTGAGGCGGGGCAGAGGCGCAACCGAGTGGGTTGCGCGATGGCAAAGCGTAGCGAGCGATGGCAGATTGCGCGCCGCGGAGCGCAGGAACCGGAGTGTACACGTCAGTACATGAGGATTTCGAGCACCGCCGGCGCGCGAGCTGCCGAGCGCAGCAGCTTTGCACCCGCGCAACAGTCACATCCGGAATTCGTGCCCCAAGTACACCTCGCGCACCTGCTCGTGCGCCAGGATTTCCGCCGGCGTGCCGCGCGCCAGCACTTCGCCCTCGTTGAGGATGTAGGCGTGCTCGCAGATGCCGAGCGCCTCGCGCACGTTGTGGTCGGTGAGCAGCACGCCGATGCCGCGGTCGCGCAGGTGCCGCACGATGCGCTGGATTTCCCCGACCGAAATCGGATCGACGCCGGCGAAGGGTTCGTCCAGCAGCATGAAACGCGGATTGGCCGCCAGCGCGCGCGCGATCTCCACGCGCCGCCGTTCGCCGCCGGACAGGCTGATGCCTTTCTGCCCCGCGATGTGCGCGACCTTCAGTTCGTCCAGCAGAGATTCCAGTTCGCGCTGGCGCTGGGCGGCATTCAGGTCGTTGCGAAGTTCCAGCACGGCCAGCACGTTGTCGGCCACCGACAACCGGCGGAACACCGAAGGTTCCTGCGGCAGGTAGCCGATGCCCAGCCGCGCGCGCGCGTGCATCGGCAGGCCGGTGATGTCCTGGCCGTCCAGCGTGATGCGGCCGCCGTCGGCTTCGATCAGGCCGACCACCATGTAGAAACAGGTCGTCTTGCCCGCGCCGTTGGGACCGAGCAGACCGACCACCTCGCCCTGGCGGATCTCGAACGCGAAATCGTGCACCACCTGGCGCGCACGAAAGCGCTTCTGCAAACCGTGTGCGGCGAGCATGGGTCAGTGCGTGCCGGCGCTGGCGCCGGAGGCGGGCGGCGCGGTGGTGCTCGTCGTCGCCGCGGGAGCGGGTGGTTTGGAAACCGCCGTCGAAGCGGATGCCGGTTTGGCCGGAGCGCCGGACGCACTCGTTGCTGCAGCAGGTTTCGTCGCTGGCGCGGCTTTCTTCGTCGGCTGCAGGATCATGTGCACTTGGCCGCCCGAGTTGCTGCTTGCTTCCATTTGTCCGCTGTTGGAGTTGTACGTGATTTTTGCGGCACGGGT
>JAFEEJ010000129.1 GCA_018241145.1 Pseudomonadota bacterium | reverse complement strand
GTTCGATCGCCGCACTGTTCATCGCCCGCGAATACCTGCAAGGGAGGTTTGCACCGACATGAGTACACTGGAACGCATTGGCCAGGAAACCCGCGGGCTCGCGCGACGCGCGGCTGCGGCCATTCTGGAAATCTACGCCGGCTCGTTCGGCGTCGAAAGCAAGTCCGACGATTCGCCGCTGACCGCGGCGGACATGGCATCGCACAAGATCATCGTCGAAGGGTTGCACGCGCTGACGCCGGATATTCCGGTGCTGTCGGAAGAATCGGCCGACATCGGCTGGAACGAACGCAAGGGCTGGAACCGCTACTGGCTGGTCGATCCACTCGATGGCACCCGCGAGTTCATCAAGCGCAACGGCGAATTCACCGTCAACATCGCGCTGATCGAGGATCATTCGCCCGTGCTGGGCGTGGTGCTCACGCCGGTCAGCGGCGAACTGCATTTCGGCGTGGCGGGCGAAGGCGCGTTCCTGGAGCGTGCGCCGGGCGCGATGCCGCAGCCGATCGAAACCCGCAAGGCGGCACGCATTCCCGTCGTGGCGGGCAGCCGCTCGCACGCGCAGGAACGCACCGGCGCGATGCTCGCCAACCTCGGCGAACACCGCATGGTGTCGATGGGTTCCTCGCTGAAGTTCTGCCTGGTCGCGCGCGGCGAAGCCGACCTCTATCTGCGGCTGGGGCCGACCTCCGAATGGGATACCGCCGCGGCGCAATGCGTGTTGGCCGAGGCCGGCGGCACCGTGCTGGACATGCAGGGCAACCTGCTGCGTTACAACACCAAGGAATCGCTGCTCAATCCGGAATTCGTGGCGATCGGCGACGTTTCGACGAATTGGTTGAAGCGCCTCGGCGCGTGAACCAGCCCTTCCCTCCAAAGGGAAGGTTGGTTGGGAAGGGCGTGGAAAGCATTCGACCCGATATCGAAAGCCTGCTTGCCATCATGGTCCGCCTGCGCGATCGCGAGCACGGTTGTCCGTGGGACGCGAAGCAGGACTTCGATTCCATCGCCCCGTACACCATCGAGGAAGCCTACGAGGTCGCCGATGCGATCCAGCGGCGCGATTTCGAGGAACTGCGCGACGAACTTGGCGACCTGCTGTTCCAGGTCGTCTTCCATGCGCGCATGGCGGAAGAGGCCGGGCATTTCGATTTCCACGATGTCGTCGCCGCGCTATCGGACAAGCTGACGCGCCGGCATCCGCACGTGTTCGGCGACGTGCGTTATGCGAACGTAGAAGAACAATCCCGCGCATGGGCAGCACTGAAGGCGCAGGAGCGCGCGGGCAAGCAGCCGGACGGCGACCCCAGCGCGCTGGCGGGCATCGCGCGCGGATTGCCGGAATGGCGGCGCGCATTGCAACTGCAGGAACGCGCGGCCACGGTCGGTTTCGACTGGCCCGGCCCGCAGCCGGTACTCGACAAGCTGGTCGAGGAAATCGGGGAACTTCGCGTCGAATTCGCGCAAGGCGACCGCGACAAGCTCGAGGACGAACTCGGCGACGTGCTGTTCGTGCTGGTCAATCTCGCGCGCCACGCCAAGGTCGATCCCGCCCATGCATTGCGCCGCGCCAATGCCAAGTTCGAACGCCGCTTCCGGCGCATGGAAACCCTGGCGGGCGAAGCCGGGGAGAACCTGCAGGGCCAATCCCTGGACGAGCAGGACGCCCTGTGGGACCGCGTCAAGGCGGAAGAGCGGCGACGCTAGGGCGTCAAGAGCCCATCCCGAATTCGAAACCCATTGATTGCAACGACAGCTCCTGCGCAAGCGGGAAGCCGCTGGCTGCCATGCATGTAAAGCCAAGGTGCTGGAATCCTGATTACCGCTGCGCGGCGTCCGGAATGACGCGCAGGGAATCAGGATTTCGCTTTCGAGGGGGCTGGCCATCCTCCAAGCCTTGAGGAAACTATGACGAATCCGGCATGGATTGGTTCAGGGCTTCCTTAAACGTTCCGGAGCCGGCGCGCATCCAACCTTCCTGTCCCCCGGAGGAGAAGGAACATGCGTAAAGCGAAGGTCGCCTTGTCGTTGTTGGCCGTGTGCGCGTTCGTCGCGCCGTTCGCCGCCGGTGCGGAAGATTGCCGCTACAGCGCGCCCCGCAATGCCGACGTCGATGCCGCGGGCCTGCATTCGCTGCTGATGCGCCTGGGTTCCAGCGACCTCGTCATCCGTGGCGTCGCGGGGCAGAACCGGATCGAAGTCCGCGGCACGGCCTGCGCTTCCAATCAGGCATGGCTGAAGGATCTGCAGGTGACCACCGGCCGCAACGGCGACCAGGCCACGGTCGATGCCCAGCACCAGACCAGTACCAGCATCTTCAACCTGTTCGGCGACAACTACGCCTATTTGAAACTGCAGGTAAGCGTGCCGCAGTCGCTGGCGGTGAAGATCGACAGCGGGTCCGGCGACATGCAGGCGAACGGCCTTGCCTCGCTGGAAGTGGACACCGGGTCGGGCGATCTGGTCGCCGACGGCATCGCCGGCGCCTTGGTATTGCAGCTCGGTTCCGGCGACGTGAAGGCCAGCCAGGTCGGCAGCGTCGACCTGCGCGGTACCGGTTCGGGCGATGTGCACGTGGACGGGGTGCAGGGCGACGTGCAGGCCGATCATTCCGGTTCCGGCGACCTGGGCTTCGCCGACGTGCGCGGCAGCGTGCGCGTGGGTTCCACCGGCTCCGGCGACGTCGCCTTCACCCGTATCGGCCGCGACGCGGAAGTGGGCAGCACCGGATCGGGCGACGTGACCGCCAATGACGTGGGCGGCAATTTCACCGTGCGCGCCACCGGATCCGGCGACGTGCGCTATCACGGCGTCAAGGGCAAGGTCAGCGTGCCGAACGACGACCAGGATTGATCACGAAGAAGGTCGGAAAGATGGGTCAGGGGATGGCTTCATTCCCCGGCTGCGGCCGTGGCTGGCGATCTTGCCGTGCCATTCGGCGGAACAACGCAAAAAAGATCGCGGCGGTCAGGGGGAGGCCGCCGCCGCGAATTTTGCGTATGGTTGTTATATGCCATTTATGAAGTGCGACGGCCTCACGCCGGTGCAGGAGAAATAACGCAGCCGAGGCGTTCCGGTTGACACGGCGTGAGCCGCCGTCAACCGCCGGATGAGGCCGTGGCAGGCTCGGCGGTCCGGTTCTGCGGGTTTTGCTGGTTCTGCTGGCGACGGCTTTCCATCTGCTGGCGCCACGCGCGTAATTCGCTGCGATCGATCTTGCCGTCGTGGTTGGTGTCGATCTTGTCGAAATTGCGGGCGATGGCTGGGTGCGACTGCGCTTCTTCGCGACTGATGAAGCCGTCGTGGTTCGCATCCAGAGGCTGGCGCTGCTGCGCAGGGGCTGCAGGGGCGCTGGAAGAGGCGGCCGATTGCGCGAAGGCAGCCGGCGCGGCGCAGGACAGGACGGCAAGGAGGGTGATGGCTTGAGGGCGCATGGGGATTCCCGTGGGTACGAAAAGGAAGGGTCGACCTTAAACGTCCGGATACCACGCAGGTTGACCGCCCGGGTCGCGATTCACAAATTGCTCACTGCCGTCCCGGCACATTCAGCTACCGTAGTGCCCGCTCGGGGGTTGCCTTGGGTATCGGGCGGGTGAGCAGGGCGACCGTTGCGCGGCGGGATTGGGTTCGATCCGGAGGCCGGTGGTGAGATTCTCCAGACATCCGATGGTGCGTGGCACCGAGGCATCGGCATGAGCTTGCATGAAGAACCGTCCGGCCTGGTCCTGCTGGTCGAAGACAACCGCGGCATCGCCGAGATGATCGGGGAATTCCTGGAGCGGCGCGGATATTCGGTGGACTACGCAGCCGATGGCGTCACGGGATTGCACCTGGCCGCCTCGGGCCACTTCGACGTGGTCGTGCTCGACTTGATGCTGCCGGGCATGGACGGGCTGGAGGTCTGCCGCAGGTTGCGTGCGGAAGCACGCAAGGCCACGCCGGTGCTGATGCTCACCGCACGCGATACCCTCGAAGACAAGCTGATCGGGCTGGATGCCGGTGCGGACGATTACCTGGTCAAGCCGTTCGAGCCTCGCGAACTGGAGGCGCGGTTGCACGCGCTGATCCGGCGCGAACGCAGGCAGGTTTCCGCGGAAGTCCTGAAGGTCGGCGACCTGGAACTGGATACCTCGACCCTGCGCGCCACCCGCAAAGGCGAGGAAGTGCCGGTCTCGCCGATCGGCCTGAAACTGCTCGTCATCCTGATGCGCGAATCCCCGCGCGTGGTCAGCCGACGCGACATCGAACGCGAAATCTGGGGCGACACACTGCCCGATTCGGACACGTTGCGTTCGCACCTTTACAACCTGCGCAAGGCGATCGACAAGCCGTTCGATCGGCCGCTGCTGCACACCATCCACAGCGCGGGCTACCGGCTGGCCGATCTGGAAGCCGAAGCGGACGCGACCGCGCGCCAGGCCTGAGCGATGCGCGCGATCCGGCGACAGCGAAGACCGACCCCCCATCGCCTCGGGCGGTGCGCGTCTTCGCCGTTGAAGGAGCTGGCCCGCATGATGCGCGAATGGGATCCGTCGCATCCGCAGGCCCGCTTGCCGGATCCGGCGCGCTTCACGAACGACGACGTTGCCGGTCTGGCGCAATCGTTCCGCAATCTTGCGCTGCGCCTGCAGGCGTTCGTCGAACGCGAGCGTCATTTCACCCGCGATGCCAGCCATGAACTGCGCACGCCGTTGACCATCATCAAGATGGCCGTCGACGTGCTGGCGGACGATCCGGACCATGGGTCGTTGGCGCAGCGCTCGCTGGTCCGCATCCGCCGTTCGGTGCGCGAGATCGAGGCGCTGATCGAGACATTCCTGGTGCTTGCGCGCGAGTACGACACCGGCCTGCCGGAGCAGGATTTCCTGATCAACGACGTGGTGCGCGAAGAAGTGGAGCGTTACCGCGACTTGCTGGGCAGCAAGTCGGTCGAGCTGAAAATGGAGGAAACCGGGCGCTTCGCGCTGCACGCGCCGTCGCGCGTGTGCACGGCGGTCGTCGGCAACCTGATCCGCAATGCCTGCATGCATACCGAGCGGGGCACCATCCTCGTGCGCGTGGAACAGGGCGGCGTACGCGTCAGTGACACCGGCTACGGCATGGATGCGCAAGCGCTCGAACGCGCATCCCGCGGGATCCCGGCCGATGGCACGGCCCTCGCCATCGTGCATCGCATCGCCGACCGCTTCGGCTGGCCGATCGAGATGGACGGCATCGCCGCGGCCGGCACCACCGTGTTCCTGTGCTTCCCGTCGGCGATACCCGTGGATGCGGGCCTGACGCAGGCCCATTGATCCGATTCATTGCAGGGGTGCGGGCCGTTCCCATGTCTCGCGGTTCGACCACAAGGCTTGCCGTGCAGTCGGGTGCGGAGTGGTGCGCATCGCACGACGCATCCAGCGAAGGATGGATCAACGCGCGGCCTGCAGCAGCGGCCCGACGATGCGATCCAGCCGTTCCTGCGTCCAGACGGGGTTGTTGTCCTTCCAGCCGTTGTCCGCCAGGTTGCCCATGCGGTCGATGGTGAAGTTCACCGGCAGATGCCAGATGCGGCCGTAGCCCGGCACGTGCGCATCGCCCAGCAGGCCGACCGGGAAGTCCAGGCGTTTTGCCACCGCGCGCACTTCGTCCAGTTGGTCGGGCGTATCGAGGCTGAAGCCCAGCACCACGAGGCCATCGTGCGCGTGCCGTTGCGCGTAACGCGAAAGCAGCGGCAATTCCTCGCGGCAGGGCGCACACCAGGTCGCCCAGAAGGTGAGGATCACCACCTTGCCGTGCAGGTCGCGCGTATCGATGTGCCGCCCGTCCAACGTGATCAACGTGATCGGTGGCGCGGTCGCGCCGAGCACCAGGTCATTTCTTGCCCACGCCGGGCGTGCGATCGCCAGCGCAAGCAGCAGGGAGAAAAGGCAGCACGCGCGCGACATGCGATCAGAATGCCGCGCTGAGGCCGACGGTTGCCGCCCAGTGCGGGAACAGCTGATAGCCGTCAAGGTGGCTGTACAGCGGCAACTGCACGAAACCGTACGCCTGCAGGTTGCGACGCAGGCTGACGCTGATGCCGGGGCTGAGATACGCCACCGTGCCCGCGCTGGAAGTGCGATCCGCGAGCGCGCCCTGGTCGGCGCTTTTCTGCAGCAGGTTCAATTGCAGCTGCGGCACCCAGTTGGCATGCGCTTCATAGCGCAATCCGAGGTTGAGCGAGAATTGGTTGCCCGGGCGGAAGTCCAGCCCCGGCGCATCCATGCGATGGGTGATCGCGGCCTGGAATTGCCCGTTGGCGAACGCGTCGAAGTCCTGGGCGATCGGCTGATACCAGTACGCGCCGACGATCGCATCGGTGCTGCCGGTGCCGGCTTGCAGGCTGGCATCCAGCGCTTCACCGCGCAAGGGGCCACTCTGGAACAATACGGGATTGCCCGTGATCTGGCCGTCCTCGTTGCCGCCGCCATGGCGACCGGTCGGAAGTTTCACGCCGGCGGTAACGCCGAAATTCCGCGTCGGCAGGAAGCCTTGATAGCCGACCAGCAGTTTCACGTCGCCCAGCCCCGAGACGTACGCGCTGCTGATGTTCTGCGGGGACACGTATGCAGGTTGGAACGGCGGCTCGAATTCACCGTAAGTCGTATGGTCGCGGCGCAAGAATGGCGTCAGCAGCGACACGCTCCAGTCCGCATTCGGATGCCATGACACCGCGAGGTTGATGTAACGATTGGTGGTGTCGCGTTCGATTTCGCTGGCATCCGCGGATGGATCCGCC
>JAFEEJ010000012.1 GCA_018241145.1 Pseudomonadota bacterium | reverse complement strand
TGGTGATTTCGCAGGACACCAGCGCCTATGGCGTCGATACGAGATATGCCGAACGCGCGTGGCGCGGCAAACCGTACCAGACGCGCATGACCGACCTGTGTCGTGGCCTGGGTGAACTCGGCGCGTGGGTGCGCCTGCACTACGTGTATCCGTATCCGCACGTGGATGACGTGATTCCGCTGATGGCGGAAGGCAGGATCCTTCCGTACCTCGACATTCCCTTCCAGCACGCCAGCCCGCGCATCCTCAAATTGATGAAGCGACCCGGCAACATCGACAAGACGCTGGAACGCATCCACGCCTGGCGCAAGGCCTGCCCCGATCTCACGATCCGCAGCACCTTCATCGTCGGCTTCCCCGGCGAAACCGATGCCGAGTTCGAGGAACTGCTGGATTTCCTCGGCGAAGCGCAGCTCGACCGCGTCGGCGCGTTCGCCTACTCGCCGGTGGGTGGCGCGAAGGCGAACGAGTTGCCCGATCCGGTGCCGGAAGAATGGAAGGAAGACCGGCTCGAACGTTTCATGCAGGTGCAGGCTGAAATCTCCGCCGCGAAGTTGCAGAAGAAAGTCGGCCGCACCCTGAAGGTGTTGGTGGACGAAGTGGACGCCGGTGGTGCCATTGCGCGCTCGATGGCCGATGCGCCGGAAATCGATGGCGTGGTGCGGATAGCCGATGGACAATCGCTGAAGCCCGGCCAGTTCGTCGAAGTGCGCGTGACCGGCGCGGACGAACACGACCTGCGCGCACGTCTGGCGCAATCCCCGTAATCACCCATGCGCTACAACGCGCCGTCGCGCGAGGCCGTCGATCCGCGCGCGTTCGCGCGGATGCCGCTGGCCGCGTGGCGCGAATTCGCCGGTTGGCTGGAAGGGCGGGAGTGGCCGTCCGTCGATGACCTCGACGCGCATTCGCCGGCGGATGCGTCGGTGCGATTCGTCGCGCAATCGCGCGAACTGCTGGCCGACGGTCTGCACTACGAACAGCGCATCGCGCAACGTGGCCTGATCGCCACGCGCGAACGCAACTGGCACGACCTGTTCAATGCGCTGGTCTGGCTGCGTTTCCCGGGTTTGAAGCGTGCGCTCAATGCGCGGCAGGTGGCCGAGATCGCCGTCATGGGCCCGAAGCGGCGTTCGCGCGCGCAATACGCGCTCACCCATTTCGACGAAGCCGGCGTGGTGGTGACTCTGCGCGATCACGCATTGCTGGCGTTGTGGAATGCGCACGATTGGCACGGCCTGTTGTGGCGTGAACGCGCTGCGTGGCGCGATGGTCGCATCGAAGTCGCGGTGTTCGGCCACGCGCTGCTGGAGCACGCGTTGACGGCGGAACAATTGCAGGTGGGAAAGGCGTTGGTGATTGTCGCCCCGAAGCGGGAAAAAATTGCCGGTCACCCTGAGCATAGAGAAGCGGA
>JAFEEJ010000128.1 GCA_018241145.1 Pseudomonadota bacterium | reverse complement strand
GCCTGCGGCTCCCGTGGCGTCGCGGCGTCCGCGCCGGACTCCGCGCGCATCTTCACCAGGCGCACGCGCTGCGCGGCCGTCACAGCGACCTGTTGCGAGGGGTTCTGGGTCTTCTTGTCGGTGCGCTGGCGCGCCGCCAGCACCACCGCCGCGACCAGCCCGACGGTCAGGATCAGCGCGGCGACTTCGAAAGGCATGAGGAAGCGCGTGAACAACGCCTGCCCCAGCCATTCGGTGTTCGATGCGCCCGCGGGGTCGGGCCCCGCCCGCACGTCCATGCTGCGCACGCCGATGATGCCGAGCATCTCCACCAGCATGACCGCGGCCACCACCAGCCCCAGCGGCAGGTGCTTGATGAAGCGCTCGCGCAACGGCTCGACCTTGATGTCCAGCATCATCACCACGAACAGGAACAGCACCATCACCGCGCCGACGTACACCACCACCAGCGCGATCCCGAGGAACTCCGCCTGCAACAGCAGCCACAGGCAGGCGGTGGAGAAGAAGGTCAGCACCAGCGCCAGCACCGCGTGCACGGAGTTGCGCAGCGTGATCACCAGCAACGCCGAAGCGACGGCGACGATGGCGAACGCCCAGAAGCAGACCATCTGGAAGATTGCGTGGGCGGGGCTCATCGGTAGGCCGCATCCTGCGCGCGCGCGGCGGCGATCTGAGGCTCGAAACGATCGCCGATCGCCAGCAGTTGCGGCTTGGTCACCACGTTCTGGCCGCGCTGCTCGAAATGGTATTCGTGGATGGCGGTTTCCACGATCGAATCCACGGGACAGCTCTCCTCGCAGAAGCCGCAGTAGATGCACTTGAACAGGTCGATGTCGTAGCGCGTGGTGCGGCGGGTGCCGTCCGCGCGCGGCGCCGAATCGATGGTGATGGCCAGCGCCGGGCACACCGCTTCGCACAGCTTGCAGGCGATGCAGCGTTCCTCGCCGTTGGGATAGCGGCGCAGCGCGTGCAGCCCGCGGAAGCGGCTGGACTGCGGGATCTTCTCCATCGGGTAGTACATGGTGTATTTGGGCTTGAACAGGTACTTCAGCGTCAGCCACAACCCGGCGAACAGCTCCAGCAGCAGCAGGCTCTTGAGGTAGTTCGTGATGCGGTTCATGACTTTGCGGAATTCTCGATGATTGATCAATCCAGAAGCATTTTTTACACGGATCAATGCGGATGGCCACGGATCAAAAAAAGATGGTCAGGCTTTTCTGCTTTGTCCGTTGCATCCGCTCTCATCCGTGCCCAGAATTTTTTTTGCATCAATGCCCAATGGTCACGACATTGAAGTACTTGAAGATCCCCGCCACGAAGATCCACACGATCGAAATCGGGATGAACACCTTCCAGCCCAGCCGCATGATCTGGTCGTAGCGGTAACGCGGGAAGGTCGCGCGCAGCCACACGAACGCGGTGGCGAACAACAGCACCTTCACCCCCAGCCACCACCAGCCCGGCGCGCCGATCGCGCCCCACGCCTGCGGGAACGGGCTTAGCCAGCCGCCCAGGAACAGTACCGGGGCGAGGAACGACACCAGGATCATGTTGGCGTATTCGGCGAGGAAGAAGATCGCGAATGCCGCGCCCGAATATTCGACGTGGAAGCCCGCCACGATTTCCGATTCGCCTTCGGCCATGTCGAACGGCGCGCGGTTGGTCTCCGCCACGCCGGAGATGAAGTAGACCAGGAACATCGGCAGCAGCGGCAGCCAGAACCATTCGAGGATGCCCTTCGGCCCTGCCTGCGCGTTGACGATCGCGGTGAAGTTCAGGCTGCCGGCGAGGATCAGCACGCACACCAGCGCCATGCCCATGGCGATCTCGTAGGAAATCACCTGCGCGGCCGAGCGCATCGCGCCCAGCAGCGCGTAGCGCGAGTTGGACGCCCAGCCGGCGAGGATGATGCCGTACACGCCCAGGCTCGTCATCGCCAGCAGGTACAGCAGCCCGGCGTTGATGTTGGCAAGCACCACGCGCTGGTCGAACGGCACCACCGCCCACACCGCGAACGCCGGCACCACCGCCAGCAGCGGCGCGAGGAAATACAGGAACAGGTTGGCGCTGGTCGGCGTGACGACTTCCTTCAGCAACAGCTTGAACACGTCGGCGAAGGTCTGCAGCAGGCCGAACGGACCGATCTTGTTGGGCCCGATGCGCACATGCATCCAGCCGATCACCTTGCGCTCCCACCACACATACATCGCCACCGCGATGATCAGCGGCACCGCGATCGCGAGGATCTTCAGCAGCGTCACGCCGAACAGGACCAGATCGGAGGTCGCGTTCATGTCGCCACCGCCTTGGTGATGTTCAATGGCGAACCGTTGGGCGGCAGCGTCGCGGTGAGATCGTGCGCGGCCTCGATCCAGGCGCAACCACGCGGCACGGCGGCATCGACCACCACGGGCAACTCGACGCCGTCGACACTGGCACGGGCGCCATGTTGCAGCTGCAGGGCCTGCGCATCTTCCGTGTTGAGACGCAGCGCCGGCGCGCGGTTCAACGGATGTTCCTGCAGGGGCGCGGCGCGGCGCGTGACCGCATCCACGCGATAAATCGGCACGTTGCCGAACCGCACCGGTGCACCGCCCGCTGCCCGTCCGGTGGGCGTTTCGAAACCCGCGCTGCCGAGCGGCTTGCGCGCATAGTCGGGCTGCGTGCGGCCCACGCCGGGCAGTTCGCGCGTGCCGGCCGCCGGTTGCGGCAGCATCGCGGCGCGCATCTGCGCGATGTCGGTGAAGTCGAAGCCCGGCACGCCGAGCATGCCGCCCAGCGCGCGCAGCACGCGCCAGCCCGCGCGGGATTCGCCGGGCGGCGTCGCGCCCGCGCCGGCGACCTGCACGCTGCCGTCCACGTTCACCATGCAGGCATCGACCTCCGGCAGCAGGCCGATCGGCAGGATTGCGTCGGCGACTTCGCGCAGCGCCGCGGATGCGAACGCGCCGAACGCGATCACGCAATCCGACGCGCGCAACGCGCGCATCGCCTGTGCGCCGTCGGCAAAGTCGTGCGGTGGTTCCGCGCCATAGACGATGCAGGCCTTGCGCGGCTCCTGCAGCATGGCGCGCGCATCGAGCCCGTCGCCATCCGGCAGGATGCCCAGTTGCGCCAAACCGACCGCATTGGCGCCGTCGGGGATCGCGTTGAACGCCGCGCCGGTTGCCTGCGCGATCGCGCGCGCCCGTGCGCGCAGCGTCGCCGCCTGCGGATGTTGCGCCGCGGCGTGTCCGAAGATCACCACCGCATTGCCCTGCCGCAGCGACTGCGCCGCCTCGGTCGCGTCCCACGCGGCAATCGCGTCGGCCAGGTGCTGCGGCGCCACCACGGTTTCGCCGGCCAGCGGGTAATTGAAATCGAAGTGCACCGGATTGATCGCGAAGATCTTGGCGCCGCGCTTGCCCGCCTGGCGCAGACGGTGGTTCAACAGCGGCGCTTCGCTGCGCGGATCGCAGCCGACCAGCAGCACGGCATTCGCCTGTTCCAGTTGCGCAAGCGGCATCTCGAAAGGCGCGGCCGCGGCGCCATCGGAAAGATCCAGCGCGCGCAGGCGGTGGTCGATGTTGCCGCTGCCGAGCGATTGCACGATCCGCTTCAGCAACACGCCTTCCTCGCAGGAGGTCGCCGGATGCACCAGCGCGCCGATGTCCACGCCCTGGTACGCCTTCAGTTTCGTCGCGACGAATGCCAGCGCGTCGTTCCAGTCCACGTCCACCCACTCGCCGTCGCGCCGAATCGCCGGTCGCAACGCGCGATCCTGCGCATGCAGGCCTTCGCAGCTGTAACGGTCGCGGTCCGACAGCCAGCATTCGTTGATCGCCTCGTTGTCGCGCGGCACGCAGCGCAACACCTCGCCCCGCCGGGTATGCAGCCACAGGTTGGAACCCAGCGCGTCGTGGTAGCCCAGCGAAGGACGCGCGATCAGCTCCCACGCGCGCGCGCGGAAACGGAACGGCTTGTTGGTCAGCGCCCCGACCGGGCAGACATCGACGATGTTGCCGGACAATTCCGAAACGATCGACTTGCCGATGTAGGTGCCGATCTCCAGCATCTCGCCGCGGCCCATTCCGCCGAGCTCGTGGGTGCCGGCGATTTCCGCGCTGAAGCGCACGCAACGCGTGCACTGGATGCAACGCGTCATCTCGGTCGCGACCAGCGGGCCGAGGTCCTCGTCGGCGACGGTGCGCTTGCGCTCGGTGAATCGCGACACCGAGCGGCCATAGCCCATCGACACGTCCTGCAGTTCGCACTCGCCGCCCTGGTCGCAGATCGGGCAATCCAGCGGATGGTTGATCAGCAGGAATTCCATCACGTCGCGCTGCCAGCGCATCGCCTTGTCCGAGCGCGTCAGCACCTTCATGCCGGGCGCGACCGGGGTGGCGCAGGCCGGCTGCGGCTTGGGCATCGGCTTGCCGCCCTGTTCGACCTCCACTAGGCACTGGCGGCAATTGGCCGCGATCGCCAGCTTCTTGTGATAACAGAAGCGCGGGATCGGGATGCCGGCCGCGTCCGCGGCCTGGATGATCATCGAACCCTTCGGCGCACGCAGCGGCTTGCCGTCGATCTCGATGTCGACCAGGTCGGGCGCGGTTTCGTTTTTCGGTTGCGCGCTCATGCGTTGGCTCCTGACGGAGCCGGAAATGGGAAATCGGAAGTCGGAAATGGGAGAGCAAAAGCAGGCGGGCAGCTATCGGCCCGCGCTTTCCCACTTTCCACTTCCCACTTCCCACTTCCATTGATTTTCCACGCATTCATGCAGCCATCTCCATGCGCGAATCGACCATCGAACGTCCGTTCTGCACGAAGTACTCGAACTCGTTCCAGTAATGGCGCAGGAAACCCTGCACCGGCCACGCCGCGGCTTCGCCGAACGCACAGATGGTGTGGCCTTCGATCTGCCCCGCCACCGCCTTCAGGCGATGCAGGTCGTCCAGCGTGCCCTTGCCTTCGGCGATGCGTTTCAGCACGCGGTACATCCAGCCGGTGCCTTCGCGGCAGGGCGTGCACTGGCCGCAGGATTCGGCGAAATAGAAACGCGCGATGCGCGTGCACGCGCGCACCATGCAGGTGGTTTCGTCCATCACGATCACCGCGCCGGAACCCAGACCCGAGCCGGCCTTGCCCAGCGCGTCGTAATCCATGGTGAGGCCCATCATCGTGTCGCCCGGCAGCACGGGCATCGACGAACCGCCCGGGATCACGCCCTTCAATTTGTGGCCGTTGCGCACGCCACCCGCCATTTCCAGCAGTTCGGAAAACGGCGTGCCGAGGCGGATCTCGAAATTGCCCGGCTTGTTGACGTGGCCGGACACCGAAAAGATCTTCGGGCCGCCGTTGTTGGGCTTGCCGAGGTTGAGGAACCAGTCCGCGCCGTTGCGCAGGATCGCGGGCGCCGATGCGAACGTTTCGGTGTTGTTGATCGTGGTCGGGCGTCCGTACAGGCCGAAGCCCGCGGGGAACGGCGGCTTGAAGCGCGGCTGGCCCTTCTTGCCTTCCAGCGATTCCATCAGCGCGGTTTCCTCGCCGCAGATATAGGCGCCCGCGCCCAGCGCGTTGTGGATTTCGCAGTCGATGCCGGAACCGCGGATGTCCTTGCCGAGCAGCCCGGCTTCGCGCGCCTCGCGCAACGCCTGTTCGACGTGCTCGAACGGTTCGTGGTGGAACTCGCCACGCAGGTAGTTGTAGCCGACGGTGGAACCGGTGGCGTAACACGCGATCGCCATGCCCTCCAGCACCGCGTGCGGATTGAAGCGCAGGATGTCGCGGTCCTTGCAGGTGCCGGGTTCCGATTCGTCCGAATTGCACAGGATGTATTTCTGCCCCGGCGCATTGCGCGGCATGAACGACCATTTCAGACCGGTCGGGAAGCCCGCGCCGCCGCGCCCGCGCAGCGAACTCTTCTTCAATTCGTCCACGATCGTCTGCGGATCGGGTTTTTCGGCGAGGATTTTTTCCCACGCCTGCCAGCCGCCGGTCTTGCGGTAGTTCTCGATCGTCCACGGCTGATCGAAATGCAGCGTGGTATAGACGACCTGGTGTTCTTTCGGGGCGGGACCGTAGGGCATGGTTTCGTCTTCATCTTGCGATCATCCGTGATCGCGGGAGTCAAAAAGCAGTCTCCACGACTGCGTTTTCCGATTTCGTCATTCCCGCAAAAGCGGGCAAATTTTTCCGGAACAGATTTGAACCACCATCGGTGGGCCTGAAAGGCAAAGCCCAGGGATGAACTTTGCAATCCAGCGCCTCTGCCTTTGCTTGCCAAAAGACACCGGATCCCCGCTTTCGCGGGGATGACGGCGTCTCATTTCAATCCGTCGAGGATCTCATCGACTTTCTGGGTCGTGAGGTTTTCGTGGTAATGACCGTCCACCACCATCATCGGCGCGCCGGCGCAGGCGGCGAGGCATTCCTCCTCGCATTTCAGGAACACCTTGCCGTCCTTGCTGCTCTCGCCGAGCGTGATGCCGTACTTCTTCTCGCAATGCCGCACGATGTCCTCGCCGCCGTTCAACCAGCAGGAGATGTTGGTGCAGATCGCCACGTTGTGCCGGCCGACCGGCTCCAGCGCGAACATCGAATAGAACGTCGCGACTTCATACGCCCAGATCGGCGGAATCTGCAAATACTTCGCGACCGCAGCGATCAGTTCGTCGGTGAGGAAGCCGCCATTCTGTTCCTGCGCCGCCATCAAACCCTGGATCACCGCCGAACGCTTGCGGTCGGGCGGGAACTTCGCCGCCCAGTGGTCGATGTGCTCGCGCGTCGCGTCGCTCAACGCGACCATCGGATCGACGTCCTTGACCTTGTCGAAATTGCCGGTGGCCCTCATGCGCAAACCCCTGTTCCGCTCGCAAGCGCGCGGGTTACTTTTGTTTCGGCAAAAGTAACCAAAACCATGGCGCTCGGACGCGATGGCCTCGCCAACATCGTGTTGGCTCGACTGCCCTGCGATGCTCGCCGGAAGGCGGCCGCGCCGAACTCGCACATCCCTGTACTCGAACATGCGGCGCTTGCTCCGCCCTCCGGCTGCGCTTCTCGGCATCGCGTACGGCGCGCGAAGTTCGTTTCGTTGACGGGCATCCATGCCCTGCAATCGAGCGAATCGCCGCATAGCAGGCCATGGATGGC
The DNA here is from genome assembly GCA_018241145.1 of Pseudomonadota bacterium. Lineage (GTDB taxonomy): Bacteria > Pseudomonadota > Gammaproteobacteria > Xanthomonadales > Rhodanobacteraceae > 66-474. The sequence continues at coordinate 4,408 of JAFEEJ010000128.1, read as the reverse complement.
CGCCGTCGTAGCGCAAACTGGCGCCGCTGGGGGCGCCGCAGCCGCACCGCCGATCGCGCGGGAAAGGCGCGCATGTTCGACTATATGGATGTAGGAGTTCGCGCCGGCGCGCGATCGGCAAGCGGCAAGGGAAATCGAATACGCAGGGACGCGTGTTCGATCGCCACCTCCGGCGCCTAGCCTTTTTCGCCCCTTTTTGGGCGATGCCAAAAAGGGGCCCGCGCAATTGGATTGCGCGGAAAAAGACAGGGATGTCGACAGGAAGGTCATCGATCCACCTCCCCGAACACCAGATCGTAAGTGCCCACCATCGCCACCACGTCCGCCAGCATGTAGCCGCGGATGATCGCGTCCATCGAAGAGAGGTGCACGAAGCTCGGCGCGCGGCATTTCACGCGGAACGGCTTGTTGGCGCCGTCGGAAATCATGTACACGCCGAACTCGCCCTTGGGCGCTTCCACCGCGGCGTAGGTTTCGCCCGCGGGCACGCTGTAGCCTTCGGTGAACAGCTTGAAGTGGTGGATCAGGGCTTCCATGTCCTCCTTCATGTCCTCGCGTTTCGGCGGCGCGACCTTGTAGTTCTCGACCATCACCGGGCCGGGGTGCGCGCGCAGCCAGTCCACGCATTGCTTGATGATGCGGTTGGCCTGGCGCATTTCCTCGACCCGCACCAGGTAGCGGTCGTAGCAGTCGCCGGTGACGCCGACCGGGATGTCGAAATCGACCTCCGCGTATTTCGCGTACGGCTGCTTCTTGCGCAGGTCCCACTCGATGCCCGAACCGCGCAGCATCGGGCCGCTCATGCCCCAGGCGCGGGCCTCGTCGGGTGACACCACGCCGATGCCGACGGTGCGCTGTTTCCAGATGCGGTTTTCGGTCAGCAGCTCCTCGTACTCGTCCACTCGCTTGGGAAACACCTCGCAGAAGGCGTCGAGGTAATCCAGCATGGAGCCCTGGCGCGCCTTGTTGAACGCTTCCAGGTCCTTGCCCTTGTGCCAGCGCGACTCCCTGTATTTCGGCATCTGCGCGGGCAGGTCGCGGTAGACGCCGCCGGGCCGGTAATAGGTCGCGTGCATGCGCGCGCCCGAGACGGCCTCGTAGACGTCCATCAGTTCCTCGCGCTCGCGGAACGCGTACAGGAACACCGCCATCGCGCCGAGATCGAGCGCGTTGGAACCGATCCACATCAGGTGATTGAGGATCCGCGTGATCTCGTCGAACATCGTGCGGATCCAGAGCGCGCGATCCGGCGGCGTGATCCCCATCAGCGTCTCGACCGCGCGCACGTAGGCGTGCTCGTTGCACATCATCGATACGTAGTCCAGCCGATCCATGTAACCGATCGACTGGTTGTACGGCTTGGATTCGGCGAGCTTCTCGGTCGCGCGATGCAGCAGGCCGATGTGCGGATCGGCGCGCACCACGGTTTCTCCGTCCATTTCCAGAACCAGCCGCAACACGCCGTGCGCGGCCGGGTGCTGCGGACCGAAGTTCATCGTGTAATTGCGGATTTCCGACGCCATCAGGAACCCTTCCCGCACTTGCGCTTGCGCACGTGGAAGTTCGGGGGCGTGACCCACATTGCCATGCTCCCACAGCCCCCGCTCGCATCCTGTGCATGCGCGCCGCCCCCTTGACTCAAGGGGGCAATAAGCCGGCTTCGATCAATTCTCACGCCACTCATCCTTTGCTTCATCGCGCGCGGTGGCGAAGCGCGAATCCTCGCGCACCACGCGCGCGACCAGCACGCGCGGACTGACCGAAGTCACGGGCTCATAGACCACGCGCCGCGCTTCGGGGTCGTAGCGCACCTCCACGTTGCCGATCAGCGGGAAATCCTTGCGGAACGGATGCCCGACGAAACCGTAGTCGGTGAGGATGCGGCGCAGGTCGGGATGGCCTTCGTAGACGATGCCGTACAGGTCGAACGCCTCGCGCTCGAACCAGTCCGCCACCGGCCACACGGAGGTCACGCTCGGGATCACCGGCAGCGCGTCCTCCGGCGCGAACACCCGCACGCGCAGGCGCCGGTTGTTCGCCAGCGACAGCAGGTGCGCGACCGAAGCGAAACGGCGCAGGCGTTGCCCGTGGCGCGGGCGCGTGTTCCAGTTGAAGCGGCCGGGGGCGCTGTTTCCTTCCACGCCGCGCGAAAAGCCTTCCGAGGTGGCCTCTTCCGAGGTCGCCCACTCGTCTTCGCCGTAACCGAGGTAGTCGACGCCGCACAGGTCGATCAATTGTTCGAAACCGAACTCGTCGCGCAACGCGCGCGCGATCTCCAGCCAGTGCAGCGGCTGTGCTTCGATCGTGGTCTGGCCGAGCCGCTCGACCACGTTGCCGATGCGCTCTTCGAAGCGTGCGCGCAATCGGTCGGCGAGGGATGTCGTGGTCTGTTCGGCCATGGGTGCTCAGCGCGCGATGGTGCTGGTGCGGCGGATTTTCTTCTGCAGCTGCAGGATGCCGTACACCAGCGCTTCGGCGGTGGGCGGGCAACCCGGCACGTAGATGTCCACCGGCACGATGCGGTCGCAACCGCGCACCACCGCGTACGAATAGTGGTAGTAACCGCCGCCGTTGGCGCAGCTGCCCATCGAGATCACCCACTTCGGCTCGGGCATCTGGTCGTAGACCTTGCGCAGCGCCGGCGCCATCTTGTTGACCAGCGTGCCGGCCACGATCATCACGTCGCTCTGCCGCGGGCTGGGACGGAAGATCACGCCGTAGCGGTCGAGGTCGTACCGCGCCGCGCCCGCGTGCATCATTTCCACCGCGCAGCAGGCGAGGCCGAACGTCATCGGCCACATCGAACCGGTGCGCGCCCAGTTGAAAAGCGCATCCACCGTGGTGGTGGCGAAACCGCGCTGGATCACCGGGTTGTCCGAAACCGGGCGCAGGATGTCGTCCACCTGCCCGATCGGCGACGGGTTGTGCATCACGCGGTCGACGGTCTCGATCAGTCCCATTCCAGCGCACCCTTCTTCCAGACGTACACAAAACCGACCACAAGTAGCAGCAGGAAGGTGCCCATCTCCACCAGCGCGACCATGCCGATCTTGTTGAACACGGTGGCCCACGGAAACAGGAAGGCGATTTCCAGATCGAAGATGATGAACAGGATCGCGATCAGGTAGTAGCGCACGTCGAACTTCAGGCGCGCATCCTCGAACGCCTCGAAGCCGCATTCGTAGGGTGACTGCTTCTCCGCGCTCGGGCGGCGCGGACCCAGCAGCGCGCCGATGACCAGCAGCGCGACGCCGATGCCGCCGGCGACGATCAGGAACAGCAGGATGGGCCAATACTCCGTCAGCATGTCCGGCGCTCGCGTGAATCCATGCGATTTTCGCACGGGCGCGCCGCCGACGGCAATGCGTGCGGCAGCCGGTAGTGGTCCAGCTTGAAATCCCGTTCGCCCTGAGCGTAGGCCCGAAGGGCCGAAGTCGAAGGGCAAGTCGTTTCGACTCCACCCGCTGCGCGGGCTACGCTCAACGCGAACGGAAAGTACTCAAACTGCACCAGTACTCTGCGGCAGCCATGCGCGCTGCTCATTCCGTCGGCCACAACCAATGCGAACCGTTCTCAACTTGCGCGGCTTGACGGAGTGCACCACCGCGCGCACCCTGCCACGAAGCCCACCCGGAGACCGGCCATGCGCATCCCCTTCCGTCCCGCGTTGCTCGCCCTCGTCCTGCTGCTGCCCAGCCTGCATGCCTTCGCCGCCGACGACACGCCCGTCGGCACCTGGACCCAGGTGGACGACGAAACCGGCAAACCCAAATCCATCATCGAGATCTCCGCTGCGCCCGACGGCACGCTGCAGGGCGTGGTCAAGACCGTGATCTTCTCCGACCAGGGCACCAACCCCGTCTGCGACAAGTGCGACGGTGAACGCCACAACCAGCCGGTGACCGGCATGACCGTCATGTGGGGCGTGAAGAAGGATGGCGACGAATGGAGCGGCGGCCAGATCCTCGACCCGAACAACGGCAAGACCTACAAGGTCAAGCTGACACTCACCGACAACGGCCGGAAACTCGACGTGCACGGCTACATCGGCTTCTCGCTGCTGGGAAGGTCGCAGATGTGGATCAGGCTCCAAAACTAGCCGTTTCCTATGTCAGCCCCTAGATCTTTTTGAGAAAACGGTAAATGGGCGTCCCTACATACCCCATGTACTTGTACTGAAGGTATAACAAGTACCATGGAAGACATCAGGCCAGATTCGATTACACACAGTATTTCCCTTACTCAAGTAAGAAATGACTCATATTGCAAATTCTTTGAGTAATTTCCAGCTTGATTACATAAGTAGAGTTGATGTCACAGTAGCACCCCGAGCAAACCGGAGAGGGCCGGGGCCGCATGGCCTCCAAACAAAGGGGGCCGGTGGGCCCCCCCCCCCCCCGCGTTGCTT
>JAFEEJ010000127.1 GCA_018241145.1 Pseudomonadota bacterium | reverse complement strand
TGCCTACCACGAGCAACTGGCCTTGCTCGAAATCCAGCGCGGCGATGCAACGGCCGCGCTCACGGCCGCGCGCCAGGAGAATTCTGGGGTGTGGCGGCGCGAAGCCGTGGCGCTGGCCTCGCAGATCGGCGCCGACTACGCGGCCGCGGACGCCGCGTTGAAGGACCTGATCGACAAGGATGCCGATGGTGCGGCCTACCAGATCGCGCAGGCGTATGCGTTGCGCCGCGATCCGGACAACACCTTCCGGTGGCTGGAACGTGCCGTGGCGAATCGCGATCCCGGCATCCAGTTCCTGCTCTACGATCCCTTCATCCTGCGCTACAAGGACGACCCGCGTTTCGCCGCGTTCTGCAGGAAGGTCGGGCTGCCGGCCACCACCGATGCGAAGGCGCTGCCATGAGCGCGAAGCCATCGTTCCTCGCCGAACTCCAGCGCCGCAACGTGCTGCGCGCGGGCGTGCTTTACATCGGTGCAGTGTGGGCGCTGGCGCAGGGCATCGCGCAACTGGCGCCGGTGTTCAGCGCACCGGAGTGGGTGACGAAGTGGTTCGTCATCGCCGCGGCGATCGGCTTTCCGTTCTGGTTGGCGTTCGCGTGGTTCTACGAATTCACGCCGCAGGGCCTTAAGCGCGAGAGCGAAATCCCGCCGGACGATTCGATCGCGCGTTCCACCGGCCGCAAGCTGGGCAAGTGGATCATCGCGGTGCTCGCCGTCGCGGTGGTGCTGTTGCTGACCAATACCTTCGTCTGAAAGAAGGGCGTCGGATTGCGGGGCGGTGCAAGCTCCGCGATTCCTGCCAAATCCATCGCGGTGCTGCCGCTCAGCAACGAAAGCGGCGACAAGGACCAGCAGTATTTTTCCGATGGCCTGTCGGAAGACCTGATCACCGCGCTGTCGCAGTTCGCGGGGTTGAAGGTGATCAGCCGCAATTCCTCGTTCCAGTTTCGCAACAGCAGCGAGAGCAGCGGAGCGATCGGCGCGAAGCTGGGCGTGGCGCATCTGCTGGAAGGCAGCGTGCGCCGTGCGGGCGGCATGGTCCGGGTCAGCGCCACGCTGGTGAACGCGGTCGATGGCAGTACGCTGTGGTCGCAACACTACGATCGGCCTTACCAGGACCTGTTCGCCCTGCAGGACGAGATCACCCATGCGGTCGCGGATGCGTTGAAGGCGAAGTCGCTGGATAGTGGCAACGCGATCGCACAAAGCGATCGCCCGCCGAGCGGCAACCTCGATGCATGGAACGCGTATTCACACGGACGATTCCATGCCGTGATCGTCGATCCGGTGGACGCGCGCAAGGCGATCGATTTCTACAACCAGGCCATTGCACTCGACCCGCGTTACGCGCGTGCCTACGCCGGCCTGGCCTACACATGGGCGGTGCTCGGGGCCACCTTCCTCAGCGGCGAGGAGCAGCGGCAAGCCTTTGTCGAGGCACGCGCCGCCTCCGGGCGGGCATTGCAACTGGATCCCGACATGGCGATGGCGCATGTATCGCGCGCGGCGCTGCTGCAATGGGCGGATTTTGATTGGGCGGGGGCGGAAGCCGAATTCCGTCGCGCCGTGCAGTTTGCGCCGAATGACAGCTTGTCCCAATTTGGATTGGGCCTTGTATTGGCCTCGCGCGGACAGCCACGGCAGGCGATCGCATCGATCCGGAAATCCATCGCGACCGATCCGCGCAGCGGCTCGGCCTGGTATTGGCTGGGCTGGAATCTGGCTGCCATCGGTCAATTCGGCGAAGCCGAGCAAGCTGTGCGCAAAGCCATCGAACTGATGCCCGGAAAACCTTTCCTTCCCGCCGGCCTTGCGATCCTCCAGATCCAGCGTGGCGAAGCCGGGGCCGCGCTGGCCACGGCGCAACAGGAACCGCCGGGCACCTGGCGTGACATTGCGCTGGCCCTGGCCCTGCAAGCCGGCGATGACCGCGTTGCGGCCGATGCCGCGCTGCAAACCCTGATCGCAAAGAACGCCGACGGAGCGGCTTACCAGATCGCCGAGGTATATGGCTTGCGCAAGGACCCGGACAACCTGTTCAAGTGGCTGGATCGCGCATGGGACACCCGTGATCCGGGCATCCAGAGATTGCTTACCGATCCCTTCATCCTGCGCTACAAGGACGACCCGCGCTTCGCCGCGTTCGCGAAGAAGGTCGGCCTGCCGGCCACGACGGATGCGAAAGCGCTGCGCTGATGCCGTAGCGGCCGCGTTCCCGTCCGATCTGCAGCGTCGCGGCGCACGGTGCGCGTGTAGCATGCGCCTTCGGACGCGCCGGACCGTCTTTCGATGCTCGAATCGCTGAAACTCACGTTCGCGGAATTCCGCCGCCGGCGGGTGTTTCGCGTGGCCGCGGTGTACGTGGTGGCGGGCTGGATCCTGATCCAGCTCGCCAGCGCCACCTTCGAACCTCTGGGGTTTCCGTCGTGGTCGATGCGGTTGTTGCTGGTATTGCTGGCGCTGGGGTTCGTGTTGACCTGCCTGCTGACGTGGGTGTACGACATCAATCCGCGCGGCATCGAGCGCACCGCGCCGCTGCCGGGTCCCGCGGCTTCCTCCGCGGCGCATCCGGCGCCCGGCGCATCGGTGGCGGTGCTGCCGTTCGCGGACCTGAGCGAAGCGAAGGACCAGGATTACTTCTGCGACGGCCTGGCGGAAGAAGTGCTCAATGCGCTCGCCACCGTGCGCGGCCTGCGCGTCGCCTCGCGCACCTCGTCGTTCCGCTTCCGCGGCGGCGATGTCGATGTGCGCGAAATCGGCCGCACGCTCAACGTCGCCGCGATCATGGAAGGCAGCGTGCGCAAGGCCGGCGACCGCGTGCGCGTGACCGCGCAGCTGGTGGATGCGGACAGCGGCTACCACCTGTGGTCGGAGAACTTCGACCGCCAACTGCGCGACATCTTCGCCATCCAGGAAGAAATCGCGCGCAACGTGGTGCGCGCGCTGCCGGTCTCGCTGAAGGGCGCCGCGGAGCTCGACATCGAATGCAGCAGCAAGGCGCCCAGCGACATGCGCGCCTACGAGTTCTACCTGCGCGGGCGGCAGATCCTGTCGGTGAAGAGCAGCGACAACTGGACCAAGGCGCCGGAGATGTTCCGGCGCGCGATCGCGCTGGATCCCGGTTACGCGCAGGCACAAGCCGGACTCGCGGATTCGCTGGCCCAGCTCCTGATCTGGCGGGTGATCGAGTCGGCCGGCGTGCTGGATGAGGCGCTCGCCGCGGCGAAGCGCGCGCTGCAACTGGCGCCGCAACTGGCCGAAGCCCACGTCGCGCACGGCAACACGCTGTCGCTGGCGGGCGACGATGCGGGCGCGGTTGCCGCGTTCGAGCGGGCGATCGAACTGAATCCGGAACTCTACGAGGCCTACTATTATTTCGGTCGGCACCTGTACGCGCGTGGCCAGCACGCGCGTTCGATCGAGCTGTTCGAAGCCGCGCATCGCGTTCGCCCCGACGAATTCCAGGCCATTTCGCTGGCTTCCAACGCCGCCGATTCGCTGGGCGACAAGGCGCGCGGCGACGATATGGTTCGCCGCGCATTGCCCTCGGCGCTGGCGGAAATCGCGGCCGATCCGGAAAACGGACGCGCGCTGTACCTCGCCGCCGGCATGCAGGTGCGGCTGGGCGACGTCGAAGGCGGCCGCCGCAACATCGAAACGGCATTGCGCCTGCAGCCGGACGACTTCGGCACGCTCTACAACGCCGCCTGCACCTACACGCACATGGGCGACAACGAACGCGCGCTCGACCTGCTCGAACGCGCGATCGCGACGGGCGGCGGCTTCCGCGAGTGGCTCGAACAGGACAGCGACCTCGACAGCCTGCGCGCGCAGCCACGTTTCCATGACATCCTTCGCCACCTCGACGAGCGGGAACGGAAACCGTCCTGATGTTCGATACCACTGCCATCCTCGATTGCAACGGCCGGGTCCTGAAACTGGATCGCCCGCGCCTCTGCGGCATCCTCAACCTCACCGACGATTCGTTTTCCGGCGACGGCCTGCGCGGGGACGTGCGCGCGGCGGTCGGACGCGGGCTGGAAATGGTGGAGCAGGGCGCGGACCTGCTGGATGTCGGCGCCGAATCCACGCGGCCCGGCGCGCAGCCGGTCGATGCGAAGGATGAAATCGCGCGCGTGGTGCCCGTGATCGAAACGCTCGCGCGCGAATGCGGCGTGCCGGTCGGCATCGATACCTCGAAACCGGAAGTGATGCGTGCGGCGGTGGCTGCCGGCGCGGGCCTGGTCAACGACGTGTACGCGTTGCGCCGCGAAGGCGCGCTGGATGCCGCGGCGGAGCTCAAGGTGCCGGTGTGCGTGATGCACATGCAGGGCGAGCCGCGCACGATGCAGGACGACCCGCGTTACGACGACGTGGTCGGCGAAGTGCATCGTTTCCTGGCCGAACGCGTGTTCGCCTGCGAGATGGCCGGCATCGACAAGCGGCGCGTGCTGGTCGATCCCGGTTTCGGCTTCGGCAAGACGCTGGAACACAACCTCGCGTTGCTGCGCGCACTCGAGCGCTTCGGCGACCTCGCCTCCGGCGTATTCGTGGGGCTGTCGCGCAAGTCGATGATCGGCAAGTTGACCGGGCGCGCCAATGGCGCCGGGCGCGCGGCGGGATCGGCGGCCGCCGCGCTGGTCGCGGTGCAGCGCGGCGCGACGATCGTGCGCGTGCACGATGTCGCGCAGACGCGCGATGCGCTGGCGGTGTGGCAGGCGGTCCATGCGGGCGACGCTCCGGCCAAGGCGCCGCAGAAGCCGTTCGGATCGCAGCGCTTCGGGGACGACTGATTGCCTTGTCGATCTAATGACGGTCGCGAAGATTGCAAGATTGCCTCCGTCATTCCGGGGCTGGTGTGGACGGAGTCCGCGCCAGAACCCGGAATCTGCTTTCTGCAGGGAGGATTCTCTGCAGGGAGGATTCAAAGAGCAGATTCCGGGTTCCGACCCTGCGGGTCGGCCCCGGAATGACGACGAGTTGCTATGCTCTCACCACTCACCACTCACCACTCACCACTCACCACTCACCACTCACCACTCACCACTCACCACTCACCACTCACCACTCACCACTCACCACTCACCACTCAC
>JAFEEJ010000126.1 GCA_018241145.1 Pseudomonadota bacterium | reverse complement strand
CCTTCAGCATCTCGACGTACAGTTGCGCCGCGATCGCGCGCAGGTCGTCGGGACCGACGCGCGAAGCGAAACCGTACATGGCTTCGCGCCACGTCCAGAAAGAATCGGCATTTTGTCCTCTGCGCTCGGCAAGCCCCGCCATCGCGCGCTGGAACGCATGCGAATGCAGGTTCGGCATGCCGGGCAAGACGAAGCGGTAGCGCATCTCGGTGGCGGTCGACGCATGCGATTCGATCGTCGCGACACGGCCTTTCGCGAGGCGCAGCCGCGCGTCATCGCACCAGCCTTGCGGTGTCCACAGGTGCTGCGCCAACAGTTCGGATTCGGCCATGGTCAACCTCGCATTGCGCGCAGGTCCGCGGGTTTGGGCCGCGCCTGCGCGACGCCCAGCATCGCGGCGATAATGCACGGATGCAACGCCCCGACGAACCGCGCGCCCACCTGCAACGCCTGCTGCGCCACGACTGGCTGTCGCCGCTGCAATGGCGCCGGCGATTGCTGTTCTGGTGCGGCGCGGTGCTGGTCGCGGTTGCGGCCATCGTGTTCGCCAAACTCAGCATGCTGGCGTACCGGACCTTCGTGGGCTTCACCGCCGGGCGCGCGTGGCTGCCGCTGCTGATCACGCCCGCGGTATTCGCGCTGCTGGCGTGGCTGACCTCCGGCGCCTTGAAGGCGACCCGCGGTTCGGGCATCCCGCAAGCGATCGCGGCCTTGCAGATCGAGGACGAAAATTTCCGGCACCGCCTGCTGTCGCTGCGCATCGCAGCGGGCAAGATGGCGTTGACGCTGGCGGGATTGCTGGCCGGCGCCTCGATCGGCCGCGAAGGCCCGACCGTGCATGTCGGCGCAGGCCTCCTGTATTCGCTGGGCAAGCGTTTCGGTTTCGCCGAACCCGCCGCGGCCGGGCGTTTCGTGCTGGCCGGCGCGGCCGCGGGTTTGGCAGCGGCCTTCAACACGCCGCTGGCCGGCGTGGTGTTCGCGATCGAGGAAATGGCGGGCGCATTCGAGCACCGCATGAGCGGCATCATCCTCACCGCGGTGATCATCGCCGGCATCGTCTCGCTGGGGCTACTCGGCAATTACGCCTATTTCGGCACGGTCACCACCGCGCTGCCGCTGGGGCAAAGCTGGCTGGCGGTGCTGCTGTGCGGCGTGTCGTGCGGGCTGGCCGGCGGTCTGTTCGCGCGCATCATCCTGCTCGACGGCGGACTGCTGTCGCGGATCGCAAAGGTCAGGATGCGCTGGCCGATACCGTTCGCCGCCGCCTGCGGACTGGCGCTCGCGATCGTCGGAATCGCCAGCGCAGGCAGCGTGTACGGCACCGGCTACGATCAGGCGCGCGCAATCCTGCAACAGGCGGCCACCGCGCCCGGCGCGGGGTTCGGCGGTTACAAGTTCCTCGCCAACATCGTTTCGTACTGGGCCGGGATTCCCGGCGGCATCTTCTCGCCTGCGCTGGCCGTCGGCGCCGGACTCGGGCACAACATCGCGCACCTGCTGCCGGGTTCGCCGACCGCCGCGGTAGTGCTGCTGGGCATGGCCGGCTACCTCGCGGGCGTGACGCAGGCGCCGCTGACCTCGGCGATCATCTCGATGGAACTGACGGACAATCAGGCGATGATCATCCCGATCCTCGCGACCTGCCTGATCGCGCGCGGCAGCTCCGCGCTGTTCTGCCACACGCCGGTGTACCGCGCGTTCGCGCAGCGGCTGGTCGCGGAATACGAGCAAGAATCGAAAATGGCGCCCCGGGAATCGGAACGGCCCTCCCCGCAAGGAACGATCCTCCAATGAACGACCGCTGGGATCACCTGCTGCTCGACTGCACGCTGGCCACGCTGGCCGGCGACCATGGCTACGGCCTGATCGGGCATGGCGCGCTGGGATGGCAGGACGGCGAAATCCGTTTCGCTGGTTCCATCAATGATTTGCCGGACAAACCCGATGTGCTGGCGAGCCAGGTGGAGTCGATCGGCGGCGCGCTGGTGACGCCGGGCCTGGTGGATTGCCACACGCACCTGGTATTCGCGGGTGAACGCGCCGGCGAATTCGAACGGCGCCTCGAAGGCGAAAGCTACGAGGCGATCGCGCGAAGCGGCGGCGGGATCCTTTCCACCGTGCATGCGACGCGCGCGGCGAGCGAAGACGAACTGTTCGCGCAATCGCTGCCGCGTGCGCGCGGCCTGGCCGCCGACGGCGTCACCACGCTCGAAATCAAATCCGGTTACGGGCTGGATCTCGACACCGAACTGAAAATGCTGCGCGTGGCGCGGCGCATCGGGAAGGCATTGGGCGTGACCGTGCGCACCACCCTGCTCGGTCTGCACGCGTTGCCGCCGGAGTACAAGGATCGCCGCGGCGATTACGTGGCGATGGTCTGCGACGAATGGTTGCCGGCCGCGAAGCAAGCGAATCTCGCCGACGCGGTGGACGGATTCTGCGAAGGGATCGGGTTCACGCCCGACGAGGTGCGCCGCGTATTCGAACGCGCCCGCGAACTCGGATTGCCGGTGAAGCTGCACGCGGACCAGTTGTCCGATCTCGATGGCGGCGCGCTCGCCGCGCGCCACGCCGCGCTTTCCGCGGACCACCTGGAATGCACCAGCACCGAAGGCGTGGCGGCGATGGCGCAGGCGGGCACGGTCGCGGTCCTGTTGCCGGGCAGTTATTTCGCGTTGCGCGAGACGCGCCTGCCGCCGGTCGATGCCCTGCGCGAGCGACGCGTGCCCATCGCGATCGCCACCGACCTCAATCCCGGCACCTCGCCGTTGCGGTCGTTGCGGTTGGCGATGTCGATGGCCTGCACGCTGTTCCGCCTCACGCCCGAGGAAGCGCTGCGCGGCGCGACGGTGAACGCCGCGCGTGCGCTGGGGCTTTCCGATCGCGGCCGGCTGGCGCGCGGACAGCGCGCGGATTTCGCGGTGTGGGATGCCGACGCACCGGCGGAATTGGCCTACTGGATCGGCGGTTCGCTGTTGCAACGCGCGTTTGCGGGCGGAACCGAACGGAACGCGCAGGCATGATCACGCATGTCACAGAATGCAAACCCGGCGGCGATCGCGCCACGGATCACGTTTGCGCAAGCCGGGAATGAGGAGGATGGCGCCCGTGTCATTCGCTCGGGGAAGCGACGGTGCGCCAATTTTTTCGACATCTGCCGCTGCTGGCCGCGGTGACCGCTGCATTGCCGGCGATCGGCGGTGAAATCCCGGGGCAACTGCTGGTGAGCGTGACGGTCGTCGCCTCGTGCCGATTGAGCGTGGACACCGCGTTGTTGTCGTTCGGCAGCGTGGTGCGGGACGCGGGCAGCGCCGATGCCGGCGCCCACGTGGCGATCCGCTGTTCCGACCGGCAACCCTACGCGATCACCTTCGACGGCGGCCGGCATGCGCAGGGCGCGCAGCGTTACCTCGGCAATGGCGACGCGGTGGTTGCCTACCAGTTGTATTCCGACGCCGCGCGGGTGCATCCGCTGGAGGCTTCCGGCGACGGCCTGCACGGCGTGGGCAACGGCGACGAACAACAGGTGCCGGTATACGCCCGCCTCCGGCTGGCGCACGACACGCCGGCGGGCGAATACACCGACGTGGTGCGGATGACCGTGACCTGGTGAGGCGCCGGATTGCGGGCTTCCCGCAGACTCAGCCTGTGGTTTTGCGGGGGGCGGCTTTTTTCGGCGCAGCCTTCTTGACCGCGGGGCGCGCGGCCGGTTTCGGCGTGGCGGTTTTCTTCACCGCCGCCTTCGACTTCGGCGAATGCGGACGGGTGTTGCCGTGGCTGCCCGCGTAGATCTTGCCCTTGCGTGTCTTCTTGTCGCCCTTGCCCATCGTCTGGTTCCTGCAGCGGTTGAGGTGCGGCGATCTTAGCAGCGTTTGTGCACCCATCCGGTTGCCGCACGATCATCGCCGCCGCAGGCAGCGATCGCCGCCGGCGTCACGCTCAAGAATGGTCACCCCCGGCCGCATTCTTCCGACGCTCAGCGCGGCACGGGCGCAACCTCGTCGATCGCGTGCAGGAATTCCGGCGAGCGGCCGGTGAAGAACAGGCAAAGGTCGTGGACGCCTCGTGCGGAGACGCTCGCATGCAGCGTCGCGAGTTTTCCGCGCGCCACGTTCGCCATGGGCAACGAGGCGAGCAGCGGGCCATCGCAGGTGTCCTGGTGGATTTCCAGTTCGCCGCCGATCGAATGCGCCGGCCGCGTCACGATCTTCGCGGCGTCGTGCCACAGCTGGAAGTTGTTGGGCACCGTGCCGACGCGCACGTCGATGCGATCGGTGTTCGACAGATCGAGCCGCGGATGGATCCAGCAAGGGTCGAGCAGGTCGATATTGAAAAACGTCCCGGCTTCGCCCGCGCCGTCTTCCAGCCGCAATGGCAAGTCGTTGGTGCAGGGGCTCAATTGGTCGCTGCGCCTGCGCAGGATCGATCGCGGATCGAGCCCGCGGGCGCGCGTGGCGGCCAGCGGTTCGCCCATGGCGAAGGCGGTCGCGCGGATGGTCGCCGGCATCGTCGCGGGGAGCGGCGCGGAATAGACGGGTGAATGCGAATCGGGTTCGCTGCCGTCCAGCGTGTAGCGGATCGTGCCGTAACCGGTCTGGCTGGAGAGCGTGACGCGCGCGGCGTCGGCCTCCGCGCCGGGTTGCGCGTCGATCTTCACCGCAAACGCATCGTCGGCGTACTCCACGCCGAGCGCCCGGTAACGCGCCAGTTGTGCCGGCATGCGGGCGAGAAAACCTGCCCAGCCGCGCGCGGCGGCCGGCGACCAGAGCGCTTCGGCCAACGCATCCATGCGCGGAAACACGGCGTGCTCGACGCGCGCGGGCGTGGTCAGGTATTCGCTCCACAGGTTGGCCTGTGCGCCGAGCACGTGCCGCGCCTGTTGCGCGTCCAGTTCCTTCGGCACAGGTTCGAAGCCGTACACGTCCTGCAACGACACCACGTCGGGCCGGCCTGTCGGCTCGTCCGGCAGATCGCTTTGCAGGTGATCGAAATACATCGTCGGCGACGGCGACATCACGGTGTCGTGGCCCAGCCTCGCCGCGTCGATCGCGCCCTGCGCGCCGCGCCAGGACATCACGATCGCATTCGCCGGCAAGCCACCCTGCAGGATCTCGTCCCAGCCGACGAGGGTGCGCCCGCGCGCGGCGATGTGCTGGGCGATCCGCGCCACGAACCACGCCTGCAGCGCGTCTTCGTCCTTGATGCCGAGCGCGTGCATGCGGCGCTGGATGTTCTTCGACGCCTGCCACTGGTCCTTGACCGCCTCGTCCCCGCCGATGTGGATGTACGGCCCCGGAAACCGCGCCATCACCTCGTCGAGCACGTGGTCGAGGAATGCGAAAGTCGCGTCGTCGATGTTGTAGAGCGTGGTGTGCACGCCCCAATCGGATGACACTTCGGGACGCCTGCCGGTGACGCCGTATTGCGGATAGGACGCGATCGCCGCCGTGGCGTGGCCGGGCATTTCGATTTCCGGCACCACCGTGATGTAGCGCGCCGCCGCGTAACGCACGACTTCGCGGATTTGTTCCGGCGTGTAGTAGCCGCCGTACCTGCCGCCGCCCGCGTCTTCATGGCCGGCCAGCGCCACATCCGGCCCCACGGGCTTGCGCCAGGCGCCGATCTTCGTCAGTTCCGGATAGCGCGCGATCGCGATGCGCCAGCCCTGGTCGTCGGTGAGATGCCACTGGAAAGTATTGAGCTTGTGCAGCGCCATCTCGTCCAGCAGCTTCTCGATGAAGGCGACCGGTTGGACGTGCCGCGCCGAATCCAGCATCAGGCCGCGCCAGGCAAAGCGCGGGCGGTCTTCGATGTGCAGGCAGGGAATGCCGATGGCCGCGACCTTGCCCTCGCCTTGCGTCAGCAATTGCCACAGCGTGACCGCGCCGTGGAACAGGCCGCGCGGATCGCGCGCCGCGATGCGGATCCCTCGCTGCGTCACGTCGAGCGTGTAGGCCTCGTCGCCCGTGACCGACGGATCGAGCACGAACACGATGCCGTCCGGCGCGGCTGCCGCACGATTCGCGACTTCCAGGTGCAACCCGCGCGTGCGCGCGACCAGATCGGCCAAGTAACGCGCGGTGCGCGCCACCTCTGCGTCGTGTCCCGGCACCACGATGCCTGCGCCATCGTGCAACACGAACACGCCCGGCGCGCGGACCAGCGATGCCGGCCACGGGATCAATGAAGGCGGCGCGGCGCCGGCATCCGCATGCCGATCCGACGCGGACGCAGCCATGGCGAGCAGCAGCACCACCCCTGCCATCGCATTCCGGAAAGCCTGCATGGTCATCACCTCGGCGCCGACTCTACAAAGAAAACGGTCCCGCCGGTGCGCGCCAGGGCGCCTGCGATAACGCGCCGATGGCACCAAGACGCACTCCGGCGCGGGTTGGCAACATCTTTCCGGCTGCCGCAGTGCAGGATTGCCATTTGCTGCCTCCCGCGCGCAGAATCCGCCGCGACCCAGGAGCCGAGCGCATGCCTTCCATCGCCACCCCCCAAGCGATTTCGTCCAGCCGCCATGGCTCGGCCATCGCGATCATCGGCGTGCTCTTCTTCATCTTCGGCTTCGTCACCTGGCTCAACGGGCCGCTGATCACCTTCGTCAAGCTCGCCTTCGGCCTGAACGATGTCAACGCCTTCCTGGTGCCGATGGCGTTTTATCTGTCGTACTTCTTCCTCGCGCTGCCGGCATCGTTCATCCTCAAACTCACGGGCATGAAGAAGGGCATGGCGCTCGGACTGGTGGTGATGGCGATCGGCGCGGTGCTGTTCGAACAATACGCCACGGCGCGCATCTATCCCGGCGCGCTGACGGGATTGTTCGTGATGGGCGCGGGGCTGGCGCTGCTGCAGACCGCGTCCAATCCCTACGTCAGCATCCTCGGGCCGATCGACAGCGCCGCGCGGCGCATCGCGATCATGGGCATCTGCAACAAGTTCGCGGGTTTTCTCGCGCCGATCGTGATCGGCACACTGGTGCTGCACGGGGTCGACGGAATGGCCGCGCGCATCCAGTCGGCGCCCACGCAGGCGGCGCACGACGCGCTGTTGAACGAACTGGCTTCGCGCGTGCAGATGCCCTACCTGGTGATGGCGGTCGTGCTGGTGGTGCTGGCGATCTGGATCGCGATGTCGTCGTTACCGGAAGTCCGCGCGTCCGAATCCAATGCCGCGTCCGACTCGAACCGGCACAGCCTGCTGCATTACCCGCACCTGTGGCTGGGCGTGCTGTGCCTGTTCCTGTACGTCGGCGTGGAGGTGATGGCGGGCGATGCGATCGGCACCTACGGCGCGGGTTTCGGCCTGCCGCTGAGCGCGACGCGCTTCTTCACCTCCTTCACCCTGTTCGCGATGCTGCTCGGTTACGCGCTGGGCTGGATGCTGATCCCGCGTTTCATCTCGCAGCAGCGCTACCTTGCGATCTCGGCGGTGCTGGGCGTGCTGTTCACGATCGGGGCGTACTTCACCAGCGGCTACGCGTCGGTGGTGTTCGTGGCCGCCCTGGGTTTCGCCAACGCGATGATGTGGCCGGCGATCTTCCCGCTGGCGATCCGCAGGCTCGGTCCGCTGACGGAATTCGGTTCGGCGTTCCTGATCATGGGCATCGCCGGTGGCGCGATCATCCCGCAACTGTTCGCGCACCTGAAGGAACATTTCGACTTCCAGGCGGTGTTCGCGCTGCTGATGGCGCCCTGCTATTTCTATATCCTCTACTATGCGTTGGGCGGTTACCGCGCGGGGTTGCGCGATGCCGCGTGAGCCAGCGCGAACGCAAATTCCCGCCGAATCCACGCGGATGTTCGCCGAGGCCGGCGAGGCCGCCGAGGTGGTCGCGGGGCAGCTGGCCGGGAATGCCGGCATCGTCGCTGCGCTGGCCGCGCAGTTGCGCGCGCAGCCGCCGCGCTTCATCGTGACCTGCGCGCGCGGCAGCTCCGACCACGCCGCGACATTCGCGAAATACCTGTTCGAAACGCACCTCGGGCTGGTCACCGCCTCCGCATCGCCATCGGTCGCGTCGGTGTACGCGGTCGAACCGGATTTGCGCGATGCGTTGTTCATCGCGATTTCGCAATCCGGCCGCAGCCCCGACCTGTTGCGCAACGCCGAACTGGCGCGCAAGTCCGGCGCGCGGGTCGTCGCACTGGTGAACGACCAGCGCGCGCCGCTGGCGCAGGCCGCCGATCACGTCATCCCGCTGCGTGCGGGCAGCGAGTTCAGCGTGGCGGCGACCAAGAGTTATTTGTGTTCGCTTTCCGCACTGCTGCATCTGGTCGCGGGCTGGAGCGGCGACACGTCCCTGTCGCGGGCCATGCAGATGCTGCCCGATGCGTTGCGGCGGACGTGGACGAGCGACTGGTCGCCCTTGGTCGAAGGCCTGGTACGTGCGCACGACCTGTTCGTGGTCGGCCGCGGGCTGGGCCTGAGCGCGGCGCAGGAGGCCGCGTTGAAGCTCAAGGAAACCTGCGGCCTGCACGCGGAAGCGTTCAGCAGCGCCGAGGTGATGCACGGGCCGATGGCGATCGTCGGACCGGATTTCCCGGTGCTGGCATTCGTGCAGGACGACGAGAGCGGCGAAAGCACGCTGGACATCGCGCGGAAATTCCGCGAGCGCGGCGCGCGCGTGTGGCTGGCCGTTCCGGGCGTCGGCGATGGCGATCATCTGCCGCTGCCGGACTCGCCGCATCCGGCCTGCACGCCGGTGCTGACGGCAAGCGCGTTCTATCGCGCGGCCAATGCGCTGTCCGTGGCGCGCGGTTTCAATCCGGACGTGCCGCCGTATCTCAACAAGGTGACGGAAACGTTGTGAAGCACCTGCTGCACAACGCACGCGTGCTGACCGACGCGGGTTTCCGCGACGACCTGCACGTGCTGGTCGACGGCGATCGCATCGCCGCCGTGGGACCATCGGATGGATCACGCGAAACGCAAGCCGGGCGCCACGACCTGCAAGGCGCCTATCTCGTCCCGGGTTTCATCGACTGCCAGGTCAACGGCGGCGGCGACGCGTTGTTCAACGACGATCCATCGGTGGAAACCATCGCACGCATCGCGCGGGCGCACCGGGAGTTCGGCACCACGGGCCTCCTGCCGACGCTGATCAGCACCGATTCCGGAACCATGCGCGCCGCGATCGAAGCGGTGGATCGCGCGATCGGGGAAAAAGTTCCGGGTGTGCTGGGCATCCATCTGGAAGGCCCGTTCCTGGCCGCCGCGCGCAAGGGCGTGCACGACGCGGGCGAATTCCGCGCACCGTCGCGCGAAGAAATCGAACTGGTGTGCTCATTGAAGCACGGCCGCACGTTGCTGACCGTTGCGCCCGAATGCGTGCCGGTCGAGGTCATCCGCGAATGGGTCGAACGTGGCGTGATCGTCTGCCTCGGCCACAGCGCGGCCGATTACGCGCAAACGCGCGCAGCGCTGGACGCCGGCGCGCGCGGCTTCACGCACCTGTTCAACGCGATGACGCCGCTGGGCAGCCGCGAACCCGGCGTGGTCGGCGCGGCGCTGGAGGACGCGGAAAGCTGGTGCGGCGTGATCGTGGATGGTTTTCACGCGCATCCTGCCAGCCTGCGCGTCGCGCTCGCCGCCAAACCGCGCGGAAAGATCTTCCTCGTCACCGATGCGATGCCGCCGGTGGGCGGCGCGCAATCGCAATTCAAGCTCGGCGATCGAATCATCGAATGCCGCGACGGCCGCTGCACCACCGCCGACGGCACGCTGGCCGGTTCCGCGCTGGACATGGCGGGCGCGGTGCGCAACGCCGTCGTGCAGGCCGGCGAACCGCTGGCCGAAGCGGTGCGGATGGCTTCGCGCTATCCGTCGGCTTTCCTCGGGCTGGAAAACGGGCGCGGCCGCATCGCGCCCGGCTGCCTCGCCGACTTCGCGGTGCTGGACAAGGACCTCCGCGTGCGCGAAACCTGGATCGGCGGCGAGCGCCAGACGCATTGAGCGCGTCAATGCCGGTGCGGCACTCGCTGCGTGCAGTCCGCATCGTCGTCGGCACAAACGCGCGTTTCGATCTCCACGGTCGTGTGGTCGATCGAGAATCTTTCGCGCAGCACGCGCTTGATCGCGAGCAGGCCCGCCTGCGCATCCGCGCCTTCGCGCAGGCGCGCGTGCAGCGTGGCCATGCGCGAGCCGGAGGCGATCTGCCACACGTGCAGGTGGTGCACTTCCAGGATGTCCGCATCGGCCTGCGCCGCCGCCACGCGGATTTCCTCGGGCGCCAGGCCTTCCGGCACGCCTTCCAGCAGGATGTGCGAGGAGCGCCGCAGCAGCAGCCACGCGCCGCGCAGGATCAGCAGCGACACCAGCAGCGACAGCGCGGGGTCGGCCCAGTTCCAGCCGAGATAACGCACCAGCAACGCCGCGGCGACGGTGGCGATCGAACCGAGCAGGTCGCCGAACACGTGCAGGCTGGCGCCGGCGACGTTGATGTCCTCGTGGCCGTGGCCGTGCAGCATGCGCAGCACGACGGTATTCACGATCAACCCCGCGATCGCCACGCCCAGCATCAGTCCGGACCGGATCTCCATGCCGCGCAGGTTCATCAGGCGCCCGATGGCTTCGTACGCGATCCACACCACCAGCAGCACCTGCACCAGCGCATTGGTGAAACCCGCCAGCACTTCCAGCCGCGCATAGCCGAAGCTGCGCCGCGCATCCGCCGGGCGCACGGCGACGCGCGCCGCCCACCACGCCAGCAGCAGCGACGCCGCATCGACCAGCATGTGGCCGGCGTCCGCCAGCAACGCCAGCGATCCTGAAACCGCACCGCCGACGGCTTCCGCGACCAGCATCGCGCAGGTCAACGCGAAGGCGAACCCGAGCATGGCGCCGTTGCGTGCGGCGTGCGAAGGATGTGCGTGGGCGTGCGCCATGCGCGGATGCTAGAAACGCCGAGCGGCGTTACACAATCACGAAGCCGCCCTTCCCTTCAAGGGCGGGCGGCGCGCTTGCGGACCGCAGGTTCGCGCGCCACCGGGCGCACGGAGCGGAAGCAGAGGGCGGGCGTTGCCGGGCGATGACAGGAAGTCCGCGCCTAGCAACGGTGGGTGGGGATGGCGCGGGATGGCGTCACGTGCCCGCATCCGGGCCCATGCACATGCCGGTGCGACAGGATCAGGTTGACCACGTGCGCGCTGGCCACCAGCACGCCGCCGCTGACCACCAGCGCGGTGTGCAGCCATTCGTGCGCGCCGATATCGATGATGATGCCGCTCAGCAACAGGGCGATGCCGGGGACCAGCAGGAACAACGCGTGCAATTTGCGGTGCCTTCGCCACGCGGTGACGATCGTGACCGAAGCCAGCGCGGCCGCGCACGCGACGAAGATGCGTTCGAAACGGTGGTCGGCGAGAAACCCCAGGCCGATCAGGGGCAGCAACGCGATCACGAACGGCAGCAACGCGCAGTGCACCGCGCACAGGAACGACGCCGTCGCGCCCACGCGGTCGGCCGCGACCGCGAGCGGGCTGACTCGCGGCACGGCGGCTTGCACCAAATCCGTCGCTACGGGCTGTTCGACACTCACTCTCGGAAGTCCGTTTTCAGGCTGAAAAGTTTCGCGTTCGAACGAATGGAATATTATAACGATTAATTCCCGGGGGACGAAAACTCCGTCTCCGGATGAAGGCCGCCATGGCCCTGCCGCAATGCGGCTCATGGCGGCCGCGCCGACGCCTCGGCGCAATTCTGCCCGCCACTCCCGCGAATGACGGCTTGAGCAGCACTCTTGCATCGCGGCCCGGGTTTCGCCCGGCAGTCCATGCACTTTTGCGTGCGCATGGGCCGAATGACAGTTCAGGCACCGGCCGCATCCGCAAGGTGTGCATCTTGAAGACATGCGTGACGGGCTGGCCTGGATTCATCGTCAGAAATCCTTCTTCACGGTCAGGTGAATTCCGCGCCGCGGACCGAACTGCGGGGCGCCCACGCCGATGCCGGAGCCGTCGCGCAATTCATAGCTGCGATCGAGCGCGTTGATCAATGCGAGCTGGGTCTGCAACTTGCCGGCACTGCCCAGCGTGAAATCGTGCGCCACGTTCAGATTGAGCTGGAAGTATGCGGGCATGGTCGCTCCGTTCGGCACGACGCCATCCTTGGCCAGACCGCTCCCGAACAGATAATCGGCGCCGATGCGGGTGTCCGGATCGATGGCATAGCTCAGGCCGCCCGACGAGCTCAATT
>JAFEEJ010000125.1 GCA_018241145.1 Pseudomonadota bacterium | reverse complement strand
TCGGAAGTCGGAAGTCGGAAGTCGGAAGTCGGAAGTCGGAAGTCGGAAGTCGGAAGTCGGAAGTCGGAAGTCGGAAGTCGGAAGTCGGGAATCAAACCACTGGCGTCATTCCGGGGCCGCATCCGGTTTCATCGGATGCGGAACCACGGAGCTCTTGGCCATGGATGGATGGCTGCTCGCGCGCAGGCGCGCTCCTGCAAGCGCAGATTCCGGATCGCCGCTTCGCGGCGTCCGGAATGACGAGATGGAAAGGGAGTCGTGACCAAATGTTCGTCCATTACCTCAACCTCGCGATCCGCAGCCTCAAGCGCTCACCCGTGCTCACCGCGCTGATGGTGCTGGCGATCGGCCTGGGCATTGGCGCGAGCATGACCATGCTCACGGTGTTGCACGTGATGACGGACGACCCGCTGCCGGGACGCAGCGCGCATCTGTACACGCCGCATCTGGATCCGCTGCCGTTGAAGTACCAGCTGCACGAGGGTTCACCCGATCCGAGCGACAACCTGACGTGGCCGGATGCGATGGCGCTGTTGCATGCGCACCGCGCTGACCGGCAGACGGTGATGGCGGGCGGTTCGCTGACCCTGTGGCCGCAACGCGCCGGCATGCAGCCTTTCACCGTGGACGGGCGATACACGACGACGGAATTCTTCGCGATGTTCGGGATACCCTTCATTCGCGGCAGTGACTGGACCGCTGCCGACGATGCGGCGCGCGCTCGCGTCGTGGTGCTCAGCCGGAAACTGTCGGAAAAACTGTATGGCGACGCGGACCCGGTCGGCCGCAACGTGCGGCTCGGCGAGCGCGATTACCGGATCGTCGGCGTGACCGAAACATGGCGACCGCAACCGCAGTTCTATGCAGACAAGGACACCAACGTCTTCGATACGGAAGACCAGTTTTTCCTGCCGCTGTCCACGGCGGTGGACCTGGACCTGCAAACCAATGGCGATCAATCGGGTTGGGGCGATGACGACGACAAGGTGCCGTGGAAAAAAAGCGCCACCAATTCCTGGCTGCAATTCTGGGTGCAACTGGATACGCCGGTGCAAGTCGCGGCGTACCGGCAATTCCTGATCGACTATTCCGCGCAGCAGAAATCCCTCGGGCGTTTCCAGCGGCCGCCGACGAATGCGAAGCTCTACAGCCTGATGGGCTGGCTGCAACATGAAAACCTGGTGCCCGCCGATGTGCGCCTGCAACTGTGGCTGGCGTCGGCCTTCCTGTTCGTGTGCATGGTCAACATCGTCGCGTTGCTGCTGGCCAAGTTCCTGCGGCGCAGCGGCGAAATCAGCGTGCGCCGCGCGATGGGTGCGCGCAAGCGCGACATCTTCGTGCAGTTCGGCATCGAGTCCGCGCTGATCGGCGTGGCCGGCGGTGCCCTGGGCCTGCTGCTCGCGCAACTCGGGCTGTGGAGCGTGCGCCAGCGGCCCGACGATTATGCGCACCTGGCGCAAATGGACGTGCCGATGTTGTGCGGGACGTTGGTGCTCGCGATCGTGGCCAGCATCCTCGCGGGGCTGTTGCCCGCATGGCGTGCGTGCCGCGTGCCGCCGGCGCTGGAATTGAAAACCTTGTGAGAAGTGCAGCCATGGATGGCTGCTTTTTGACTCTCGCGATCATGGAAGATCGCAAAGGAGACCCATGCAAATCGGCCCGATCCTCGCTACCTTGCGTTGTCATAAATTGACTTCGCTGCTGCTGATGCTGCAGGTGGCCTTTACCTGCGCGATCGTCTGCAACGTGGCGTTCATGGTTGCCAACCGGGAACACCGCATCCACCAGTCCAGCGGCATCGTCGAAAACGAGCTTTCGGTGATCGGAAGCAACACGCTGGTCAACAAGAAGAACTTCCATGTGCAACATGCGGCTGATCTGATTGCGTTGCGCGCCATTCCCGGGGTCAAATCCGCGGCGGCGGTCAGCTATTCGCTGCCGCTGGATCAAAGCGAGTGGTCCACTGGCATCTGCCCCAGCCTGCAGGCGCTGGAGCGCGCGAAACAATTGAACTCAATGAACGGCACGGCCTGTATCGAGCCGAGCGTTTACGACGGCACATCGGGCCTGATCGAGACCCTCGGCCTGCAAATGCTCGAAGGGCGGGACTTCCTGCCCGAGGAATACGTCATCGGCCAGAAGGATCCGTCGGTCGCCATCGTCACCCGTACGTTGGCGCAACGCTTCTATCCGGGCGAGGATGCACTGGGCAAGGTGCTCTACAACGGGGGCAACAAGCCGATCCGCATCGTCGGCGTGGTTTCGGATCTGCTGCGACCGAACCTGCACGCGGGCTCCAATTACGACAGCATGATCTTTCCGCTGCTGCCGGACAGCTCCAATGTCATGTTCCTGTTGCGCAGCGCGCCGCAGGATCGTGCGGCGATCATGCAGGTCGCGCGGGCCACGCTGCGCAAGAACGACCCCGACGGGCTGATCGGCGCCAAATCCATGCAGACCTATGCGCAAATCCGCAGCGACTATTTCCAGCGCGACACCACCATGATCGGCCTGCTGATCGCCTCCGCGCTGGGCTTGCTGTTCGTCACCGCGCTCGGCATCACGGGGCTTGCGAGTTTCTGGGTGCAGCAGCGCACGCGCAGCATCGGCGTGCGGCGCGCGCTGGGCGCCACGCGGCGCGACATCCTCGGATATTTCCAGACCGAGAATTTCCTGATCGTGACCTTCGGCATCGTGCCGGGCATCGTGCTGGCGGTGGCGATCAACCTCACCCTGATGAAGTTCTACGAATTGCCGCGATTGCCGTTCTTCTACCTTCCGGTCGGCGCGCTCGCCTTGTGGGCGCTGGGACAACTGGCCGTGCTGCATCCCGCGCTGCGCGCCGCGGCGGTGCCGCCGGTGGTGGCGACCAGGACGGTGTGATGCTTTGGAAGGAGTGATTGCGCGAAAAATGTCGCGATGCGGTTGCCGGACTTTCAAGCGGTGTTTGATACGCCGTCCCGCCATGGCAGTGGCTGAATGCCATGGACGCGGATGGTCATGCCACCGTCGCTGTAATTGGCGGCACGCTCAAACAGGAAAACGATCCATGAAATGCTTCTGCAGGCATGGGTCAGAAATCCTTAAGGAGCCCCTGATTTATTGAGGTTCCTGTGGTGCAGGGATGCATCGCACGCGGATCAAACGCGGCAAGGGTTTGATCCGTCGAAGCCGAGTCCGGACATGTGCCGGACTCGGCGTGCTCCGACAAATCCCGGATGGATTGGTTCAGAGCTTCCTTAACAACACCTTCTTCTTCAACAGCTACATTGGAAAAGCCCGAAGCGTGGTCATTTCGTGCAGAGAGCGTCAGCCATGAAACACATCCCAAAAATCCTCTTCTGTGTGTTGGTTCTCGCCTTCACTGCCACCTTGGCAGCGCACGCCGCAAATCCTTCCGATCAGGCCTGTGAAGCACGCGCGAACGATACGACAGAGAAACTCCTGCAATGCATCCATTCGCAGTCGCTGTGGCAGCACCTTGCCTTCTTCCAGAAAATTTCCGACGCCAACCCCGGGCCGAACGGCCACGGCAATCGCAACACGGGCACAAAAGGCTATACCGACTCGGTGAACCATGTCGCGACGCTGATGAAACAGGCGGGCTATCAGGTCACGGTGCAGCCCTATCCGTATCACATCCTCGAAGTGACGGGCACGCCGCAATTTTCTTCGGACAATCGTACTTATGGGTTGGGCACTGAATGGTTCGTCGCCCGCCTTTCCGGAGGGGGAACTCTCAACGCTCATATTCAACCTGCCGACAGCGGATGCACCGCGGCGGAATTCCGATCTTTCATTCCCGGAAACATCGCCCTTTTGCAGCGATCCACCTGCTCTTACGACACCCAGGTGGAAAACGCTTATGACGCCGGCGCTGTGGCTGTGGTTCTCTACAACAATGCGGGAACGTTGCCGGGTGTGATGGAAGACAGCTTCGCCGCTGCTCATGCTCGCGGTGATGGGGGGGCATTCCAGGCGCGGCTCACACGCGCGGCCGCCATTCCAGTCATTGGCGCCTCATATGAAGTCGGCGCAGATTTGCAAAGTCGATATGCGTCGGGAAACAAGCCTGTCGTGAATCTCGATATCCGCACGAAGGTGAAATCCGGCACGGACTATAACCTCATTGCCGAATCACCCTACGGCGATCCTGATCACACGGTCATCGTTGAAGGCCATCTTGACGCGATCTATGGCGCCGGCATGCTCGACAACGCCTCCGGTTCAACGACGATCATGGAAATAGCCCTGAATCTCGCCAAGACTCCCACCAGGAATCGCTTGCGCTACATCTGGTTTGGCGGTGAAGAAATCGGTTTGCTCGGCTCGGCCTATTACACGACGCACTTGAGTTCTTCCGATCTCGCGATGATTGCCTTCGATCTCGACGCCGACGTGACAGCCACGCCGAACTACGATTATCTCGTTGCCGATCCGGCGAATGCCTGGAACGCGAAACGGTTCCCCGTGAACGTCGTTCCCGAATCGCGCATCGGCAATGAATTCTTCATGGACTTTTTCCGCCAGCAAGGCATTCCTGCCGCAGCCGCATGGTTCGGCAACAATGGTACCGACTCCAATTCATTCAGCCTGGTCGGCGTGCCCAACACCGGGATTCTCACCCAGCAGGATTGCTGCAAATCGCAAA
This sequence comes from Pseudomonadota bacterium, assembly GCA_018241145.1. Taxonomy (GTDB): domain Bacteria; phylum Pseudomonadota; class Gammaproteobacteria; order Xanthomonadales; family Rhodanobacteraceae; genus 66-474. The sequence continues at coordinate 473 of JAFEEJ010000125.1, read as the reverse complement.
AGGAAGTGGATTTCTGGGGTGGAGTGCGCGGAAATTACGAAGGCAAGATTCCCGGATTCAATGGCGGCTGCGTGGACAACCCCAGACGCTGGTGCGACAACCTCGACAACAATGATCCCGATGTTTTCGAACTGGCTTCGAAGGCCACTGCCTATGTGACCTTCAAACTCGCCAATCACGCTTTCTGATGTGCAAGGCGGACGCCGTTGTCTGCTTTATCCGGGCTTCTCCGTCGTGCCAGCCAGAGCGGGATCGCGCCCGCGCGTCGTGCCGCCCGGAGTGGTGAGCAGGAGCATGTGATGTGGCATGAGCCGGAAATCGCATCCACGCCGGTGTTTCGACTTCGTGGAAATCCGCTCCGCACAACTTGTCCTTGGCTTGCCGAAGGGCCCGACGCTCGCGGATTCAATTTCGAGATCGGTTCTACGAACCTGGAGATGTGTCATGCGAAACAGGTTGTTTTGTGGGGTTCT
>JAFEEJ010000124.1 GCA_018241145.1 Pseudomonadota bacterium | reverse complement strand
TCGGGAGTCGGGAGTCGGGAGTCGGGAGTCGGGAGTCGGGAGTCGGGAGTCGGGAGTCGGGAGTCGGGAGTCGGGAGTCGGGAGTCGGAAGTCGGAAGTCGGAAGTCGGAAGTCGGAAGTCGGAAGTCGGAAGAACCCTAAAACTCCTGCCGTCATTCCGGGGCCGTCCGCGGCTTCATCGCGGACGGAACCCGGAATCCAGCTCTTCATCCAACCCGCAGAAGCTGGATTCCGGATCGCCGCTGCGCGGCGTCCGGAATGACGATCAAATTTTGGCGATAGCTTGATCAATCCTCCGCAACGCTTCGTCGCGTCCGGCGAGATGGACCGTCTGTTCGATCGACGGCGATACCTGTGTGCCGGTGATCGCCACGCGCAGCGGCTGCGCGATCTTGCCCATGCCGATGGCGCGTTCGTTCGCAATCTCCTCGATGGCGAGATGGATCGCCTGCGGCGACCATTCCTGCAACGCCGCGAACTTCCCGTGCGCCGCACGCAGCACCGCAGCTGCGCCCTCCGCACGCAAATGTTTCGCGACCGCCTTCTCGTCCCACGCCGCGATCGGTGCGTACCAGATGCGCGCGCGCTCGGCCATTTCCTTCAGCGTCTGCACGCGGTCGCGCAACGCGATCACGACCTCCGTGGCATCGGGGCCGTCTGACGGATCGATCCCGATGCGGCGCAAATGCCACGCCAGTTCCAGCGCGACCTCGCGCGGATCGTCGTTCTTCAGGTACTGCTGGTTGAGCCAGCCGAGCTTGGCCAGATCGAAACGCGCGGCGGATTGATTGACGTCGGCGATGTCGAACCACTCGATCATCTGCCCGATCGAGAAGACTTCCTTGTCCCCGTGCGACCAGCCCAGCCGCGCAAGGTAATTCAGCAGTGCGTGCGGCCGGTAGCCGTCCTCGCGATACTGCATCACGCTGACCGCGCCATGTCGCTTGGACAGTTTCTGCCCGTCCGGGCCGAGGATCATCGGCAGGTGCGCGAAACCCGGCGGCTTGGCGTCCAGCGCGCGATAGATGTTGATCTGGCGCGGCGTGTTGTTGACGTGGTCGTCGCCGCGGATCACTTCGCTGATCGCCATGTCGATGTCGTCGACGACCACCGCGAAGTTGTAGGTGGGAAACCCATCCGAGCGGACCAGCACCAGGTCGTCCAGTTCCGCGTTGTCGAACTCGATGCGGCCCTTGACCTTGTCGTCGAACACGACCTTGCCCTCGCGCGGGTTTCTGAAACGCAACACGCGATCGGGGTCGTCGCGACGGGGCTCGTTGCGATCGCGATACGCGCCGCCATAGCGCGGCTTCTCGCCGGCGGCCAGCATCGCCGCGCGCATCGCATCCAGTTCCGCTTTCGATTCGTACGCCCAGTACGCGTTGCCGGCATCCAGCAATTGCTGTGCGACGGCACGGTAGCGATCCATGCGCTGCGTCTGGTAGAACGGACCCTCGTCGGGCTTCAGCCCCAGCCACGACATGCCGTCGAGGATCGCCTGCACCGCGGCGTCGGTGGAACGCTCACGATCGGTGTCCTCCACGCGCAGGATGAATTGCCCGCCGCGGCGTCGCGCTTCCAGCCAGCAGTAAAGCGCCGTGCGCGCGCCGCCGATGTGCAGATAGCCGGTCGGACTGGGAGCGAAGCGGGTGCGAAAGGTCATGGGGTTTCGTAACGTCGACGCGCAAGTCTAGTGCAAGGACCGAATGCCGGGAGCAGCGCTTGAAAAAAAGCAGGCCGCGCGGTTCTCCCGCGCGGCCCTCGTCGACCCGCTGCCGGCCCGCCTGCAACACGGGCAGCGAAGGCGGCGTGCGCTATTCCGCCGAAGTCGCGGAACGCGCGGCGATGTCTTCCTTGATGCGCGCGGCCTTGCCTTCCAGCCCGCGCAGGTAGTACAGCTTGGCGCCACGCACCTTGCCCTTGCGCTTGACCTGCACCGAATCGATCGCGTTGCTGTGCGCCTGGAACACGCGCTCCACGCCGGTGCCGTGCGACATCTTGCGCACGGTGAAGGCCGAATGCAGGCCGCGGTTGCGGCGCGCGATCACGATGCCCTCGAAGGCCTGCACGCGCTCGCGGTTGCCTTCCTTCACCTTGACGTTGACGACCACGGTGTCGCCGGGAGCGAATTCCGGCAGCTTGCGGCCCATCTGCGCGGCTTCGAATTGTTCGACTACTTTGTTCATAAAAGCCTCTCTGGGTCGCGATCATCCATGATCGCCAGGATCAAAAAGCAGTCGTCCCTGACTGCACTTTCCATGACGTCACCGTCCGGTTGAAATGCGCGCATTCACCGCCGCGCGGGCAGGGTTGTTGGGCATTCCGTTGCCGATATTGCATCGCCGCTGCCCATCCGTGGCCGGCTGTCGTGAAAAGTGCGGACAAGGATGTCCGTTTTTTGATTCTCGCGATCAAGGATGATCGCGAAAATCCCGTTGAAACTCCTGCAGCAACTTCTTCGCTTCGTCGTCGAGCGACGAATCCTCCAGCAGTTCCGGCCGCCGCAACCAGGTGCGGCCCAGCGCCTGCTTCAAGCGCCAGCGGCGGATCGCCGCGTGGTCGCCAGACATCAGCACCGCCGGCACCGCGCCCAGTTCGTGCTGCTCGGGCCGCGTGTAGTGCGGACAATCCAGCAGGCCGTCCGAAAACGAATCCTGCTGCGCCGATTGCGCGTCGTTCAACGCGCCTTCCTGCAGCCTGCCGATCGCGTCGACCAGCACCGCCGCGGCCAGTTCGCCGCCGGACAGCACATAATCGCCGATCGACAGTTCCTCGTCGACCTCGTGTTCGAGCAGCCGCTCGTCCACGCCTTCGTACCTTCCGCACAACAGGATCAGCCGCGGCGCATTCGCCAGTTGCCGGACCTTGTCCTGCGTCAGCCGCGTTCCCTGCGGGCTGAGGTAAATCGTGCGCGCCGGTTCCGGCGTCGCCTGCCGAACCTTGCGGAGCGTGCTGCGCAACGGCTCGATCATCATCACCATGCCGGGGCCGCCGCCGTAGGTGCGATCGTCCACGCTGCGGTGCGCATCGGTCGCATCGTCGCGCGGATTCCACGCGCGGACTTCCAGCAAACCGCGTTGCACCGCCCGGCCCACCACCCCGAACTTCACGCATTCGTGCATGAATTCGGGAAACAAGGTGATGACGTCGATACGCACCGCCATCCCCTAGAAATCTTCATCCCAATCGACCGTGACGCGCCTTGCCGCGAGATCGACCGCCTGCACGTATACGTCCGGCACGTACGGAATCAGGTGTTCGCGGCCATCCTCGCGCCGGGCCACCAGCACCAGGTTGGCACCGGTGTCGAACAGGTGGCTGACCTTGCCGAACGAAACGCCCGCGAGGTTCACCACCTCGAGCCCCGCCAGGTCGTCCTGGTAGAACTCGCCCTGCAATTCCGGCAAGGCCGCGCGCGGGACGAAAATCTTCGCGCCGATCAACCGGGCCGCCGCGTCGCGATCCTCGACGTGGGGCAGCGACGCGACGACGCCCTTGCCCTGCGCGCGTCCATGCGCCTTTTCGATTCTTTCGATCACGTCCGGCGCGGTTTCCAGCAGCCAGGGGGCGTAATCGAAGATCGCCAGCCGCGGTTCGGTGGAAGACTCGATCTTCACCTCGCCGCGCACACCGTGCACGCCGACGATGCGTCCGAGCAGCACCCGCCGCTGCGCGCTCCCTCGTCGACCGTTTTCATCAAACTGATCGCTTGCGAATCCGGACACTCCTTCACGCCTCCACAACCCCCATCAAACCCTCCGGGTTTGATCGCCCCTTGACTCGAGGGGCTGACAACCACGGCTTGGAGAGGTTTCGGAATTCCCTCAAGCGGCTGGTTGCTTGCCGGCTTCCTTCACCAGCAGGCGCACCTTGTCCGAGCACTGCGCGCCCTTGCCCACCCATTCCTGCACCTTGGCCACGTCCAGTTCCAGGCGCTTTTCCGGGCCGGCGGCGCCGGGATTGAAATAGCCCAGCCGCGCGATGTTGCGGCCGTCGCGCGCGTTGCGCTGGTCGGTCACCACCACGTGGTAGAACGGACGGCCCTTGGCGCCAGCGCGCGCCAGACGAATCTTCACCATAGTTCTTCACTCTCTCGAAGTGCCGCCCGGGGGACCGCCGCGAAGGGCGAAGGGGCGCGGAAAACTGGCGATTGTAACGGAAATGGGCGGAAAAGCTAGGGCTGAATCAGGGGGTTGAGGCTGGGTGGCGGGAGCGCAAACCCTGATTGTGTCGAGAGATTGGAGTTTGCGCGATGCGCGATTTTCGCGCTCCGCGACCCGCCCCCAACCCCCGTTTCACATCAACCCGGAAATCCCCGGCCGCCCATCCCCTTCATCGCCCCCGACATCTGCCGCATCAGGCCCTTCATGCCGCCGCGCGCGAACTTGCCCATCATCTTTTCCATCTGCGTGTACTGCTTCAGCAGGCGGTTGACCTCGGCCGGTTGCGTGCCGGAGCCGCGCGCCACGCGCGCGCGGCGCGAACCGTTGAGCAGGTCGGGATGGCGGCGTTCCTTCTTCGTCATCGATCCGATGATCGCCATCATGCGCTTCACTTCCTTGTCGTTGACCTTCGACTTCACGTTCTCCGGCAGCGACGACACGCCCGGCAGTTTTTCCATCAGGCCGGCCAGGCCGCCCATGTTGAGCATCTGTTCGAGCTGGTCGCGCATGTCGTTCATGTCGAAGCGCTTGCCCTTCGACATCCTGGCCGCGAGCTTGGCCGCCTTGTCGGCGTCGGTCTTGTGCTGCACGTCCTCGATCAAGGACAGCACGTCGCCCATGCCGAGGATGCGCGTGGCCACGCGATCGGGATGGAACGGTTCCAGCGCGTCGGGTTTCTCGCCCGCGCCGAGGAACTTGATCGGCCGCCCGGTGACGTAGCGCACCGACAACGCCGCGCCGCCGCGCGCATCGCCGTCGGTCTTGGTGAGGATCACGCCGGTCAGCGGCAACGCTTCGCTGAAAGCCTTGGCGGTGTTCGCGGCGTCCTGGCCGGTCATCGAATCGACCACGAACAGCGTCTCGACCGGTTTCAGCGCCGCGTGCAGCGCCTTGATCTCGTCCATCATCTGCGCGTCGATGTGCAGGCGGCCGGCGGTATCCACGATCAGCACGTCGGCGACTTCACGCCTGGCGGCATCCACCGCGCTGCGCGCGATCGCGACCGGATCCTGTCCGCTGGCCGACGGCACGAAGCCCACGCCGACCTGCTGCGCCAGGGTCTGCAACTGTTCGATCGCGGCCGGACGATACACGTCGCAGCTCACCACCATCACTTTCTTCTTCTTGCGCTCGGCCAGATGCCGCGCCAGTTTCGCGACCGTCGTGGTCTTGCCCGCGCCCTGCAGGCCCGCCATCAGCACCACCGCAGGCGGCGTGGCGGCAAGGTCGAGATCGGAATTCGCGGTACCCATCACCGCGGTCAACTCGTCGCGCACCACCTTGATCAGCGCCTGGCCGGGCGTCAGCGACTTCATCACCTCCTGACCCACCGCGCGCACCTTGATGCGCTCGATCAGCGCCTGCACCACCGGCAGCGCCACGTCGGCCTCCAGCAGCGCGATGCGCACCTCGCGCAGGGATTCGCGGATGTTTTCTTCCGTCAGGCGACCACGCCCGGCGAGGCGCTGGACGGTGGCGGAAAGGCGCTGGCTGAGGGATTCGAACATGGGCGGGGATAATGATGCGAAGCGTGGAATTATAGCCGGAGCCGGAGCAGGGGCTGGAGCGGGAACCGGGAGCCGGGCGCGTAAAGGTTGTCGATCGCTTACAGCTTTCCGGTTACCGGCCACCGTTTCCCGGCTTCCTGCTCTCTGTGCCACACTCGCCCCATGCCGCCGCACGCCTTCGCCCTCAACGTAATCGCCTTGTGCGCGGTCGCGCTGTACTTCGCCAGCGCGGGGGCGCTGGCGCGGCCGCTGCTCTCCGAAGGCGCGGCACCCAGGCGCATGGCGCTGGCCACCGGCGCGATCGCGGTGATCCTGCATTTCGTCGTGCTGTTCGCCGCGCACCGCGGCGCGCTGGACCTGCACTTCTTCGCCGCGCTCTCGGTGGCCGCGGCGGTAATCGCCGCCTTGACCCTGGTCGTCAACCTCGCGCGTCCGGTTGCCGCCTTGGGCGTGATCGTGTTCCCGCTGGCCGCGTTCCTGCTCGCGATCGATCAATTCCTGGCGCCGCCCACCGCACCGATGGCGATGGACTGGCAGATCAAGCTGCACGTCACGCTGGCGCTGGTCGCATTCGGCGTGCTGTTCATCGCGGCCCTGCTGGCGGTGTTGCTGGCGATGCAGGAACGCGCATTGCGCGCACGCCGACTGGATGCGTGGGTGCGCGCGCTGCCGCCGCTGACGCTCACAGAAACCCTGATGTTCCGCCTGATCGGCGCGGGTTTCGTGCTGCTGACACTGGCGCTGCTGGCCGGTGCGCTGTTCGTGCACAACCTGCTGGCGCAGGACCTGGTGCAGAAAACCGTGCTGTCGGTGCTGGCGTGGGTCGTGTTCGGCGTGCTGCTGATCGGCCGCGCCGCGTGGGGCTGGCGCGGCGCGCGCGCGGTGAACCTGACCCTGATCGGAATGGCCGTGCTGCTGCTGGCGTTCTTCGGTTCGAAGTTCGTGCTGGAGATGGTGCTGCACCGCGGAATGTGAGTTCGCTAGGGCGGCATGCCGCTGCAGGCGCGTAACCCGCCAGCTGCTGCACCATCTTGCGGCTCTTGCCCAGATGAACCGAGCGGTATAAAGTAAGGAGTCCTTACTTCAAGGCAAGCATCATGCTCGCCAAGCTCACCAGCAAGAATCAGCTCACCCTGCCGAAGTCGGCGGTGGAAGCCGCGGGCAATGCCGAATATTTCGAGATCGAGACACGCGCAGGCCAATTGGTGCTGACGCCTGTGCGCATGCAGCGCGCGGATGCGGTGCGCGCGAAGCTTTTCGAACTCGATCTGGGCGATGTTGACCTCGCCGCCGCGGTTGCATGGGCGCGCAAGGCGTCGTCCATCAAACGTGCCGGCATCGCCGAACCCAAAGCCGCGTACCGCACCAAGCCGTCGCGCAAACGCAAGACCAAAAAATCAGACAAGCCGTGAGCACAAGCGTGCCGCGCTGGG
>JAFEEJ010000123.1 GCA_018241145.1 Pseudomonadota bacterium | reverse complement strand
TGGCAGGGGAAAAGTAAGCGTGTGGCATTTTCAAAGTCCGTATTCGGCAGCAATCGTTTCGCCCCATGCTTGCAGTCGATCCAGCAAGGCCTGCTTCGGGCCGGGCGCGATTTCGCCGCGCAGGCGCGCAAGGGTCGCGAAATATTGTTCAAACGTCAGCATGGTGGTTTCTGTTTCACGATTCAATTTGTCGCGCACGAAAGCGCGCCAGCGCTCACGCTCGCCCGCATCCAGCGTGTCGGGCCAGTTGCGGGCACGGTAGCGGAACAGCAATTCGTCGTAACGCGCGTCGTCGAAATTGAAATCGGTGGCGGCGAGTCGTGCGGGTGGCGTGACACGTACCTTGTCCATGCGACGGCGGGCAGCGTCGGAAGGAAATCCCGAATACAACGACAGTTCGGGGTCGCTGCGCGCCGGCCAGGCATCCGCGCGCGCGGCGAATGCCTGCTGCACGCGCTCGCGCAAACCTGCGGACGCACGCAGGGTGTCGAGGTGGCGCAGACAGCGCTCGGCATCGAGACGGACGCGTGCGGTGTCGGCATTGCGCAGCGTTTCGACAGGCGCGAGAAACGGCGACCTGTTGGCGTGCACGGCCTTGAGTGGCGGCCGTTCGATGTCGTCGGGCAGGTCCTCGCGGCGGGTGAACATGCGTTCGACCAGTTCGTCCGGTTCAAGGTCGACCCATACGGCCGGGTCCACGCCGAGATCGGCAACGATGAAGGTTCCTGTCCGGTCCGGATGTTCGGCGAGCGGCGCCACCATCGCAAGGCAGCCGCGCGCGGGCGGATAGCGCCCCGACACGTGCAGCAACGGCTGCATGCCGGGCAGGGCAGATGCCAGCATCGCGACGCCCTTTTTCTTGTCGCGCAGCGCAAAGTGCCAGTCGTACAGGCGCGGTTGCCTGTCCCGCAGCAATCGCGCCAGCGCGATGGGCGCGTGGACATCGGACAGCGCATCGTGTGCGCGCTGCTGCTCCAGGTGATTGGCGGAAGCGAGATGTTCCAGCTTGAACGAGGGTGCGCCGTCCTCGCGCAACGGCCATTCGATGCCTTCGGGTCGCAGTGCGTAGCAAGCGCGGGTCAGGTCCAGAATGTCCCAACGCGCATTGCCGTTTCTCCATGTGTGCTCGTAGGGATCGAAAAAATTGCGGTAGAACAGGTGGCGGTTGATCTCGTCGTCGAAACGGATCGCGTTGTAGCCGGTGGAACAGGTGCCGGGTTCGGCGAGCAGATCGTGCACCGCGCCCGCGAACTCCGCTTCGATCAAGCCATTGCGCGCGACGTCCTGCGGCGCGATGCCGGTGATCAGGCAGGCTTCGGGCTGCGGCAGCACGTCGGGTGCGGGCGCGCAGTAGTGCACCGACGGCTCGCCGACGGGTGCGAGATCCATGTCTGTACGGATCGCCGCGAATTGCGCGGGACGGTCGCGCACCGGGTCGGTGCCGGTAGTTTCGTAGTCGTACCAGAGCATTGTGGGCGCGGTCATCATGCGAGCCTAGCGAGCGGCCGCGCGCCGGGCAATGCATGGCGTGGCTGCGCGGCGGCGGCCCGCGGGTTACACTCGCGCCGAGGAGGGCGCATGGGCAAAGGCGCGGAAGACAACCTGATCTGGATCGATCTGGAGATGACCGGGCTGGACACGGAGAGCGATTCGATCCTGGAAATCGCCACGGTGGTCACCGACCGCGAACTCGACGTGCTGGCCATCGGCCCGGAATACGCGATCCGCCACGACGAGGCGCGCCTGCACGCGATGGACGACTGGAACCGCAACCAGCACGGCAAATCCGGGCTGTGGCAGCGCGTGCTGGATTCGACGGTCGATCATGCGCAGGCCGAAGCCGAGACGCTGGCGTTCCTCGCGCAATGGGTGCCGGCGGGCAAGTCGCCGATGTGCGGCAATTCCATCTGCCAGGACCGCCGCTTCCTGTTCCGCCAGATGCCGGCGCTGGAAAGATTCTTCCACTACCGCAACCTCGACGTGTCCACGCTCAAGGAACTGGCGCGCCGCTGGGCGCCGGAACTGTGCAAGGGCTTCGCCAAGGAATCCGCGCACACCGCGCTGTCGGACGTGCACGACTCCATCGCGGAACTGCGCTATTACCGCAAGCACATGGGCGAGTTGGGGTTGCGGCAAGAAGGGTAGCGAGATGAAGCAGGGCGAGAGCAGCCGCGCAGCGGCGAATCCTGCCTTGTCGACGGAGGCGGGATTTGATGCGCTCCTCCGCCTTGCACAGGACGACACGTCACCTCGTACTGCTTTTCCCCGCAGATTCGTCGCGCGTGTGGCGAAGTACCCATTGAGTGATGATCGTGAGCGCGGATGGCGCAAAGGTTTCTTCGATGCGGGAAAACTCGCTGGGCGCGCCGGTCGTTGCGGTCTGGAACAGGTGGTTGAGCCCGGGTAGCTCCATCACCGTGACATCATGGTCGTGCACTAGCGCCGCACGGATCGCGGGAAGGTTCTGTTTCGCCGGCACGGCGAGGTCCAACGAACCATTGAGCGCCAATGCCGGCACCCGCACTTTTCGAAGGGCGATCGCGGGGTCGAGTCGCAGGAATTGCTCCATCCACGCAGTCGTCACGTAAGCAGGCAGGCTGCGTGCCTCGTCCGGTTCGATCGTCTTGTCGGCGAGCCCCGCGAGCACGATCGTCTGCACGCGCGCGGCTAGTTGCTTCGGGTCATTTGTTTCGACCACGGCGCCGTAAAG
>JAFEEJ010000122.1 GCA_018241145.1 Pseudomonadota bacterium | reverse complement strand
AGGACAAGGTGGTGCGCTTCGCCGAAAAGGCTTCGCACCAGATCTTCATCGAACCCGAAGGTCTGGATACCGCCGAGATCTATCCGAACGGCATTTCCACATCCCTGCCGTTCGACGTGCAGGAAGCGCTGGTGCATTCGATCCGCGGTTTCGAGCACGCGCACATCACGCGCCCGGGTTACGCGATCGAATACGACTACTTCGATCCGCGCGGATTGCATCCGTGGCTGGAAACCAAAACCATCGCAGGCCTGTACTTCGCCGGCCAGATCAACGGCACCACCGGTTACGAGGAGGCCGCCGCGCAAGGACTGCTGGCGGGATTGAATGCGGCACGCGCGGCAAGGGAACAACCACCGTGGTGGCCGCGCCGCGACGAGGCCTATCTTGGCGTGCTGGTGGACGACCTCACCACCAACGGCACGATCGAGCCGTACCGCATGTTCACTTCCCGCGCGGAATACCGCCTGCACCTGCGCGAGGACAACGCCGACCTGCGCCTGACCGAAAAGGGATTCGAACTGGGCGTGGTGCCGCAGCCGCGCTTCGACGCGCTGCGCCGCAAACGCGATGCGGTCGAGCGCGAAACACAGCGCTTGCGCGAATTGCATGTCGCTCCGACGAACGCGCGTGGCGCGGCGCTGGCGAATTCGCCGAGCGCGATCGCGCTCGGCCGCGAATGCAGCGCGCTCGAACTGCTGCGCCGGCCGGAACTGGATTACGCAAGCCTCGCGGCCATCGAAGGCTTCGGCCCGCCGCTGCACGACGAAAGCGCGGCGATGCAGGTCGAGGTGCAGGCCAAATACGCAGGCTACCTGGAACGCCAGCGCGCGGAAATCGAGCGCGCGCAGCGGCACGAATCGACCGCCATCCCGCAAGGCTTCGACTACGACGCCGTGCGCGGCCTGTCGGCCGAGGCGCTGGCCAAGTTGAAGCGCGTACGGCCGGAAACCATCGCCCAGGCCCAGCGGATCAGCGGGATTACACCCGCCGCAATTTCGTTGCTGCTGGTGCACCTGCGCCGCCGGCAGCGGCGGGAAGTCGCCTGACCACGGGCGCGGCGTGCGGAAAAGCGCGGGCCCGCAAACCCCGTCCACGGCCAACAGGCCCATCGCCGTTTCGATCTGCCGGGGCAGGGCCGGGCGCAAAAGATGCCGCTTTCAAACGGTTGTATTAATCTAGTCGCGCCTCTTCCGGCCTTGGGGATTCATCATGCCGCGTATCCGCATCCTCGCCGGCGCGCTCGCGCTGGCCATTTCCGGCGGCGCTGCCGCTGCGCAGTTCGACAACGTGATCGTGTTCGGCGACAGCCTGACCGACAATGGCAACCTTTCCTATTACGAAGGATTGCCCTTCGCGCCTACGCGCTTCACGACCAATCCCGGCCTGGAGTCGGTCGAATGGCTGGCGCAGCATTACGGGATCACGCTGAACCCCTCAATCCTCGGCGGCACCGATTACGCCTATGGCGGCGCCGGCCTGATCAACAACGCCCCGGGCACGCCGCCCGGCGTACCGACGCTGCCGATGCAGCTGCAGACATATCTCGCCGCCAATGGCGGCAAGGCCGATCCGAATGCGTTGTATTCGGTGTGGGGCGGTGCGAACGACGTGTTCTACAACGTCTACCTCTACCAGACCGGTTCGATCACGCAGACGCAATTGCAGACGAACCTGCAAACCGCCGCGCAAACCGAACTCGGCCTGATCGCCCAGCTCGGCCAGTCCGGGGCCCAACGCGTGATCGTGTTCAACCTGCCGGATATCGGCCAGACACCGGAATCGCTGGCGCAGGGGCCGACCGCAAGCGCGCAGGGCACCGGCTTGTCGATCATCTACAACAGCACCTTGAACGCGGGTCTGGCGCAGACCGGCGTGGACATCATCCCGGTCGATACCTTCGGCCTGCTGCACGAAATCATCGCCGATCCCGCGCGCTACGGTTTCACCAACGTCACCGATGCCGCCTGCGGCCTGACTTCCAGTTCCCTGGCGTGTGGGCCGCAAGGTTCCGGCCTGCCCTACACCTACGCTCCCGGCACCGACCAAACGTATCTGTTTGCCGACGGCGTGCATCCCACCTCGGGAGCGCAGGCGATGCTCGGGGAATATCTGATATCGGAACTTGCCGCACCCGGCCAGACTTCGCTGCTCGCGGAGGCGCCGCTGCAAGTCAACGACACCCTGACGCGCACCCTGCGGAACCAGGCGATGGCAGATTTCGGCACCGCGCCGGACGGCAGTCCGCGCGGGTTCGCCGATTACGAATACAGCCAGCAGAAGTTCGACGCGACCGACAACACCCCGCAAGCCACCACCAACTTCAATTCGTTGACGCTCGGCGGCAACCTGCGAACCAGCGACCATCTTTCCCTGGGCCTGGCCACCACTCTCGCGCACGGCAGCGATGGCGTGTACGGCGGGGGCGGCGGCTTCAAGCTGGACGAGATGCTGAGCGCGGCCTATGTCATGTACGACTGGCAGCAGGGCGGTTATCTCGGCGCGATCGGCAGCGCGGGCACGCTCCGCTTCCACGACATCCAGCGCAACATCGTGCTGGGACCGGCGATCCGCAGCGAGGGCGGTTCCACCTCGGGTTCGCATATCGGGCTTTCGCTGGTCGGCGGCTGGCTGTTCGGCAGCGACAATCTGCGCACCGGTCCCTATGCGGATCTCGGTTATCAGCGCGTGCGGGTCAGCGGCTACGCGGAAACCGGCGGCGACAGCACCGCGATGACGTTCGACCGCCAGGAACGCGAGGCCATGGTCGCAACGCTGGGATGGCAATTGATCGGCAACTGGCAGGCCGGCAGCACGATGCTGCATCCGTATGCGCAGCTCGCGTGGAACCACGACAGCAAGGCGGAGGAACGCGACGTGCGCGCAGGACTGGTGAACATGCCCGGCACCTTCGCCATGCCCGGTTTCACGCCGGACAAGGATTGGGGCAACGTCGGCCTGGGCCTGAGCGCCGACCTCACCCCGGCGTTTTCCCTGTGGGCCAGTTACGACGGCCGCTTCTCCGACGCCGACCAGCGCAGCAACAGCGTGAACCTGGGCGGGAAGTTGCGGTTCTGAGT
>JAFEEJ010000121.1 GCA_018241145.1 Pseudomonadota bacterium | reverse complement strand
GGCCTCGACGAACTACAGTGCGGTGGCGGTGGGTGCGAACTCGTACGCGTCCGGGCAGGGTGCGGCGGCGCTGGGGAGTTCGGCGAGCGCGCAGGGGGACCTGAGCACGGCGGTGGGGTACTCGGCGTTTGCCACGGGTGCGGCCTCGACGGCGTTGGGCAACACCGCGGCGGCGTACGGGGCCTACAGCACGGCGGTGGGCAGCAATGCGTATGCGTCGGGCGCGAATGCCACAGCGGTAGGCAGCGCCGCACAGGCGACCGGCAAGAACAGCGTCGCGATGGGGTACAGCGCGAAGGCTTCGTATACCAGCGACATCGCGATCGGCAGCGGCGCGCAGACATCCTCGGCGCGTTTCGGTCAAGGCTACAACGCTGCCATCGGCGCAGGAGCCTACGCTGGCGGCAATTACTCCGTCGGCGATGTGGCCTTGGGCTGGAACGCGTTCGCCACCGATACGAAGAGCACCGCGATCGGCAGCGAAGCGTATGCGGATGGCGCGGGCGCGGTTGCCATCGGCTGGGGCGCCACGGCCTCCAATCCTACGACGGTAGCAGGCCGGCCGACACCTGCCGCAACGTCCGTGGGCATGTCGTCCTCGGCGTCCTACGGCGGATCAGCGCTGGGCTTGCGTGCGAACGCCAGTGGATATTACGGCACGGCGATCGGCGCGGATGCGTACGCCTTGGGCGATGCGGCAGCGGCCTTCGGTTACGGCGCCAGCGCGACGGGTAACAACAGCGTGGCGATCGGTTCCCGGGCGGGAGCCCGTGGAGACAACAGCGCCGCGGTAGGAACCTTCGCCTATGCCGCCGGGACCAATTCGGCGGCGCTCGGCGCGTTCTCGAAGGCTTTCGGCAACAACAGCCTCGCGCTCGGCAGCGGCGCGACAGCCAACGGCAACAACAGCGTGGCGCTCGGCGCGGGATCCATCGCGAACGGCATGAATGTCATTTCGGTGGGATCGTTCGGCAACTACCGGCGCATCGTCAACGTCGCCGACCCGGTGCTTGCCCACGACGCGGTGACGCTTGGCTACCTGCAGTCGAACTATTCGACCACGTCGACATTGACCAGCCTTTCCGGCGAAATCCAGCAGCTCTCGAAACAGATCGAGGCGTTGCAGTCGACCTCGACGTCCACGCTGGCAAGCAACCAGCCGGCGGCTGCGGGAGGTTCGTCGGGATCGTCGGGCACAAGCGCGGCGCCTGCTTCGGACCTGCCGGCGCAGTCGGCCTCGTCGACCAGCAGCGACATGTCGCAGGCGGTCAGCCAGGCCAATACCTATACCGACCAGCAGACCCAGGAGGCATTGAGTTCCGCCCAGACCTATTCGACCGCGGGCGACCAGGCGACCTTGAACCAGGCGAATGCGTACACCGACCAGGCGGTGGCGGGCGTGCAGACGCAGCTCGACAGCTTCGAGCAGCAGACCAACGCGCGCTTCAGCCAACAGGACCAGCGTATCAGCCGGATCTCGGCGATGAGTACCGCGATGGTGCAGATGGCGGCGTCGGCGGCGGGGATCGACAGCGACAACCGCGTCGGCGTGGGGTACGGCAACACCAGCGGCGAATCGGCGTTGTCGGTCGGCTATCAGCGCAAGATCTCGCCACAGGCCACGTTCACCATCGGTGGTTCGGTGAGCAACGGCGAAAGCTCGGTCGGCGCGGGTGTCGGATTCGGCTGGTAAGCGCGGGACAGAATCCTCTCCGGCAAGCGGGAGGTGTACATCGGAGCCGGCGCACCAGCGCCGGCTCTTTTTTGGAACCGGTGTCGAATTCGGGAACCCATGGATTATCGCAACGTCATTCCCGGGCAAGCGGGAATCCGGTGACTCAGTGCATCAATGCAATGAAAGCAAAAGGCAGGATTCCGGATCGTCGTTGCACGGCGTCCGGAATGACGAGCAGCGAATCGGGATTTCCATTTCCGGGCAAGGCCCGGACCGCGGCACGCACTCAGGCCACGCGTTGCGCGCGCAACGCCAACTGCCAGCGTACCGCGCGCGGGCGCCGCGGATCGCCCCATGCACGCAGCAAATCCCCGGCGACGGCGGCGATCGCGTCGGCGCCGGTGGAAGCGCGATAACGCTGCGCAGCCGACCAGGAACGCAGATACGCAAGCAATCGTTCCGCATCCCAGTCCACGCGCATTTCGAAAGCCGGTGAATCGATCGGCATGAACGGGATCGGCATCGACGCGTAGCCCTCGTCGACCAGCCGGCGCTCCGGCGGCCAGTACGCGCCCAGGATGCCGTCGTACAAATGCGCGATCACCGCATCCACCGCCGGATCGATGTGGCAGCCGGAATAACTCCACGCCGCAAACAACGCATCCGGCTTGGCGATGCGGCGCACTTCCTCGATGAAGCGCGGCAGGTCGAACCAGTGCAACGCCTGCGCGACGGTGATCGCATCCATCGAGTGATCGGCGATCGTGTTCTGTTCCGCGGCTTCGACGCGATACTCCACGCGCGGGTGTGGCTGCGCCTGCGCGATCTGCTGCGCACTCGGGTCGCTGGCGATCACGTGATCGAAAGATCGCGCCAGCGCCACGCTGGCCTGACCGTTGCCGCAGGCGACATCCCACGCGCTTCCGTGCGCGGGCGATTGCCGCGAGATCCAGTCGAACAGCGCATCGGGATACCGCGGACGTGCGCGCGCGTACAAGCCGGCGTGTCCGGAAAAATGATCCTTGAAGTTCATGCGCGGGTTTTTCCGTTGTGGCGGTGCTGCGGGTGCGGAAACGCATCGATCGCGCGCCACTGTCCGGCAGGCAGTCCATCCAGCGCGTGCTCGCCGATGCGCGTGCGGATCAGCCGCAGGGTCGGCAGCCCGACCGCTGCGGTCATGCGCCGCAGCTGGCGGTTGCGGCCTTCGCGCAGGCCGATTTCCAGCCACGAGTCCGGCACGGTCCTGCGGAAACGCACCGGCGGGTCGCGCTTCCACAGCCACTGCGGCGCCCTGCCGAGCACCCGCGCCTGCGCGGGCCGTGTGCGGCCGTCCTTCAACTCGACGCCATCGCGCAGACGCTGCAATGCCTCTTCCTCGACTGCGCCCTCGACCGGCACCACGTAGGTTTTTTCCCGGCGATGGAGTGGATCGGTGATGCGGTGGTTCAGCGCGCCGTCATCGGTCAGGAGCACGAGGCCTTCGCTGTCGTAGTCGAGCCGGCCCGCGGGATACACGCGCGCAGGCAGGTCGAATTCCGCCAGTGTGCGACGCGACGGAACGCCGCGATCGGTGAACTGGCAAAGCACGCCATACGGTTTGTTGAACAGGACGATCATGCCGCATGCCTTCCGTCACGTCGCGATCACACCCGGTCGTTATGCTGGACGAGTCGCTCGGAACGAACGGTCTTCGTACCGGCGGCCACGCGCAAAGGAGTTCCCCATGCTCTATTACGCCATCGTTTTCCTGATCATCGCATTGATTGCCGGATTCTTCGGATTCTTCGGCGTGGCCGGTCTGGCGGCAAGCATCGCCAAGATCCTGTTCATCGTTTTCATCATCCTGTTCATCGCCTCATTGATTTTCGGGCGCAGGCGCATTTGACCGGAGCTTGCAGCGAAACGCTTCATGGAAGGACGCGGCAAGGATGCCGCCGGCACGATCGCGTCCACGGATGAACGCAGGAAAGTGCGGCCACGGAATCGCCAAGGATGGCGGCGTGGCCGGTTTTTTTGTGCAGCTAAATTTTAGGTTTCACACGGTGATTCAGGGGCCGGCCGTAGCGGCCTCTGCCGGATCCGACGCCAGTTCATCCGGCGATTGCACGGTGTAGCCCTGCGAGCGCAACACCGCAAGCGCGCCGTCGCCGTCCATCACGTCGTGCATCGGCAAAACCGCGAAGCTTTGCGGGAAAGTCTTCAGCGCGCCACGCGCGAGATTCAGCCAGTGGGCTTCGACCTTGTCCGGCAGGTCGGCGATACCGAGCCGGCGCGCAAAACCGGCACCGGTGATCGCGTCCGTGCACACCTGCCGGAAGCGGCTGTCGGGCAATTTGCGCAGCGTGTCGAGGTCGCCGGTGGACCAGGCATTCGCGCGCGCGCGCATCGCGGGGATGTCGTGTTCGATGCTGTCCAGCGTGCGGCCGAAACAGGCGATGCCGTCGGGGCCCTCGGCTTCGAATGCCTTGATCGCCTGCCGCGGTTCGCGGATGGTCAGCGTGTAATCGCTGGAGACCGGATCGATGCCGTGTTGCCTTGCGAGCGCCGCCACCGTGTCCTCGACCTCGCCGCTGCTGCGCAATCCGTTTTTCTTCAGCGCCTCGCGATACAGTTTCAGTGCGGCGAAGATCGGCCGCCAGCGCTCGATGCCGTCGTCGTCGCCGAGGTATTGCGGCTTCAGCGCCTGCCAGCGCGCGTACATCCCCGGTGGCAGCAAGTCGCGCAGCGTCTTGCCGTCGGGATTCTTGCGTGCGCCGAGCGCGGAAGGCAGCAGGAACAGCTTGCCGAAGAAGTTGGCGTCGATCTTCACCTTCGCATCGGGCGACTCGATCACCTCGCGGGAGCCGGCGATGGCCGTTTCGACTTCCGCGGAACGCCATTGCATGCCCGCGGGCAACGACGGGATCACCCCCAGCACCCACAGCACGTGGCCGTCGCGGCTGACCTTCCACAGGCCCGGTCCCGGCAGCACGCCGGTGACGCTGACCGTTTCCAGCGTGGTGATGCTGGAGACGGACGCGGGTTGCGGCGACGGCGCCGTCGGAATTCGCGCTGCGGTCTGCGCGACTGCGGACGCGCAGAGCAGCGATGCAACTCCGAAGATCAAAGCGGCACGCATGGCGCATTGACCTCGTTTTGCGTGCGCGGTTCCGCGATCCTCACATCGCCGCGATCAGCGCGTCGCCGAATCCGGAACATTTCACCTCTTTCGCGCCTTCCATCATGCGCGCGAAATCGTAGGTGACGGTCCTGGCCGCGATCGCCTTGTCCATCGCCGTGATGATCGCGTCC
>JAFEEJ010000120.1 GCA_018241145.1 Pseudomonadota bacterium | reverse complement strand
TGCCGATCGCCTTGGCGACGGCGCCGAGGTTTCCCTGCGGATTGATCGAGCGCGTGGCTTCCTCGGCCTCGCTCTTGCGCCGCCACAACTGGTCGGCCGGCGCGCCCGCGCCGTTGCCCTGCGCGGTTTTCGCATCGTCATCGTCGTCGCCGTTGTCGCCGCGCGCATTGGCTTCGCCGACCGCGAATTTCAGGTCCGGGTAGCCCTTGAAGCCCAGCTTCTGCGAGAACTTCACCACGCTGGACTGGCTGATGCCGAGCGCGTTGGCGAGTTGCTGCGAGGAATAGTCGCGCAACAGGTGCGCGTTCTCCAGCATGAAGTCCGCGATGCGCCGCTCCACCGCCGACATGCGGTCGCGCTCGGAACGGATTTTCACCAGTGCAGACATGCCCAGTCCTTCCCAGCTTGCCCCACATTTTCGTTCGCCCCCGGATCAAGTCCGGGGCAGGCTCTGACCGCAGGCACGAAGCGCCGAAGTCGAAGGGTGTTCCACGATGTGCTTAGGCTTCGCTTGCTACGCAAGCTGCGCTCAGCACGAACGGGTTTCAAGGATCTACGCACTCCACTTCAACGCCGCACCTTCCTTTTCCAGTCCGCGGATTTCGCGGATTCCCAGGCCCGGGGCATCGGTGATCGAGATTTCCGAATCGTTGAAGATCACGCCGCCGTCCACCGGGTTGTACTGGCACAGCGAAGGCCCGTCCAGGTCGACCTTGCTGATCACGTGGGCCTTGGCCACCGCCACGTGCACCGCGGCGGCCACGCTGATGCTGGTTTCCACCATGCAGCCGATCATGCATTCGATGCCGTGCACGGCGCAGATGTCGGCGATCCTGATGGCATTGGAAATGCCGCCGGTCTTCATCAACTTGATGTTGACGATGTCGGCCGCGCGCATGCGGATCAGTTCGATCACCTCCATCGGCCCGAACACGCTTTCGTCGGCCATCACCGGCGTGTGCACGCGTTCGGTGACGTAGCGCATGCCTTCCAGATCGTGCGCCTTCACCGGTTGCTCGACCAGTTCCAGCTTGACGCCGGCGTCTTCCAGCGCGTGCAGCGCGTACACCGCCTGCTTCGCCGTCCAGCCCTGGTTGGCGTCCAGCCGCAGCAGCGCACGGCCCTCGACCGCGGCATGGATGGCCTTGGCGCGCTCGATGTCCACGCCGATGTCCTTGCCGACCTTGATCTTCAGCGATTCGAAGCCGCGTTCCACCGCGCTCAGCGAATCGGCGACCATCTTGTCGATGTAATCGACGCTGATGGTGATGTCGGTATTGATCACCGGATCGCCGCCGCCCAGCAGCTGGTACAGCGGCGCGTTGTAAAGCTGGCCCCACAGGTCGTAGATCGCGATCTCCACCGCGGCCTTGGCGCTGGAATTCTTCTCCATCGCGGTCTGGATCAGGTGCGTGATGTGGTTGAGGTTGGCGATGTCCTGGCCGATCAGGCGCGGCGAGATGTAACTGCGGATCGCCTCGACGATCGAGCCGTGGGTGTCGCCGGTGATCACCGCGGTGGCCGGCGCCTCGCCGTAACCGACGTGGCCGCCGTCGGTGTTGACGATCACCACGATGTCTTCGACGTGGTCGACCGTGCGCAGCGCCGTCTTGAATGGCGTCTTCAGCGGAACCTTCAGCCGGCCGAACTGGATATCCGTGATTTTCATGGCGTCACTGCCCCCGGATGCGCGTGCACGATGCTGGTCATGCGGTCGATGTAGCTTTGCTTGTCATTGAACATCAACGGTTCCAGCGGCGTCACCGAAACCGCGTTGAGCTTGACTTCGTGTTCCGCGCCGTCCGCTCCGTAATAGCGTATGCCGCCGGTGTCGTGGATCACGTAATGCAGGCCGCCGTAGCTGCCGATCACCATCATCACGTGGCCCGGGATGTAAACCAGGTCGCCCACGTCCAGCGTGGCGACCGCACGCATGCGTTCGTCGTGGCTGCTGTCGTCGTCGAACGATACGTGGTCGAGGCCGGGGCTGACGCCCTGGTCGCGCGTGTTGCGCGGCATCAACACGCCCATGCTGCGGTAGACGTCGGAAACGAAGCCCGAACAATCGCGGCCGTCGTAGGCGTGGCCCCAGCCGTAGCGTTCGCCCAGAAACTTGAACGCCTGTCTGATGATGTTCGCGCGCGTCAGCGGCAGGTAATCGGCCGCGCTGTCGGCATTGCGCTGCAGCAGCGCGGGAACGATCTTCAGCGAACCGTCGTCGTTGCGGATCGGCAATTCGATCGTGTACGAGGTGTAGGCGGTCTGGCCGTTGACCGGCTGGTCCGCGGGCAGGTCCGTGGCCAGCGGCACGCGCACGCCCATGTCGAGGTCCAGTTGCGAAACCTTCGGCTGTTCGCGCGTGAACACGGTATGCGCGTGCGCGCCGGTGACCACGCGGTATGGCTTGGCGTCGACGTAATCGAAGACGTCCTTCTTGCCGCCCGCCGCCACCGCGTCGCGCTGCACCCATGCCGCGTAGCGCGGGCTGACCACGAACAGCCATTGCCCGTCGCGGCTCTGGTGCGCGATCACCACCGGCGTGCCGGGGAAGATGCCGCTCTCCTGGAAACGGTCGATGTCGGTATCGCCGCGTTCGTCGAACACGCGCGTCGTGGTCGGGAAGGTGCGCAGGTCGGCGCGATGCACGATCAGGCCGTAGCGCGTGGGTTGCGAAGTCGGAACCGCGTCGAGCGCGAGGTCCTGCTGCCACGCATCCAGGGCGGCCGCCGGAATTTCGTTGCCGTGCACGTCGTAGAGCGGTTCTTGCGGGCGCTCCGACAGCATGGTGATCCAGCCCTTCACGCGATCGGCGCCCAGCTTCGAAGGCAACTCGGCGATCTCGTGCATGGAAGGATCGCGGTGCAGCACCTTCGCGTTCTGCGCATCGACCGCGGTCCTGGTCATCAGCACCGCATCGGGCGAGGCCGCACGCTCGATCCAGAAATCCGGCGACAGCTGCGCGTCGGTCACGCCGATCACGCCGCCGGGCGGGATCGCCGGCGTGTTGTCGGCCGCGCGCGGCGGCGCGGCGAAGCAGAGCAGGACAACGAGCAACCACCGCATGCGCATGACAGTCACCTCAATGGATGGCAAGCGCCGACATCAGCGATGCCACGACCAGGCCGTAGCCGGTGCCGATAACGTACCCCAACAATGCCAGCAGGATGCCGACCGGCACCAATCCGCGCGCGTAGGTCGCCGCCAGGATCGGCGTGGTGGCGATGCCGCCGATGTGCGCCAGCGAGGAAATCCCGCACAGGTACAGGTCGAAGTGGAACAGCCGCGCGCACAGCGCCAGAAGCAGCGCCTGGATCGAGATGATCAGCACGCCGCAGAGCAGGTACAGCGGCGCGCGCGCGATGCCTTCGAAGTTGCTTTGCGAGGCCAGCACCGCCACCACCGCGATCAGCAGCGCCCCGGAAATCGCATTCGCGCCGGGATAGCGCGCCAGCGGCGTATGCGCCACGCCCAGTCCGGCGGCGGTCGCGAGCAGGATGGTCCAGGTCGTGGCGGAAATCATCGGGGTGGTCGGCAGTTTCGCCGCGAGCCACGCCGAGCCCGCGGCCACCAGCAGCGCGAGGCCGAGCCACACCAGCACGCAATCGGGGCGCGTCGGCGCGGTCGTGCGCGCCTCCGCGAATGCGATCTCCGCGCTGGAGCGCGCGCACGTCCAGCGGTTGAACGCGGGCGCCAGCCGCGCGACCGAGAACAGCACCACCACCCACATCGAATAGCACAACGCATCGGTCAGCAGCGACATCGCCAGCAGGCTGTCGGGCATGCCGATCGCCTGCTTCACCGCGATCATGTTGGCGGTGCCGCCCACCCAGCTGCCCGACAGCGCCGCCAGCGGCTGCCACAGATTCCCCGGCAGCGCGCTGCGGAAGATCAGGAAAGTGAGCAGGAAGGCGCAGAACAGGCTGACGCTGGTGCACGCAAACACCGCCAGCACGCGCGGTCCCAGCGCGAAGATCGCGCGCAGGTCGCAGTTGATCATCAGCAGGAACAACAGCGCGGGGATCAGCCGCGCGGTCAACATCGACTGCGCGGCGCGGATTTCGCCGCCGACCTGCCACAAGCCTGCCACGGCCAGCGCAGTCACCAGCAGGTAGGTCAGCACGATCGGCGGCAGCACGTTGAACGCGCGCCAGCCATAGCGCTGTTCCAGCGCCGGGAAGATGCCGGCGCACAACAACATCACGGCGAGATACGGCCATACCGACTGGATCATCCCTTGCCCCTGGCGCGCTGCGCCCAACCGGGCGCCGAAGAATAGGTAATTCCAATTGCATTTTTGGGAAGCATAAATTATTGACTGCGGTTTGCAAGCGTGTTACACAGCGTTCCGGGCTTGCAGGTGACCCGGGGGCTTTGGGATGCATTTCCGCGGCGCGGCGGCGGCAATCCGGTTACGCCTATGGGCGGCGGCCTTCGCGGCCGCGTTGCTGCTTGCTTGCGGCCCCGCATTGTCGCAGGTTGCCGCCCCCGAACCCGTCGGCAGCGTGGTCCGGATGATCGACGCCGGCCAGTTCAAGGCGGCGGACGCAGCCATCGACCGCGCGCTGGCGCAGGCGGACGATCGCGCGCAAACGACCGCGCTGCAATTCCAGCGCGAGCGCATGCGCCGCATCCTGCTGGATTTCAGCCTGGACGCCGGTCAGGTCGAGGCGCTGATCCGCAAGCAGATCCCCGACCTGACCGACGACGAATTCGCATACTGGGATGCGCGCGGTTACATCGAGCATCGCATGATCGACGGCCGCACGCGGTATTTCGACGGCGCGGCCGGCAACCTGTTCCTCCTCAGCGCCGAAGCGCGTGCGCGCCGCGCGCATCCGCAGCCCTTCGACGACAGCCCGCTGCAAACCGCGGGCGCCTATCACGCCGAGGTGATCCGCGATGCTCTCGCCACGCACCGCAACAGCGTCGACGCGCAACGCGTGCGCGTCACCCAGTCGCTGACCGTCAAGCCGGATGCGGTGCCCGCGGGAGAGACGGTGAAGGCCTGGATTCC
>JAFEEJ010000119.1 GCA_018241145.1 Pseudomonadota bacterium | reverse complement strand
TTGTAGAGGTATCGTGTCCTGGTTGCGGCTGGATGCCAAAGGGACACTTTCAGTTTGTTCAGTTCGACAAAGGGTTGTGTTACCCGTTTGCAACATATTTCCCAGCCGAGGCGCAAGCCGCATTCATCCTCCTCTGCGAAAATGGCTTTTCCGCACGCGCGAGACTGGAGCACGCTGGCGCGTCATACGAAGACGCGAGAGCGCTCATGCCAATTGCACGTGTATTTCACAGGACCCGAGTGAGCCGGTTTCCTGTTGTACCTCTCGAGGAGTTCAAGGCTGGTGCGCGTAAACCCTAACAACTCGATCAACCGGACTCAAATCCCGCTGTGCGGTCTTTGCGCCGCTGAATTCGGGCGTTAGCCCTTTCCATACCTCACGAGGCAATCGGCAATGAAGATCACGCTAG
Source organism: Pseudomonadota bacterium (assembly GCA_018241145.1). Lineage (GTDB taxonomy): Bacteria > Pseudomonadota > Gammaproteobacteria > Xanthomonadales > Rhodanobacteraceae > 66-474. The sequence goes on along the minus strand of JAFEEJ010000119.1, from coordinate 4,626 downwards.
CCTTAACGTTGGCAGCACTTCTGTTGTCCGGGTGCGCTCCGGAGGGGCAGCGGATCGGCGCGACACCCGCAGCAGCGCAGCCCACTGAGCCCCAGGCCCGGTGGGACGCATCCTACGGTGGGGTAGATAAAGGCTATGACAGTGTTCTGATCACAACCAGGAATCAAGTTGCTCCAACTTTCAAAACGCTCCGCTATGCCGACGAATCAACGGGGCGGACGATGGACTACAGCCTGTATGTCCCCAAGGGTCATGAAACCGGGCAGAAATTTCCCCTGGTTGTGTTCATCGCAGACGCGAGCACTGTCGGCAAGGGCGCAAAAGCGCCCCTCATGCAGGGCTATGGCGGCATTATATGGGCCACAGATGCCAGTCAAGCAAAGCACCCTGCGTATGTACTGGTTCCTTCGTTTGCGGGCCCGGAATGGGCCACGAACGATAACTGGCAAGTCAGCGATGAGGTTGGAGTCGCCCATCGCCTGATCAAGAAGATCATCGCGGAATACAACATCGATCCGAATAGGGTTTACGCAACCGGCCAATCAATGGGCGGAATGATCTCGTTCTACTTGAATGCGACAGACCAGAACTTGTTCGCCTCGTCCATGTTCGTGGGCAGCCAGTGGGATACGAAGGCCCTCGCACCCTTGGCGAAAGATCGCTTTATCTATGTCGTGTCTGCTGGAGATACCAAAGCGTCGGCCGGAATGCTCGACCTTGGAGAATTGCTGACCTCGCTTGGAGCAAAGTACGGAGAGGTGGAGTTCCCGGCAAATCTCCCACAGGCGCAGCAGGATGAATTAACAGCGAAGCTGCTGGCGAAAGGATTTCCCATAAACTTCATCCGGTTTACAGCTGGCACGGTTGCTCCGCCTCGGTATTTGGCAGAGTCCAAGGGATCTGAACATATGTATTCGTTCGATCACGCTTATCTTCTGGAGCCTGCAAGGGATTGGCTGTTTCAACAGAGCAAGTAAGGGCCTGACAATTCATTCAAGCCGACGCCGTTTCGCGGCGCGGCTTGATTCAGGCGTTCGGCGCTGCATAACGTTCCGACTCCTCGTCCCAAATGCCTCAGATGTGATAATCCATGCATTCACGCCGCGAATCCCTCCGAGTCGTCTTAGTTCTCGCCGCCTTTGGTCTCCTGAGCCTTTTCAGCATGCTCATTCGCCCGTCCCTCGCCACCATTCGGGCGGTGGATTTCGTGCATCTCATCGGCACAGGCATGTGCCTTGGCGCCGCCATCGTGGCACTTGTTTGGCATGTTCAAGGCAGCAAGAGTCGCGACGGCGACTAGCTCGTGAGCGCCGTTCAAACTCTGTGGCTCGGCTTCGGTCAAATTGGCTACGGCAGCGGCTGAAACAGCCAGTTTGCGCCCGACAATTCGTTCAAGCGCACTGGATGGCTTTGCGGCGTGGCTTGATTCAGGCGTTATGCGTCGGTGAAAAGTGCGCAGCACATGAAAGTACCTATTTGTCCTAGTCACAATGTGGCATGTGAACGATCCTCGAATCCCGCCAAGCGGACAAGGAGCTTTCTTCGGGGCGTGTGCCGGTCGAGGTCCTTGAGCGTTACGAGAAATGGAAAGACCTGGCCATGCTCTCGGGTCAGCAAGGTCTCCGCGCCATCAGGGGCTTCCGGGATGAGGCGCTTCACGGAGATCCGAAGGGCTTCAGGTCATCTCGCCTGAACGAGCAGTGGCGTGTCATCTATTCCGCGACGGCTGATGTCATGACGGTTCAGGTGGTTCGCGTCACGCCACACGACGATCGGAGGCACTGAAATGCGCAAGTTCGTCCCTGCCCAAAAGCGCGTCGACGTCAGTCCTGGCGAGTCGGTGCGGATCATCCGTGAGATGCAGGGCTTGAGCCAACGCAGCTTTCGGCGCTCTGCGGCATCCCGCAAACCAGCATTTCCGGCATCGAGTACAGCCGGGTCAATCTTGGCGTCGAGTGTGCAAAGGTATTGGCGTCCGCGCTGCACTGCCATCCTGCAGTGCTCGTCTTTCCGGGCTGGAAGCTTGAGTCTGCCGCATGACACCTCGGTCAACCGGGCGCAAATCCCGCTACGCGGTCTTTGCGCCGGTTGCCTCGGACGCCGGGTGCCGCGTTGAGGATTGGCGCGAGAATCGGGATTCATATGCATACACAACATCACGGTTCGTGTCTTTGCGGTGCGGTGCGCTTCGAGGTCGAGGGCGCATTCGAGCGCTTCTACCTTTGCCACTGCTCGCACTGCCGCAAGGACACCGGCTCGGCGCACGCTGCCAATCTTTTCTCGTCAACCGCCAGGCTTGTATGGCTATCCGGGCAGGAACACGTTCGTACCTTCAATCTCGCACAGACGCGGCACACGAGGTGCTTTTGCTCCATATGCGGCTCCGCACTGCCGTTCGCATCTTCAAACATGCTTGTCGTTCCTGCGGGCAGCCTGGACTCGGAGCTTGCCATTGCCGCAGATGCCAATATTTTCACGGCAAGCAGGGCCGCCTGGGATCACGGCTTGGCCGCCGCGCCGGGCTTCGAGGCTTTCCCGTCATAGGCTGCACGTAGCTTTTCGGTCAAGCAAACGCAAACCCGCTGCGCGCGCTTGCGACGCTTGACTCGGACATGGGCGTTGGATGCACAGGTGGACGAATGAGCGAATACGTACCGACTGGCTGGCCGCGCGTGATCCCGCGCATCGCGGTGGAAGATCCGGAATCTCTCGTGGCGTTCATCCGGCAGGTTTTCGGTGCCGGCGGCGAATTCCATCCGGGACGGCCGTCGGAGCTTCGCATCGGCGATTCGCTCATCATGGTCGGCTCGACGCTCGAACGCGCCGCCATGCCGGCATTCCTCTACGTCTACGTGGAGGATGCGGACGCAGTCTTCCGGCTTGCGCGGGAGCGTGGCGCCGAACCGATCGAGGAACCCCGGGACACGCCGTACGGCGATCGCCGTGCGATGATCCGGGACCCCTGGGGCAATCTCTGGCAGATTGCCACGCATGTCGCGTCCTAGGCATCATGCGGACCGGTCATTCTCTCCAGCCGGCGTCCGGGCGCTGCGCGATTCGCACCGCCCGATACGGGCATGACAAGCCGAGGGGTCCGCTGTCCTCCCCCGGGATCGTCGGACCGGAGAATTCCCGTGCGTCGGCTGGCAGCGTGCCGTGTATGCTCGCTGCCTCGACGCAAGGTGCGTGATGCCGGACAGTGCGATCAACCTGCGGGACAAGCTCGGCCGGTTCGCGGAGCATTGGTCGCCCCGCGTCGTCGCCGAGATGAACGACTACCAGTTCAAGCTCGTCAAGATCCAGGGCGGGTTCGTCTGGCATTCGCACGCGGAGACGGACGAAGTCTTCATCGTGCTCGACGGCGCGATGACGCTCGAGTTCCGGGACAGGACGATCGCGCTGGCGGCGGGCGAAATGTACGTCGTTCCGAAAGGCGTGGAACACCGCCCGGCGGCCGCGCGGGAATGCTGCGTCATGCTTGTCGAACCGCGTGGCGTGGTCAACACCGGCGACGCAGCCGGTGTCGTCGCCGCGCCAAACGATGTGTGGGTATAGCGTCTCCGGCCATTCGTCCCGTCCGCCGCAGGAGTCCCGCATGATCCTCACCGTGTTCCGTTCCCGGCTGCGCGAGGAAGCGCAGGAGGATTACCTCGAACTCGCGCCGAAGATGTCGGAACTGGCGCGCACGATGCCGGGCCATCTTTCGCACAAGACCTTCACCGCCGAGGACGGCGAGCGGGTGACGCTCGTGGAATTCGCGGACGAGGCGGCGCAGCGCGACTGGTCGACGCAGGCGGACCACGTCGCCGCGAAACGGCGTGGCCGCGAATCGTTCTACGCGGAATATTCGATCCAGGTCTGCACGGTATTGCGCGAATCGCGTTTCCGGCGCGGTTGACATGGCCGCCGCGAAAGCAGCACGTCCGGCCGGGACGACGTGCACTGGCTTCACCACGGGAGTCTCCGATGTACGTGATCATGGTCGTCGCGCTGCTGTTCGTGTCGCCATGCGTTTGCATCGTTGTCGAAACGGGAATCGGCCACGCCGCGTTTTCTTCCGACCTGGCGCTGAAGTGGTTCGTGTTCTGGGCGGCCGGCGTGCGCTTGTTGCTGGCGGGCGGGCGGCAATCGCTGCAACCCGCCTATACCGCGCACCGGATCCTCGGCCTGAAGACCGACGAAGCGCTGGTGGTCGTCCGCGAACTCGGTTTCGCCAACCTTGCGATCGGCGCGATGGGCGTGGCCAGCCTGTGGCTGCCTGCGTGGCGGACCGCCGCGGCGGCGGTCGGCGCCATTTTCTACGGGCTCGCCGGCATCCAGCACGTCTTCCAGCAGCGCAACCGCCTGGAGGACGTGGCCATGGTTACCGACCTGCTGGCAGCCGTGATCCTTGCCGGCTTGAGCGTGTGGTCATGCGTTGCCTGACGCGCACGCCAAACACATGCCTCGACCGTGCACGCGCATCGGAGCGCCGCAGGCATGGGTGATACCGGAATCCCGATCCGCATGGCGCGACGCAACGACGCCGAAGCGATCGCAGCCGGCGGGGGGCGTAACGCGCAGGCGCGCGGCCTGCCGGTCGGCGGGCGGGGCGAGATTCCACGGGGTGCGGATCGCGTCAAGATC
>JAFEEJ010000011.1 GCA_018241145.1 Pseudomonadota bacterium | reverse complement strand
GGCACCAAGATCTCGAGCGTTTCGCCCAACTACATCTACGGCCGGCCGTTGCTCAACGACAACAGTGCCGGCAGCTTCAACTTCGTCTGGGAAGATTCCACGTTCGGTTCCGACCACGACCTCGACGCCACCGACATGATCACGTGGTGCGTCGGCAGCGCGTGCTCGTACACCAACGGGCAGTCCAAGAAGAACATCGACGGCTCGACGTTCAAGGGCTACGACATCTGCTGGCGCAGCGATCACACGTCCACGGCGGGGGACTATTCGGCCGCCTGTGGAACGACCGACAAGCCCAGCGTCGGCAACGATGAAGTGCTGGTGCGCATCGAGACGATGTCCACCGCCGGCGGCTACGCCATGCTGACGGGCTACAACATTTCCGGCACCACCGCTGATGGCGTCAACCGCGTCGCCCTTGCGCCCGGATCGTTCAACAGCCTCTTGACCGGCCAGGTCAATCCGCCGACCGGCTGGTATCTGCCGGTCGTGCTGAAGTTCAAGCTCGGATCCTCCGGCGTGGGGCCGTTGCAGAATCCGCTGTGGTACGCGGCCAAGTACGGCGGCTTCCAGGATTCCAACGGCAACAACAAGCCGGACCTGGTCAGCGAGTGGGACAACATGAACAACGTCACCGGCCAGACGGGCGTATCGGACGGTCTGCCCGACAATTTCTTCCCGGTGCACAACCCGTCCAATCTCTCCAACCAGCTGGGCAACGCCCTCAACGCGATCATCAAGCGCACCGGTTCCGGCACGGCGGCCGCGGTGGTGTCCAACAGCGTCAACGGCGAGGGCACGGTGTATCGGGCCCTGTACAACCCGCAAACCCAGGACGCCAGTTTGAACAAGGTGTACTGGACCGGCACGCTCAATGCCTTGTGGACGGATTCCTATGGCTACCTGCGTGAGGACTCCAGTTCCACCGGTACCCCCAATAGTAAGCTGGACGGTTACGACATCGACCCGATCATCGTGTTCTTCACCGATCCCACCACCAGCGCGGCGGAATTCAGCGAGTGCCTGACCAGCGACGCCGGTTTTGACAAAGATCCCAGCAAGTTCAATCCTGCCGACATCGCGGACACCTGTCCCGGCAATACCGGCCGCCTGAATCAGCCGCTGAGCAACGTCAAGACCATCTGGGATGCGTCCCAGCAGTTGTCGCCCAGCAGCGGAAGTTTCGTCAGCAACATCGAAACACAGCGCAAATACAGCGATCCCTCCAGCGCCGGCCGTTATATTTTCACGTGGGTGGACAACGGCGCGAGCAACAGCGCCAATGGCCACAACGGCATCGTCGACAGCGGCGAGCAGACCGATTTCGTCTGGAGCGGCAGCACCGCGACCTGCACGACGGGCTTCTGCGGCAAGGGCTCCACCGGAAAATGGCAGGGGGATTTCGGCTTCCTGAATTCCGACAACCCGACCGAAGCGCAATGCATCGTCAACTGGATTCGCGGTGAGGAAAGCAACAGCACCAACAAGTGCGGCATGCGTTCGCGCACCATCGACGGCACCGCGTTCGGCGGCGCCAGCGGGAGTGTCGTGGCGCGGCTGGGCGACATCATCGATTCCACGCCGCTGGTGGTGGGCAAGCCGGCCGAGGCCTACGACCTGCTCTACGGCGACAACAGCTACGCGACCTTCAAGTCGCACTATCTGAACCGCCGGCAGGTGGTGTACGTCGGCGCCAACGACGGCATGTTGCATGCCTTCAATGGCGGGTTCTACTACTCCAGCCTGGCCAAGCTCTGCCTGTTGCCGCCGACCTCCACCACCACGCCGCCGACCGATTGCGAGAGCAGCGGCACCGACACGCAGCATCCCCTCGGCGGGGAAATCTGGGCCTATGTGCCCGGCAACCTGTTGCCGCATCTGCGCTGGCTGACCTCGCCGGCCTACCAGGCCCAGCATGTGTTCTACGTGGACGGCAATCCCATCGCCACCGATGCCAAGATCTTCGACGATGACGGCGATTGCTCCGCGGTCACCGCGGGCAACCAGTGCCATCCGGGCGGATGGGGCACCGTGCTGGTGGTGCCGTTCCGGCTGGGCGGCGGCATGATCAAGGTGCCGACACCGACCGGCACAAGCGACACCTACAACCCGAGTACTTGCCCGAGCAGTACCGGCTCCAACAAATGCACGTTGCAGACTTCGTATTCCGCCTACGTCGTGCTGGACGTGACCGACCCGGAACAGCCGCCGAAGGTGCTGGCGGAACTGACCCCCGCGTCCACCGATGGTTACGGCCAGAGTTTCACCACTTCGGTTCCGGCCTTTGCGGTGATGCGCAACCCCAGTTCCGGCACCCCCAACCGGTTCTTCATGTTCATCGGTTCCGGCCCGACGGGGGCCAATGGCGCCAATCCCGCCGGCGTCAGCGTCGCCGTGACTTCCACGGCGCCGATGCGGGTATTCGCCTACGACCTGGGCTGCATGACCAACCAGTCGACCAAGCCCAGCGATTGCGGTGCGACGTCCACGACACCGCTGCAGGTCGGGGCAAGCAAGGCCGCGTCGTTCGATTTCACCAATGTCGGAGGCACCAACCTTGGCGCGAAGAGTTTCGCGGGCGACATGATCGCCAGCGACTTCGACCTGAACGCACGTTCCGAAGCGCTGTACTTCGGCAGCATGCAGGCCCCCGCCACCGCCATTCCGCCCATCGAGTTCTCCGGTTCG
>JAFEEJ010000118.1 GCA_018241145.1 Pseudomonadota bacterium | reverse complement strand
TGCACGTGCCGCTGCGCCTGCCGGACTTCGGCGTGGACTGGCAGCGCGTGCGCGACGAAATCACGCCGAAGACGAGGGTGATCATCGTCAATACGCCGCACAATCCTTCCGGCGCGATCTTCGCGCAGGCCGACCTGGATGCGCTGGCGGAGATCGCGACGCAGCACGGGCTGCTGGTGCTGTCGGACGAGGTGTACGAGCACATCGTCTACGACGGCGCGCAGCACATGAGCGTGCTGCGCAAGCCGGAGCTGGCCGAGCGCAGTCTGGTGGTGAGTTCGTTCGGCAAGACCTGGCACTGCACCGGCTGGAAGGTCGGCTATTGCGTCGCGCCGAAGCAGCTGACCGCGGAGTTCCGCAAGGTGCACCAGTACCTGACGTTCTGCACGTTCCAGCCGGCGCAATGGGCCTTCGCGGAAGTGATGGAAAACGATCCGCAGCATGTCGCGGGGCTGGCGCCGTTCTACCAGGCCAAGCGCGATCGCTTCCGCGAACTGCTTGCCGGCTCGCGCTTCAAGTTGCCGGCCGTGCGCGGCAGCTATTTCCAGCTCGCCGATTATTCTGCGATCCGCGACACCGACGATCTGAACTTCTGCGAATGGCTGGTGCGCGAAGCGGGCGTGGCGGCGATCCCGGTGTCGGCGTTCTACGAAATCGCGCCGGAAGCGCGACTGATCCGTTTCTGCTTCGCCAAGAACGACGATACCCTTGAAGCGGCTGCCGAACGCCTGTGCAAGCTCTGAACATTTCACTCGTGCAGGGGGATACCCGCTGGCACGACCCGGCCGGCAATCGCGGGTACTACGGATCGCTGATCGCGCCGCTGCGCGGGCGCACCGATCTGGTCGTGTTGCCGGAAACCTTCACCAGCGGCTTTTCCAACGAGGCGATCGCGCAGGCGGAGACCATGGACGGCCCGACCGTTTCCTGGCTGCGCTCGCAAGCACGATCGCTGGATGCGGCGATCACGGGCAGCGTGCAGCTGCGCGTCGACGACGGAACCGATGCGGCCAAGGTGCACAACCGGTTGCTGTTCGTCACCCCCGACGGCGGGGTGCGGCATTACGACAAGCGCCATCTGTTCCGTTACGCCGACGAACACAAGCGCTACGCGCCCGGCAGCGAACGGCTGATCGTCGAGTGGCGCGGATGGAAGATCTGTCCGCTGGTCTGCTACGACCTGCGCTTCCCGGTGTACTCGCGCAACCGCCACTCCGCCGCCGGCTTCGATTACGACCTGCTGCTGTACGTCGCCAACTGGCCTTCGCCGCGCGCCCATGCGTGGAGCACGCTGCTGCGCGCGCGCGCGATCGAGAACCTGTGCTATGTCGCCGGCGTCAATCGCGTGGGCACGGACGGCAACGGCCACGAGTATGCCGGCGCCAGCGCCGTGCTGGATTTCCTCGGCCAGCCGCTGTCGCAGGACAGCCACCAGGAGCTGGTGACGACCACCACGTTGTCGATGGCGCAACTCGCCGCGCACCGCGAACGCTTTCCGGCGTGGATGGACGCGGACGCGTTCACGCTGCGCGATTGATCAGAGGATCGCGAGTACCGCTTCCGGTGGCCGGCCGATCGCGGCCTTGCCGTTGGCGAACACGATCGGGCGCTGGATCAGGCTGGGGTGCGCGATCATCGCCGCGATCAACTGTTCGCGGGTGAGGGCGGGATCGTCCAGCCCGTGCTGCGCGTACTCGGGTTCGTCGCGGCGCATTAACTGACGTGGCTGCAATCCAAGAAGTTCGATGGCGCGCGAGATTTCACGTGTATCCGGTGGATTTTCCAGGTAATCGATGACCACCGGCTCGATGCCACGCTGGTGCAGCAGGTCCAGCACGCCGCGCGATTTCGAGCAACGCGGGTTGTGCCAGAGCGTGACTGCCGCGGGCATGCCGCTCAGCGCCCCCGGCCGCGTGGCGGACGATTGTCGCGGCGCGGTCCGCGTGGCTGGCCATCGCCGCGCGACCCGCGTCCGCCGCGTGCGTCGTTGCGGGTTTCGCCGGCGAACCAGGTGCGCACCGAAGGCAGTTCCTGGCCCGGGGCGACGCCGCGTCCCTTCTTCTTGCGTTTGCTGCGTTGCGGGTTGTCCGGGCGTGCGACGTTGCCGTTGACGTCGCCGCGCGGCGCGCCTCCGCGACGGCGCTTGCCGCGCCCCGGTGCGAAATCGTCCGGGCGCACGCGATCGAATGCCGTCAATTCGCGGGCCTCGTGGTGATGGACGCCCGTCCAGGCCTTGGCGTGTTCGGCCGGCTTCACTTCGGTGACCGAGCGGCGCGGATGATTGCGTTGATGCAGCACCGGCTTCAGGTTCAGCGTCGGCTGCGGCTCGCCGGCGCCCGCCAGCTCGCGCAGGCGCTGCACGCGTTCGGACGACAGCATTTCGTGGTCGCCCGGGCGCAGGCCGCGCGGCAGTTCGATGTTGCCGTAGCGGATGCGTTTCAGCCGGCTGACGGGAAAGCCCTGCGAATCCCAAAGCCGCCGCACTTCGCGGTTGCGACCCTCGTGCAATACCACGCGGAACCATTGGTGGCTGCCGTCGCCGCGATTGACGATGTGGATGTCGTCGAACTTCGCCGGACCGTCCTCCAGTTGCACCCCGGCCTTCAGGCGGGCCAGCGCGTCGTCGGACACTTCGCCGTGCACGCGGCAAAGGTATTCGCGCTCGATTTCATGCGAAGGATGCATCAGGGCATTGGCCAGGTCGCCGTCGGTGGTCAGCAGCAGCAGCCCGGTGGTGTTGGTATCCAGCCGGCCGACCGCGATCCAGCGCGCGCCGCGCGGATCGGGCAGGTGTTCGAACACGGTGGGACGACCTTCCGGATCCTCGCGCGTGGTCAGCTCGCCCTCCGGCTTGTGGTAAAGCATCACCTGCGAATCGTCGCGCCGTTCGCTCGCGACCATGAATAGCCTGCGATCCAGTTCCACGCGATCGCCCGCGTGCACGCTGGAGCCGGTCTGCGCGGCAACGCCGTTGACCAGCACTTCGCCGTTGGCGATGCGTTCCTCCAGCAACCGGCGCGAACCCAGGCCGGCGTTGGCCAGCACCTTGTGCAGGCGTTCCTCCAGCGCGCCGTCGGGCGTTTCGCCGCGTTTGAGGCTGAGCAGGCCGCGCGACGTGTTCATGCGGAGTGTTCCGTGGTTCGTTCTTCGGTTGGTTCCGTGATGCCGGTTTCGTGCATCGGTGTTTCACCTTGCGATTCGGTGGTGCCGGCTGCGGCTTCGACGTCGGTTCTTTCGACATCGACGCCCGCGACCAGCGCCAGTTGGGGTTCGAGGTCCTCGATGTCGCGGATTTCGGCCAGCGTCGGCAATTGATCCAGCGACTTCAGGTTGAAGTAATCGAGGAACATGCGGGTGGTGCCGAACAGCGCCGGCTTGCCGGGCACGTCGCGGTAACCGACCACGCGGATCCATTCGCGCTCTTCCAGCGTGCGCATGATGCTCGATGCCACCGAGACGCCACGGATCTGTTCGATCTCGCCGCGGGTGATCGGTTGGCGATAGGCGATCAACGCGAGCGTCTCCAGCAATGCGCGCGAATAGCGCGTCTGGCGCTCGCTCCACAGCCGCGCGACCCAGGGATGGACGGCTTCGCGCACCTGGTAGCGGAAACCGGAAGCGACTTCGACCAGTTCCACGCCGCGGCCATCGCAGTCGGCCTGCAAGGCCGCGATCGCCCTTGCCAGCTCGGCGTGCGCCACGGCTTCCTCGTCGGCGAACAGCGCGCCCAGCATCGGCAGCGTCAGCGGCTGCTGCGCGGCGAGCAGGGCGGCCTCGACGATGTTCTTGAGTTTTTCGTGTTCCACTGATGCCTCACTCGATGGATCCGCGCGAACGAACGCGCATGGCAGACCGCAAATTGGTTCCCGTCGGCGACGTCCGCGTTCATCGGCGGACGGAATCCCGATGCATCATTCCGTCGCTTCGGTCGCGCGTGCCTTCAGGTAGATCGCCGCGAGGGGTTGTTCCTGCACGATCTCGACCAGCCGGTCCTTGGCCAGTTCCAGCAGCGACAGGAAGGTCACCACCACGCCGAGGCGTCCTTCATCCGCGTCGAACAGCGATTCGAAGCGATGGAAGGCGCCGTCACCCAGCGCTCGCAGCACTTCGCCCATCCGTTGCCGGACCGACAGTGGCTCGCGCGCGACCGCGTGGTGGCCGTACAATTCCGCGCGGTTCAACACGTCGCGCAACGCCAGCAGCATTTCTCGCAAGTCCACCGGAGGCGGCAGCTTGATCACCTGCCGGTCGGGCACGAAAGCCGAAGCGGCATCGATGTCGCGCTCCATGCGGGGCAGGGCATCGAAGTCTTCCGCAGCCTTCTTGAAACGTTCGTACTCCTGCAGGCGCCGCACCAGTTCCGCGCGCGGATCCTCCTCCAGGCCTTCCTCCACCGGCGGCCGCGGCAGCAGCAGCCGCGATTTGATCTCGGCCAGGATCGCGGCCATGACCAGGTATTCGGCCGCGAGCTCCAGGCGCAACTCGCGCATGACCTCGATGTATTCCATGTACTGCCGAGTGATCTCGGCCACCGGAATGTCGAGGATGTCCAGGTTCTGGCGCCGGATCAGGTACAGCAGGAGATCCAGCGGTCCCTCGAACGCCTCGAGGATCACCTCGAGCGCATCCGGGGGGATGTACAAGTCCTGCGGCATCTGCAGCACCGGTTCGCCGCGCACCACGGCGAGCGGCATTTCCTGTTGCTGCGGGACGCGCGCCGCGGCGAGGTTCCCTTCGTCCGGCGACATCGCGACCGCCTGTGCTGATTCGGTGCTCATGCGGCACTCATGCCATGCGTCAATTCTTCAAGAACACGGTTGGCCGCCCAAGGGCCGCGCATTGCCGCTGCATTGTCGGTTCCACGCGGAATCCGCGTGCCGGGCGGTTGCCTCGGCGGCCTGCACGGCGGAAGATCACGGATCGATCCCCGGAGCGAATGTCCGTCAGCCGTTACCGGGATGCGGGCCGCACGAGCGGCGATACTGAAGCGTACGTGCAAAGGTGGCATCGGCGTCCCGATGCGACGTGGCCAAGGGTAAGGGGGAGTGCGGCGCAAGTCCAGTGTCCTGCGCCCGGCGGAAAAACCCGCTTACAAATGTTTTGCAATCGCGGCGGGAGCGGATCGGGGGGCGTGGCCCGCGATTTGCAGAAACCCCGGCAAGCGCATCTCGGATGGCATTCTCGTGGAAACGGAAATGATGGTGGATGAGGAAAATGCGGAAGACCGGCATGACCCTGCCGACAGGCTTCGTCATGCGCGCATGAAGCGCCAGACGGCCGTGCTGATGAGCCAGCGCGGCGACGTCTGGGCCACCGAGCTGGACGACATTTCCGCAACCGGCGCGCTGATTGCGCGCCCGGAAAACTGGAGCGGCGGCCCGGGCGACCTGTGGGTGCTGGACATGCTGTTCCACGACAATTTGAACATCCATCTCGAAGCCAGGGTGGCACGCATCTCGCGCAATCGCATCGGCTTCGAGTTCGCCCGCATTCCCGAGGACAAGCAGGCGCCGTTGTGGAACCTGCTGGGTGGTTATGCCGATACCCTCGAGCCCTGGAGCGAGGGCGAGGGCGAAGACTGGATTCCCCACGTCCACGCGGATTGATCCGAACCGGCGCGGTCGACCGCAAGGCGGACGACCGCGCGTGACCCGCAGTTTTCAGTGCCCGTGATCGTCCTTGTGATCATTGGCGGGCGCCTGTGGATGCGGCGGATTCTTTGGTGGTGCGTGCTGCGGCGGGGCGCGGTCCGCGTTGTGCGCCGGCGGAGGCGCGTAACCCTGTTGCGGCATGGCACGGGGTTGCGGCGCACGCGTGGGAGGCATCGATTCCCGCGGCTGCATGTAATCCGACGGCTGCGAACGTTCCGGCGCGGCAGCATGGTTGTGCGG
>JAFEEJ010000117.1 GCA_018241145.1 Pseudomonadota bacterium | reverse complement strand
GGCCGCCGCGCGTGCAGATTGAATCCCTACTCTCGGTCGTCATTCCGGGTTCGACCCGCGATGAAGCCGCAGGTCGCCCCGGAATGACGACGGCAGGCTTGAACTCGCGCTAATCGCCGTCGTTTGCCCCTCGCCCGAACGCCGGCGGTCGATCCTGCGGCGCTGCACCGAATTGTTTGTTCGGCGTGTCGCCCATCTCGAACACCAGCGTGCCGCCTTTGGCGAGTTCGGCGTGTGCGATCCAGCTTTGCGTCCACGGCTTGCCGTTCCACGTCACCGACTGGATATAGGGCCGGCCCTTGCCGTTGCCACGCGCTTCCACGACCAGTTTTTTTCCGCCACCTACGTCGATTTCGGCGTGGTCGACCAGAGGACTGCCGAACACCCAGTTCGTGCTGACCGGATCGACCGGATACAGGCCCAGCGCACTCAAAACGTACCACGCACTCATCTGGCCGCAGTCCTCGTTGCCGGCGAGGCCGTCCGGCGCCGCGCGGTACATGGTTTCCAGCAGCATCCGCACGCGCGCCTGCGTTTTCCAGTGCGATCCCGTGTAGGTGTACAGGTACGCGACGTGGTGGCTCGGTTCGTTGCCGTGCGCGTACTGCCCCACCATGCCGGCGATGTCGGGCGGCGCGTTCGGAGGCAGCGTGGAGGCGGTGGTGAACAGTTCGTCCAGTTTGCGCTCGAACGCCGCGTCGCCGCCGAACATCTGCATGTAGTGGTACAGGTCGTGCTGGTTGAGGAACGTCGCGACCCACGGATTGGATTCTGTGTAGTCGCGCCACTGGTCAGAATGTCCCATCTCGATCGGACTGAACGGTTCCAGCCACTTCCCGTCGGCGCCGCGCGGTCGCATGAAGGCGAGCTTGTGGTCGAACACGTTGCGGTAGTTTCGCGAACGTTCGCGCAAGGCTTTCGCGTCGGCGTGTTCGCCCACGCCTGCCGCGAGATGCGCCATCGCCCAATCGTCGTAGGCATATTCGAGCGTCTTGCTGACCGCTTCGCCTTCCTTGTCGCTGGGGAGGTAACCCAGCTTGCGGTACCACGGCAGGCCGCGGTAATCGTCGCTCATCGCGCGCTTGCGATACACCGGCCACGCCTGCGCGTAGTCGATGCCGGCAAAACCTTTCGCGTGCGCTTCGGCGATCACGGCAATGGAGTGGTAACCGATCATGGTGCCGGTCTCGACGCCCTGCAGCGGCCACACCGTCGGCCCCTGCGGACTTTCGCCGGCCTTGCGCACCAGACCCTGCACCAGGTCCGGCACCTTGTCCGGCTGGAACAGCGTGTACAGCGGATGCAGCGCGCGATACGTGTCCCACAGCGAATAGGTGCTGTAGTTGTGCTGGCCCTTCGGCAATGTATGCACCTTGAGATCCAAGCCGCGATAGCGATCATCGACGTCGCTGAACAGCGTCGGCGCCAGCATCGCGTTGTACAACCCGCTGTAGAACGTCTTCAGCACGTCATCGGATCCGCTGTCGATCCGGATGCGCGAAAGTTCGCGTTCCCACTGTTCCGCCGCATTGCGCCGCACGCGCTCGAAATCCCAATCAGGCAGCTCGGTTTCGAGGTTGCGCAACGCGCCGTCGATGTCCACCGCGGAGATGCCGACCTTCACCAGCAGCGGCGTTTTCGCGGCATCGTCGAAATGCAGCGCGGCCTTCAAGTGCGTGCCCTTTGCCTCGCGTGCGGAATCCGGCAACGCGCGATTTCCGTCGTACAGCGCCGCGCGCGCGAACGGTCGCGAAAGTTTCATCGCGAAGAAAATGTAGCGCCCGTCCGCCCACTGGTGCACGCGCCGGCTGCCGACCAGTGTGTCGGTGCCGACGACCTTCAATTCCGCATCGGAAACCTTGCACGGCACCTTGGCATCGTCGTGGTAACCGTGGGCGAGGTCGACCAGCAGATGCCCCGCTCCCTGCGTATTGAACGTGTAGCGATGCAGGCCGACGCGCGCGGTCGCGGTCAGTTCGGCCGTGATGTCGTGGTCGGCGAGGTGCACGGTGTAATAGCCGGGAACGCCGCGCTCGGACGCCTTGTCGAAGCGCGAGCGGTAACCCTTTCCCGGATGCGCGACCACGTCGGCCGCGAGATGCGACCCGCGCGCCGCTGCATCGTAGCGCGAGTAATAGAGTTCATCGGGCAACCCGCGTGCACCGGGATCGAGCAGCACCGGGCCCTGCGCCGGCATCACCAGCACGTCCAGCATGTCGCTGGCGCCGGTGCCGGACAGGTGCGTGTGCGAAAAGCCCATGATCGAACCGTCGGCCTGGTGATAGCCCGAACACGCGTCCCAGCCGAAATCGTTGGTGTCGGGCGACAGCTGCACCATGCCCCACGGAACCGTTGCGCCCGGATAGGTATGGCCGTGGCCGCCGGTGCCGACGAACACATCCACGAAGCGCGAAACGCCGGCGGCCGCGTCAGTTGTCGCGGCTTGCGCGCCGGCCTTGTCCATCGAAGCCCACGCCGCGCGCGGGTCGACGCGCTCCAGCAACGCCAGCGTCATCGCGCCTTGCAGGAAACGTCTGCGTGTCACCATGGTCTTGTTCCTCGGAAATCGGCAAGGAACCCCTCTCCCATCGGGAGAGGGGTTTTTTCAAATGCGTTTCAGCAGATCCGGTTTGCGCTTCGCCAGATCGACGATCATCTCACCGAACAACGAATTGGCCCAGGCGAACCACGCGCGGGTGAAATGCGCGGGATCATCCTGGTCGAACGCCTCGTGCATGAAACCGGTACCCGCGTCGGTCGTCGTGAGCCAGTGCAGGCACTGGCGGATTTCGCCGGCGTCGTCGCTGGTCAAGGCACGCACCATGATCGACATCGGCCAGATCATCCGCAAGCCTTCGTGCGGGCCGCCGATGCCTTGCGCGGCCTTGCCGCTGAAGAAATACGGATTGCGTTCGCTCCAGGCTAACGCGCGAGTCGCGCGGTAACGCGCGTCGTCGCTTTGACAAAATCCGAGGTACGGCAGGCCGAGGAGACTCGGCACGTTGGCATCATCCATGAACAGCTGGTTGCCGTAACCATCGACTTCGTAGGCCCAGGATTCATGGCCTTGCGCGTCGCGCATCAGCGCATGCTTTTCGAG
>JAFEEJ010000116.1 GCA_018241145.1 Pseudomonadota bacterium | reverse complement strand
TGCCGGCGCCAGCGCTTCCGCCTGTTCCTGCGTCTTGCCCTGCGCCCGCGCCTGCGCCATCGCCATCGCGATCTGCGCGCTCACGGCGGAAGCGAGCTTCGAATCCGGCGGCAGAAGTGCCAGCAGGCGCTGCCAGTGCGAAGCGGCCTCGCCGAAGCGGCCGAGTTGATAGTCGCTGATGCCGAGCAGCCACAAGCCGCGCTGGTGATCCGGCTGCAACGTGAGCGCGCGTTCCAGCAGTTTGCGCGATTCGTCGTCGATGCGGTGATCGGTGCGTGCCTGCGCGTCGGCTTCGACGTACGCGACCATGAGGTCGGGATCGCCGGGTTTCAGTTTCAACGCCTGCCCGAAGGCGTCGCGCGCATCATTCAATCGGCCCATCGAGGCGTAGGCCTGCGCCAGCAGCACCCAGCCTTCCGGATGATCCGGCGAGCTTTGCAGCCTGGCGCGCAATTCGTCGGTGGCCTGCGCGAGATCGACGGCGTTCGCGGGCCGGGGCTGCAACGCTTGCGGCGCGCCGAACAGGACGTACAGGCCGATCGCCGCCAGGGGCAGCGCGAACACCAGCGCCAGCGCCAGCACGAACGGCGCGCGCGCGCGCCCCGCGCGGCGGCCGGCGCGCAACAGCGGCGCGGCGACGCACGCCAGTGCCGCGACGAGCATCAGCGCCGCGATCGCGTAAAACCACAAGTTCACCAATCGTCCCCCGTTTCATTCATCGCGATTTGCGCCGCGGGTTTCGCGCGTTTGCGCAGCAGGACGAACACGACGATGCCGCCGACCACGACCAGTGCGGGCGGAGCGAACCACAATGCCATGGTCGAGGCTTTCAGCGGCGGATCGTACAACACGAAATCCGAATAGCGCGCGACCAGATACTGCTTGATCTGCTCGTCGCTCTTGCCCTGCTGCATCATCTCGAAAATCTGGTGGCGCAGGTCCCTGGCGAGATCGGCGTTCGATGCGTCGAGGCTTTCGTTCTGGCAGACCATGCAGCGCAGCTGCGAGGTGAGGTGCTGGAAGCGTTCGCGCTGCGCGGCATCCTTGAACGGCAGCGGATCGATGGCGAAGGCGGGTGTGATGGCGCAGAACATCAAAACCACGATAGCCGACCATCGGATACAAACGCGGCCGATCCTTTTCCCCTCTCTCCTCGGGTAAAGCCGCCATCCAAGGCCAGGATCCCCGTGGTGCCCCGAAGTGGCGGGTGAGGGTTTGTCATTCGCCGGATGCAGCGGCAACACCGAACCCTCACCCCTGCCCCTCTCCCGGGGGGAGAGGCGTTCAAATCTTGCGAGGATCGGGTTCATCGTGTCGAATCCTGCGCCGCCTTGATCGCCGGCTCCAGCTCCTGCGCGATCACCTGCGGCGTCAAGGGTCCGATGTGCTTGTAGCGGATCACGCCGGCCGCATCGACCAGAAACGTTTCCGGCGCGCCGTACACGCCGAAATCGATCGCGGTGGCGCCGCTTTCGTCGGCGATCACTTGCGCGTAGGGATTGCCGTGCTGCGCCAGCCACGCCTTCGCGTCCGCGGGCTTGTCCTTGTAGTCGTAACCGATCAGCGGCACGCCGATCCGGTCCGCATATTCCATCAGCACCGGATGTTCGTCGCCGCAGGCGAAACACCAGCTCGCGAACACGTTGATCAGGTACGGCTTGCCGAGCAGGTCGTGTTTGCGCACGCGTTGCGAGGCATCATCCAGCATGGGCAGATCGAACGCCGGCGCGGGCTTGCCGATCAGCGGCGAGGGCACGTAACTGGCGTCGTGGTGTTCGTTCCAGACGATGCCGACGCCGAACAATACGACCAGCAGCGCGAACACCGCGAAGGGAATCAGCCGCGCGCTCATGCGTTCTGTTCGGCGGGACGCGTCGGAATCGATGGCGTTTCGACCACGGCCTCGGGCGCTTCGCGGCGCACGCGGAATCGCTTGTCCGCGGCCGCGCAGAAGCCGCCCAGCATCATCAGCAGGCCGCCCGCCCAGATCCAGCGCACGAACGGCTTGTCGTAGACGCGCAGCGCCCATTCGCCGTTCGTCCCTCCCGGACCTGTCGAAGGACCGATCGGGTCGCCCAGCGAGACATAAAGATCGCGGAACACGCCCGGGTGGATCGAGGCTTCGGTCTGCACCTGCCCGCGCGGGTAGGTGCGCTTCTGCGGATGCAGCGTGACGATGGCTTCGCCGTTCCGCGAAACTTCAACCGTACCTTGTTGCGCCAGCCAGTTGGGGCCCTGCGTTTCGGCGACACCGTCGAAGCGGAAATCGTAAGCGCCGACGTGCGCGGTTTGCCCGGGGACGAGCGCGACATCCTGCTCGACGCTCAAGCTGCGCGTCAGGATCGCGCCTGCGATGAACACGCCCACGCCGACGTGCGCGCACAGCATGCCGAACATCTCCAGCGGATAGCGCTTGCCCGCGGGCGCTTCCTTCCAGCGCTTGATCGCATACAACGCGGTGCCGCTCAAAACGTAAGTCGCCGCGGTGACGCCCAGCAGCGGCATGAAGCCGCGCGCGCCGAGGATCCAGCCGATGATTCCGGCCAGCACGCTCAAGCCGACGATGCGCCACGCGGCGCGCTTCCACGACGCCGGATCGGCCTTGCCCCAGCGCGACAGCGGTGCGAACGGCAGCGCCAGCACCAATGGCGTCATCAGCAGCATGAAGAGAAAACCGAAATAGGGCGCGCCGACCGAAATGCGGCCGATGTCGAGCGCCTCGCCGACCAGCGGATACAGCGTGCCCAGCAACACGGTTGCCGCGGCGACGGTCAGCATCAAGTTGCCGACCAGGATCAGCGTTTCGCGCGAGGCGAGTGCGAAGGGCTTGCCGCCCGCGACGAAGCGCGCGCGCAACGCATACAACAGCAATGAGCCGCCGACCACGACGGCGAGGAATCCGAGGATGAACACGCCGCGTTTGGGATCGGCGGCGAACGAATGCACGGAAGTCAACACGCCCGAGCGCACGAGGAAGGTGCCGAGCAACGACAGCGAGAACGCGAAGATCGCCAGCAACAGCGTCCACGCACGCAGGCCGCCGCGCTTGTCGGTCACGGCTTGCGCGTGGACCAGCGCGGCGCCGACCAGCCAGGGCATGAAGCTCGCGTTCTCGACCGGATCCCAGAACCACCAGCCGCCCCAGCCGAGTTCCGAATACGCCCACCAGCTGCCCGCGACGATGCCGGCGGAAAGGAAACCCCACGCGACGTTCGTCCACGGCCGCGACCAGCGCACCCATGCCGATTGCAGTTCACCGCCGAGCAATGCCGCGATCGCGAATGCGAACGCAACGCTGAAACCGACGTAGCCCATGTACAGCACGGGCGGATGCATGATCAGGCCGGGATCCTGCAGCACCGGGTTCAGGTCCGCACCGTCCATGGGCGCGGGAATCAGCCGCGCGAACGGGTTGGATGTCGTCAGAGAAAACAGCAGGAACCCGAACGCGACGAAACCGAGCACGCCCAGCACGCGCGCGTGGAAACGTTCCGGCAATTTCCCGCCCAGCGCGGCGACCGCCAGCGTCCAGATGTCGAGGATAAGCACCCACAGCAGCAGCGAACCTTCGTGCGCGCCCCACACGGCGGGGAAGCGATACCACCACGGCAATTGCAGGTTGCTGTTCTGCGCGACGTAGGCGACCGAGAAATCCTGCGCCAGGAATGCATGGGTGAGGATTCCGAATGCGATGCCCACGAACACGAATTGCCCGACCGCGAGCGGACGCGCGGTCGCCATCAGCGGCCGGTGGTCGCGCCACGCGCCGACGATCGGCAGCACGCATTGCAGTGCGGAAAGCAGCAACGCGAGGATCAATGCCAGTTGGCCGAGTTCGGGGATCATTTTTGCGGGGGCGCAGGGAGCGGGGATGAAGCAGGGGGCAGGGAAGAGCGTGCCGGACCAGGTGCCTGGCCGGGACCCGATTTCTTCTGGGTGGGAGGCGATAAGTCAGGGACGCCATCGGTTTTCCCCCTGCTCCCTGCTCCCTGTTCGCTGCTCCCAGCCTCTCGGTGCGCGGCCTTCGCCTTCGCGATCGCGTCGGCCACTTCCTTCGGCATGTAGGTTTCGTCGTGCTTGGCCAGCACCTCGGTCGCGGTGAAATGCCCGCCGCTCATGTGGCCCGTGGCGATCACGCTCTGGCCTTCGCGGAACAGGTCGGGAAGGATGCCGGTGTATTGCACGCGCAGGTCGTGGAAACGGTCGGTCACCGTGAAGTCGGTTTGCAGTGTCCCGGACACCCGCCGGATGCTGCCTTCCCTGACCACGCCGCCGAGACGGAACGGCGTGGAGATCGGCGATTTGCCGGCTTCCACTTCGCTGGGGGAATACAGGTAGGTCATGTTCTGCTGCAGGGCGAACACGGTCAGCGCGGTGGCGGCGGCCACCGAGGCGAGGATCAACGCGGCGGCGATCAGGCGGCGTTTGCGGACGGGATTCATGCGGCGGCCTTTTCGCGGCGCACGCGCTCGCGCGCAAGGCGCCCGCGCAATTCCTTCAGCAGGCGGCCGCGGCGGAACCGCGGCGCCAGCCAGTCCCACGCGAACACGAGGAAGAACACCGCATACGCCGGCCAGACGTATTGCGCGTAGCCGCCCATGGCGAGCCAGTCATGCATGCGCATTCTCCGCCACGATGCTGCGCGCCCACTCCTTGCCGCCTTCCACCGCCAGCAGGCCGACGCGCGTGCGGTTCAGCACGCTCGCGAAGAAATACAGGTGCGTCGCCAGCGCCATCGTCAGCAACGGCCACAGCATGCCCGGGGCGATCTTCGACGGGCCGAGCAGTTGCACCGTGCTGCCCTGGTGCAGCGTGTTCCACCACACCACCGAGTAGTGCACGATCGGCAGGTTGACGACACCGACCAGCGCCAACAGCGAAGCCGCGCGCGCGCCGCGGCGGCGGTCCTCGATCGCATGGTCGAGGCCGATCACGCCCAAGTACAGGAACAGCAGCACCAGTTCCGAAGTCAGCCGCGCGTCCCAGGTCCACCACGCGCCCCACATCGGCTTGCCCCACAGCGAGCCGGTGATCAGCGTCACCAGCGTGAAAGCCGCGCCGACCGGCGCGCATTCCATCGCGATCACTTCGGCCAGCTTGACCCGCCACACCATCGCGACCAGCGCCGCGACGGCCATGCACCCGTAAGCGAACAGGCTCATCCATGCGCACGGGACGTGGATGAAGATGATTCGGTAGGCATCGCCTTGCTGGTAATCGGCCGGCGCCAACACCAATCCGCCGTACAAGCCGATCGCGGCGAGGAGCAGCGCGCTCCAGAACAGCCAGGGCCGCAGGGTGCCGGCGAAGCGGTAGAAGACCGGCGGCGAGCCGAGAAGATGCATCCAGTGTGGCAGGTAACTACGCGACATCATTACGCTTCTATGGCGATCCGCAACGCCGCGGCGCACGCGAACGGGGCGAGCGCCAATGCCAGCACCAGGGCCGCGGCCAGCCACGACAAGGGAGCGAGGAAGGGCAGCCCGGCCTGCGCCGCAGCCACCGCACCCGCCGCGAAGATCACCACCGGAACCGCCAGGGGCAGCAGCATCAGGGACAGAAGTATAGCCGAGCGTCGCGCGCCCGCCGTCAGGGCCGACAGCGTGGCGCCGAGCAGGGCCAGCAGCGGCGTGGCCAGCAGCAACGCGACCAGCAGCACCGGCAGGACGTTCGAGGGAAGCCGCAGCAACAACGCCAGCAGCGGGGTCGCCACGACCAGCGGCAATGCGGTCGTGCTCCAGTGGGCGAGGATGCGCACCAGCGCCAGCAACGGCAGCGGTTGCGGCGACAGCAGCAACTGTTCCAGCGAGCCGTCTTCGAGGTCGCCGCGGAACATCGACTCCAGCGAGGGCAGCATCGCCAGCAGCACGGTGACGAGCAACACGCCGCCGCTGATGCGGGCCAGCAGCGCGTTGTCCGGGCCGAGTGCGAACGGGAACAGCGTGGCCACGATCACGGCGTAGAGCAGCGGCAGCAGCATCTCGCCGCGCCGCCGCCACGCCAGCGTGAACTCGCGGCGCAGCAGCGCGCGACATGCCGCGCCGGCATTCGGCGCGTTCATGCCGCCAATGCCAGACGCACGTGGCGCGCATGCGGATCGGCGAATCGCACCGCGCCATGGCTGGTCAGCAGCGTCGCGCCGCCGCGCGCGGCGTGCGCGGCGACCAGGGCATTCACCAGCCCGATGCCGTGACGGTCGAGGTTGGCGTAGGGTTCGTCCAGCAACCACAGTTCGCCCGGCAGCAACGCCAGACGCGCCAATGCCGCGCGCTTCTTCTGCCCGGCCGACAGCAGCCGCAGCGGTGTGTCGGCATACAGCGCCAGATCCACTTCCCGCAGCGCGGAGTCGATGTCCGCGCCGTCGCGCGTTCCGAACAGGCCGGCGAGGCAGGCGAGGTTCTCGCATGGCGACAGGTCGTTCTTCATGCCCGGTTGGTGACCGAGGAACACCATGTGCCCGGCGAATGCGTCATGCGTCGCCGGATGGCCCGCGATGCGGATTTCGCCGGCGCTGGCGGCCAGCGTGCCGGTGAGCACGCGCAGCAGCGTCGTCTTGCCGGAACCGTTGTCGCCTTCCACCAGCAGGGTTTCGCCGCGCTCGAGCGTGAAATCCAGCGGACCGAACACGGGTTCGTCGTTGCGTGCGAACGCGAGCGCGCGCACGCACAACAAGGCGGCATCGTTCCGGGCGGCATCGGTACTCATCGCGGCTCTCGGGAAAAACCGCGGCATTGTCCCAGCGGCGACATTGTCGTGTCCATGCGGAGCGGCCGTGCCTCAAATCAGCGCATGCAGTTCGGCTTCCCCGTCGCCGTGGCCGCGCACGATGGCGGCCTGCCGGAAGCGGCGGCAGAACCCGTCGAGTGCATCGAAGCCGATGCCGGCGACGAACAGGCCGGGTTCGCGCCATCCATCGGGGCCGACGCCCGCGCCGGCCAGCATGGGGAACCCTGCCGAACGCAGGGCGTCGCGCAATTCACGCTGGCGCGCGCGGTTGACCGATCCCGCCTGCGCCACGGACATCGGGTTCCACGCGGTGATGAATCCCCATGGGTCGGACGGGCCGCGCAGGAAGGCGTGCAGCGAATCCGGCAACGGCGCGCCGATGCGGAGGATCGCGAAACCGCCGCGCGGCAGCCGCACGCGGTATTCGGTTTCCCGCCACGCGCGCCGCAACGAATCGTCGACGGGCATCGTTCAATTCGAGGCGGGCAGCGGCGACAATTCCGTACGCACGCGGGCAACCGCGTCGTCGATATCGATGTCCGCGACGTTTGCGCGGCCATCGAGCAGCGATTCCAGCAGCGCGTCCTGCTCGCGCCCGCGTTGCAGGCAATACGCATAGGGCAGGTGGGTGAAACTGACCATGCGATAGCGCGACATGAAATGCGTGGGCGCGCGTTCGGTCAGCGCGGCGGCGAGTTCGCGCTTGGCGAGGTAATGCGGATCGGCCACGCCGTCGCGCATCTCGAGGTAGTTCTCCAGCGCCATCCGCGCGATCGCATCGGCGTCGGGTTTGCGCACGCGCTGGAATTGCGCGCACACCGCCGCCGGATCGTGCGGTCGCGCCGCCAGCATCGGCGCCAGTTCCGCCGCGTCTTCGAAACCCGCGTTCATGCCCTGGCCGTGGAACGGCACGATCGCGTGCGCGGCGTCACCGACCAGCAGCGCGCGGCCGTCCAGGTGCCAGCGATCGAGATACAGCGTCGCCAGTTGCCCCACCGGGTGCGCGCTCCAGTCCGCATCGAACGTCGGCATCAATGCCAGCGCGTCGGGAAACTGTTCCTCGAAAAACGCGCGCGCGGCCTGCACGTCCGGCAGTGTCGCGAAGGACGGATACGCACCTTCATTCGGAAGGAACAGCGTGACCGTGAAACTGCCTTGCGCGTTCGGCAACGCGATGCACATGTAATGGCCGCGCGGCCAGATGTGCAGGGCGTTGGCTTCGATGGCGAACGGGTGGCTGCCGGAAGCAGGCGGAATCTCCAGCTCCTTGTAGCCATGCCCCAGTGGTTCGACCCGTTCGCCGAGGTCGATCCTGCGTGCCATCGCCGCGCGCAGCGCCGAGCCTGCGCCATCCGCGCCGATCACGATGGGCGCATGCGCATCGCGCGCATGGTCGCGGTCGTGGCCGATCCGGACGACGTTCGGACCTCCGTCGAACTTCGCATCCAGCAGCGGCGCATCGAAATGCATGGCGGCGCCCGCGCGTTCGGCCGCGTCGATCAGCAGCATGTTCAAGTCGCCGCGCGAGACCGACCAGATCACTTCCGAATCGTCCTTGCCGTAACGCTGCAGGTTGGGCTCGCCGCCGAGCGGATGCACCATGCGCCCGCGCATCATCACCGCCTGCGCGAGCACGGCTTCGGCCAACCCGGCCTGGCGCAGGGCATGCAAGCCGCGTTCGGCCAGCGCGAGGTTGATCGAACGCCCGCCGAGGAATCCGTGCACGCGCGGATCGGGCCGACGCTCGAATACTTCCACCGCGAAGCCGCGCTGCGCCAGCAGCGCGGCCAGCAGCGAGCCGACCAGGCCGGCGCCGATGATCGTGACCGGTGGATATCCGTCGCGCATGATCATGATTTCCAGCGCAGTTGTTCGATCGAGAATGGATTGACCCGCTCCAATCTTTCGTTGGACTTGCGCAACATCCAGAACTCGTTTTCGTTGCGGCAATGGCCCGTCACGAACACGCGGCCATAATCCGGATGCATCGCCTCGGCTTTGTCCGGCTCCTTGTCGTAGCCCCACAACTGTTGGCCTTTCACCTCCAGCAGGGCAATGCCGCCGGGGGTTTCGCGACCGCTGAGCGACACGAGGAAATCCGGAAAAAAACCATCACCATCGTCCCATGCGTACAGCGCGATCGATTCGCCGGGTTTCTGTTTTGGGTTGCGATGCCACCACTGCACCAAATCGTGGCCATCCAGCAATTCCGCGACGCGTCGCTCGTCGGTGTTCAGATCCGGCGGAAACACGCCATAGACATTGCGCTGCGCGCGTTGCAGCGGCAGCTCGGACCCGAACTCGGCGGGCAGTCGCGCAGGGTTGACCCGCAAATCGGTATGACGCACGCGCCTGCGTGCTTCGCGCAGCAGCCGTGGATTGCGCACCAGCACCAGGTCCAGTTGATCTTCCAGTTCATCCTCGTTCGGAACTTCCGCACCGCTGGATTCGATCGCGCGGCCGAAGCAGTCCAGCAACCGCAGCCTGAATTCCCGTTCGTGCGCGTCGGCGATGCCGCGCAGCAGATCGTGTGCGCGTTCGGCGACCTGCGCGGCCGACAATTCTGCCCAGATGTCGCGTTCGTTTTCGCGCAGATGGTCCGGCGCGAAGATATCGCTCTCGCGACGCTGCACCGCGGTGCGGTTGCGCACGCGGTCTGCAAGAACCGACGCGCTGAAATCCACGTGATCCGCCAGCCGCAATTCGTATTCCGCGGAAGGCTCCGGCAGCCATTCGCTGCGCAGTTCCGGCACGTCCATGCGTAGTCCGTACGCGTAGGCGCACGCCTTGGCCGACAACGCAAAACCGGCGAGGTTGCCGCCGTTGGCTTGTGCGCGATCCGCTGACGCAGGCAGCGGCGCGAGCGCCGCATCGAACA
The DNA here is from genome assembly GCA_018241145.1 of Pseudomonadota bacterium. Classification (GTDB taxonomy): domain Bacteria; phylum Pseudomonadota; class Gammaproteobacteria; order Xanthomonadales; family Rhodanobacteraceae; genus 66-474. Next base: position 971 of record JAFEEJ010000116.1, on the reverse strand, counting down.
AGGCTGCGGCGACCGGCTGCATTGGTTGCAGATGCGCGGCGATATCCATCGTGCTGCCAGCCGATGGCGGCGCCCCGGCATCATCCGCCACCGGTTCGACGCGCGCCTCGCCGTTATGTTCCAGCAGCAGCGCAAGCGGCGCACCGCTCGCGACCAGTTGCACCGCGGCACGTTCGCCGCTGACGGTGAACACGTATTGCGTGCCGAGTTCTGGCGCCTGCGTCGTCAACGCGTTGATCTGCGCGCCGGCTTCCAGCAAGCCTTCCTGCGACTGCTGGTTGGCGAGGAATACGTAGCCGTAATTCAGCGCATCCGGCAGATTGGTGCGACCCTGCAGCAGCGCGTGCACACGCACGATGCGGCCGATCACCTGCACCCCGAAATCGGCGTCGCGCGCGCCGCGCAATGCAGCCAGCGTGAACGCCCGCGGCGCATCGAAACCCAGCGCCACCGCCATCTTGAAGATCAGCACTTCCACGTTCGGATCATTGGCCAGCGCGATCAAGTCGGGATCGGGCTCGTCGGCCGTGTGCACGCGCACTGCTTCCGGCGCGAAGCCGAGCGCGCTGGTCAGGAATTCGGCGACGCGCTGTTGCGCGGCGCTGCCATCCGGCACTTGCGCCAGCATCCACGGCGTCAGCGATGCACCTGCATCCGCGAGCATCGTTTTGATCTGTCGATGCGCCGCTGCGCATTCGCGCAAGGCGAGCTGTTCGAAATCCACCAGTTGTTGTGCGTCGCCGTCTTTGGCGACGAAGCGCACCGTGCGCACGCCATGTTTCAGCAACCCTGCTTCGACCGCGTCATAGCGACTCACCGATGCCCAGTCACCGGCATCCCCGGTGCGATAGCCGGTTTCACGCGCGAATTCCGCCACGTCGTGGTCGCGCGGCGTGGCGGTCATCATCAGCGCGTAGTCGGGCGCCAGGATATCGCTGAACCATGCGCGCGCCTGTCGGGCGCGATGAAAG
>JAFEEJ010000115.1 GCA_018241145.1 Pseudomonadota bacterium | reverse complement strand
CGCGCCGCGCAAATCGTCGAGCCGGTAACCGACGTAGTCCAGCAGCATGTCGGAGCTGTCGCCGCGGCGCAGGCCATCGAGCGCGAAGCCCTCGCCGTCGACGCGCACGTTGACCGCGTCGGTGTCGCCGAACAGGTTGTGGATGTCGCCCAGCGTTTCCTGATACGCGCCTACGAGGAAAATACCGAGGCGATACGGTTCGCCTTCGCGCAGTTCGTGCATCGGCAGGCTGACGTCCAGGCCTTCCGAATCGACGTATTGATCGACGCGGCCATCCGAGTCGCAGGTGAGGTCGGCCAGCGTGCCGCGTCGCGTGGGCCGCTCGTCCAGCCGCGCCAGCGGCATGATCGGGAACACCTGGTCGATCGCCCACACGTCGGGGATGGATTCGAACACCGAGAAATTGCAGAACACCTTGTCCACGAGTTTCGCGTCGAGCTGGTCCAGCACTTCGCGGTGCGCGCGTTCTTCCGGTTTCAGGCGAGCGCGCACGCCATGCGCGATCGCGTAATACGAATCATCCAGTCGCGCGCGCTGCGCCAGATCCAGCGTGCCCTGCGCGTATTGCGCGTGGCCTTCGTTCAACAAGTGTTGTGCCTCGTGCCAGACTTCCAGCACGGGCCACTGGTCGAGCGCGGCGTGCGCCGCGCGCAGGGCGCGCAAAACCTGCGGCTCGTCCGGATCCGCCGATGACATCTCGCCCAGCGGCGCGCGCTCGACTTCGCTGACGTTGACCACCAGCACCGCGTGGTGCGCGGTCATCGCGCGCCCGGATTCGGTCAGCACGTGCGGATGCTCCAGGCCCATGTCCGCGCACGCGGCGGCCAGCGGTTCGACAATCGCGCGCGCGTACTGGCCGAGGTCGTAATTGATGGAGCAGTCGCTGCGCGAACGCGTGCCTTCGTAATCCACGCCGAGCCCGCCGCCCACGTCCACGTGGTCCAGCGGCAGGCCGAGCGCGCGCAGTTCGGCGAAATGCCGCACCGCCTCGCGCATGCCGTTGGCGATGTCGCGCAGGTTGGAAATCTGCGAACCCATGTGGAAATGCAACAGCCGCAGCGTGTGCGCGAGACCCGCCGCTTCCAGCTTTCCGGCGAGCTCCAGCAACTGCTTCGGCGTCAGCCCGAACTTGCCCTTGTCGCCGCCGGTGTTCTGCCACTTGCCCGCGCCGATGGAGGCCAGCCGCACGCGCACGCCGAGCTTCGGTTCGATGCCGAGCGCGCGCGATTGCTCGATCACGTGCTCGAGTTCGGACGGCTTTTCGATCACGATCACCACGTCCAGCCCGAGCTTGCGGCCGATCAGCGCCAGCCGGATGTATTCGGCGTCCTTGTAACCGTTGCACACCACCATCGAACCGGCTTGCGCCAGACCGAGCACGGCCAGCAGTTCCGGTTTCGACCCGGCTTCCAGCCCGAAGCCTTCGCCGCCGGCCAGCGTGCCCGCCACCGCGCGCTGCTGGTTGACCTTGATCGGATACAGCGCGGTGTAGCCGCCGCGGTAGGCCTGAGCGTGCATCGCATCGACGAAGGCCTTGCGCAGCTTCGCGCGGCGGTCCAGCAGGATGTCCGGGAAACGCAACAGAAACGGCAGCCGCGCGCCGAGTTGCTTCGCGCGCGCGACCGCGTCGTCCAGCGCGATCGCCGGCCCGTCCTCGCCGCGCGGGCGCATTGCGGCGCGACCGCGCGCATCGATGCCGACGTAGCCGTCGCTCCAGTGCGCGACCGAATACATGCGGCGGGCGTCTTCCAGGCTCCAGTCGGACATTGCGGTTCCCGTGGGTTGATCGATCGATCCGCGCCGATGCTTGCACGATCGGCAAGCGCCGGCCGTTTGGCGCGCGGTCGCGTGATGCAGGATTGAAAAAGGCTTGCTATCGTACCCCGATGATGGCGCGCAGGGACCAGCCCGCGGCTGCCCGACGGATGCGGAATTTCCGGCAGACGTCCGAGCCGGTTGCCGCGCGACCCGGCAAGCGCGCCGCGAAATCCGTTTCGAACTCGACGAAACCGGCATCGGGCGACTTCGCGTTCACCCATCCGGATCGCATCCTGATCCGGAAGCCCAAGGTCACCAAGCGCGCGCTGGCGGAGTTCTATTCGGGTCTTGCCGATCTCCTGTTGCCCGGCATCGTCGGCCGGCCGCTGTCGCTGGTGCGCTGTCCCGATGGAGTCGGCAAGTCGTGTTTCTTCCAGAAACATTCGATGCAGGGCATGCCAGCAAGCATTCGCGTCGGCAGGCAAGCCAATGCGAAAGGCGAGCAGGAGGAATTCCTGTACGTCACCGGCATCGAAGGCGTGATGGGTCTGGTGCAGATGGGCGTGATCGAAATCCATCCCTGGGGTTCCACCCTGGCCGATCTGGAACATCCCGACCGGCTGGTGTTCGACCTCGATCCGGATGCCGGCGTGGAATGGCCGCGCGTGAAGCGGGCCGCGAGGTTGCTGCGCGAGCGTTTGCAGGCGGTGGGATTGGAAAGCTTCCTGCGCACCACCGGCGGCAAGGGCTTGCACGTGGTCGTGCCGTTGAACCCGCGCCCGGATTGGGAATCCGCGAAAGCGTTTTCGCACGCACTGGCACGCACGCTGGAAGAGGAATCGCCGAAGGAATACGTATCGGTGGCCACGATGTCCAAACGCAAGGGCCGCATCTTCGTGGATTACCTGCGCAACGCGCGCGGTTCCACCGCGGTCGCCTCGTATTGCGTGCGTGCCCGCGAAGGTGCGGGCATCGCGACGCCCCTGCGCTGGGAAGAACTTTCACGCCTGCGTTCGGGCGCGCAATACACGATCGCCAACCTCATGCGCCGCCTGGACACATTGAAGGACGACCCGTGGCGCGGCCTCGGGAAAGTTCGGCAGTCGTTGCCCGACGCCTTTTGAAGCCTTGCTGGCAGCGGCTTTGACGCGGGCGGTCCGTGTGCGGGGATCCCGGCTCGTACCTGCGACATCCTTCCGCCGCGGGGTGCGCGCCCGTTATACTCCAGCGCTTTGGGCGTTGCCGCGGGGTGTGGGTGCGGCCGCTCGGTATACCTGAACACAGCCGGGAGTCCATCGTGAGCGATCATCTGACACCGTCCGATCGCACCTTCATGCGCCATTTCGCGATGCTGATCGCGGCACTGGCGGCCACCGCCGTCGTGCTGGCCGTGATCGGCCTGTTGGTGCATGCCGCGATGCCGAAACAGGAGAATCCCATGCAGGCGCGCGAGGCCGACCAGCGCATCATGCCGGTGGGCGCGGTTTTCGCGGGCAGCACCGGGCGCGCGGCGATGCTGGCGCAGCAGGCGGCGGCTGCGAAAGCGGCGGCTTCGCAGGTGGCCTACGGCGGCACCACCGACGGCAAGGCGATCTATGGCCAGCTCTGCCACAGCTGCCACGACGCCGGCGTGACCGGCGCGCCCAAGCTCGGCAACCAGGGCGAATGGGCGCCGCGCGTCGCCGAAGGCGTCGCCACGCTGGTCAAGCACGCGATCGATGGCTACACCGGCCCCGACGGCAACCACATGCCGGCCAAGGGCGGCAACCCCGCGCTGACCGACGCGCAGGTGGAAGCGACGGTGAAGTGGATGGTCAGCCAGGTGCATTGACGCGTATTGCGAGGCGCGCGATATCCCGCAAGGCCGGGAGCAATCCGCTACCACGGCAAAAGACGGATGCCTGCCTCCGGTCTGCTGGTGGGCGGGACACGAATCCCTCGCCGGGCTCTTTCGTCCATCGTGCGGGATTCCGGCTCCGATACGAGCGGCCCCGCGCAGCTTCGGTATGATGGATCCGATGAGCGATCCGCAATCGACCCCGCCTTCGCGCCCGCCCGCGGAATTCCCGCAAGAGGCGCGGGAGTTCGCCTTGCCCGGCCCGGCCGGGCGGCTGGAAGTCGCCACGGCTGCTGCCGCGGTCGAGGATGCGCGCGCGGGCACCGTGATCATCTGCCACCCGCATCCCCAGCACGGCGGCAGTTTGCGCAACAAGGTCGTGACCATGCTGGAACGCGCCCTGCGCGAATCCGGGCTGGACACGGTGCGTTTCAATTTCCGCGGCGTCGGGCACTCGGAAGGCGCCTATGACGAGGGCGACGGAGAAAGCGGCGATCTGGTCGCGGTCGCGCAATGGCTGCGCCGCGTGCGTCCGGACGATGCCTTGTGGCTGGCCGGATTTTCCTTCGGTTCCTACGTCGCGCTGCGCAGCGCGCGTTCGCTGGCCGCGCAGGCGCTGGTCACGGTCGCGCCGCCCGTCGGCCGCTGGGATTTCGAGGGCGTGGCCATGCCCGAATGCCCGTGGCTGGTGGTGCAGGGCGAGGACGACGAGGTCGTCGATCCGCAGGCGGTATTCGAATGGGCCGCAACCCTGCAACCCCAGCCGACCCTGGTGCGCATGCCGGAGACCGGGCATTTCTTCCACCGCCGCCTGATGGATCTGCGCGGAGTGGTGAAGAATGCCGTGCGCGGATGGCTGCCGCCGCCGCGCGCGGGCGCGTGACGCGACCGCGTGGATTCCGCCGCAATCGGAAATCCCGGGACACTCGCTGCGCGCTACGCGCAAGGCGTGGCTGCGCGCGAATGGCAGGACGATTCCGCGCAGCGCGGCATCCTGCAGGAATTCGAGCGCCTGCGCGCGCAACTGGACGAGCCGCAATCGTGGTGGTCGCGCCTGCGCGGTGCGGCCGCGCTGCAGGGAATCTACCTGTGGGGCGCGGTGGGACGCGGCAAGACGCTGCTGATGGACCTGTTCGCGCAGGCACTGCCGCCGGAGTACGTGCTGCGTACGCATTTCCACACCTTCATGCTGGACGTGCACGCGCAATTGCGCGCCTTGGGGGAACGCCGCGATCCGCTCGACGCAGTGGCCGCACGGCTCGCGAATCGGGTGCGCGTGCTGTGCCTCGACGAATTCATGGTGCAGGACATCGGCGATGCGATGATCCTCGCCAACCTGCTGCGCGCGCTGTTCCGGCACGGATGTGCGCTGGTGGCCACCTCGAACCTCGCGCCGCGCGAGCTGTATCGCGATGGCTTGCAGCGCGCGCGTTTCGAGCCCGCGATCGCGCTGATCGAACGGCATTGCCGGGTGCTGGAACTGGTTTCGCCGCACGATTGGCGACTGCGCGCGCTGACCCGCGAACGGGTCTACCTGACGCCGGCGGGCGTGGATGCCGAACGCGCGCTGGCGGCGTTGTTCGACGCCCTTGCGCGCGGTCCGGTGCAGCAGGACGGCGTATTGCGGATCAACGAACGCGGCATCCCGGTGCGCCGCAGTTGCGCGCAGGCGGCATGGTTCGACTTCACGGCCTTGTGCGAAGGCCCGCGCGGCGCGGCCGACTACATCGAGCTGGCGCGGACGTTTCCGGCGATCCTGATTTCGGAGGTGCCGCAATTCACGCCGCAATCCGAGGATGCCGCACGCCGCTTCGTGCAATTGATCGACGAGTTGTACGACCGTCGCGCCAAGCTCGCGCTTTCCGCGGCCGCACCCGCGGTCGACCTGTACGACGGCAAGCGCCTGCGCGCGGAGTTCGCGCGCACCATCAGCCGCCTGATCGAAATGCAGAGCACCGAGTATCTGGCGCAACCGCATCGTTGATCGGGCGGGCAACGGCCGGAATCCGCCTTGACCGCGCGCGCCTGATGCGATCGAACTGCGGAGCCGGCGCGGATCGCGGCAGACAGCGGCAAGCCGACATTTGACGCGAACGCCGATGACGCGAACACCGATCGGAAAACCGCGCATGGCGTGCTTCCGGCCGGACTTCATCCGGCATCCCCGGCTTGCAGCGCGGCTTGCTTCTCCTGATCGGCGCATCGATGTCGAAATGCGCCGGTCACGTTCGTCATCAACCATGCGTCATTGATTCATGCGTCATTGAATCGGGCGCGCAGCGACGCCATGGAAATCCTCCGGCGCCGATGGCGCGACGGATCGCGCAACCGCTGCGTGCGAATTACTTATGGCCCTGTTGCCGGGTGGTGCGACCCGGACAACATTTGCATTGGCAACTAATTTCTAATATGTTTACTCATCAGTTCAGTTATGCCGGGTTCCCCCTGACCCCTCGCAGCACGAGATTCCCGACCTCCCGATGATCATCCGAACCTTTTTCCCTGTGCTGGCGCCGCGGGTGCTGGCTGGTGGACTGACGCTGGCGCTCGCCGCCTGCGCGGTGGGCCCGAACTATCACCGTCCCGACGCGCCGGCGGTGGAGCGCTACACCACACAGCCGCTGCCCGCGCAGACCGTCGCCACCGACACCGCCGGCGGCGACGCGCAGCAATTCCTGCAGGGCCGCGACGTGCCGCAACGCTGGTGGAGCGAGTTCGGCAACGAGGAATTGAATCGCCGGGTGCAACTGGCGCTGGCGCATTCGCCCACGATCGCCGCTGCACAAGCGTCGCTGCGCGAAGCCGAGGAGAACGCGCGGGCCGCCGGCGGCAGCCTGTTTCCGAGTCTGGACGCCAACGCGGGAGCGACACGCGAGAAAGTTTCCAGCACCCAGCTCGGAAGCGCCGGCGCGGCCGCGACCACCGGGCCGTTCACCGTCTACAACGCCGGCGTCAGCGTCGGTTACGTGTTCGACATCTTCGGCGGCGTGCGCCGCGGCATCGAGGCGCAGTCCGCGCTGGCCGACGTGCAACGCGCGCAACTGGACGCGACGTATCTGATCCTCGCCACCAACGTGGTCACGGCGTCCCTGCAGGAAGCCTCGCTGCGCGAGCAGGTGCGCGCGACCGAGGAGATCGCCGGCTCCCTGCGCAAGGAACTGGACATCGCGCAGAAACAGCAGCAGATCGGTGCGAAATCGCTGTCGGACACGCTCGCGGTGCGTTCGCAGCTGGCGACGACCGAAGCGACGCTGCCGCCGCTGCGCAAGCAGCTTTCCGCCACCCAGAACCAGCTGGCGACGTATCTCGGCGTCACGCCCGCGCAGTTGCAGTTGCAGCCGATCGAACTGGTCGATGTCACGCTGCCGCAGGACGTGCCGGTGAGCCTGCCGTCGAAAGTCGTCGAGCAGCGGCCGGACATCCGCGCATCCTCCGCGCAGTTGCACGCGGCCACCACGCAGGTCGGCGTCTCCATCGCCAACATGCTGCCGCAGCTCACGCTGTCGGGCAGCGGCGGTTCGCAGGCGCTGCATTCGGGCGACCTGTTCTCGGCCGGCACCGGCGCGTGGTCGCTCGGCCTGGGTTTGCTGCAGCCGATCTTCCACGGCGGCGAACTGCTGCACAAGAAACGCGCCGCGCAGGCGGCGATGGATGCGGCGGTCGCGGACTGGCAGCAGACCGTGCTGACCGCATTCCAGAATGTCGCCGATTCGCTGCAGGCGCTGGATTTCGACGCGCAGGGCCTGGCGGCGCAGAACACCGCCGAACAGGCCGCGTCGAAACGGCTGGATCTGACGCGCACGCAATACCAGGTCGGCGCGGTGGACTATCTCAGCCTGCTGGATGCCGAGCGCCAGTTCCAGCAATCGCGCATCGCGTTGATCCAGGCGCGCGCCGCGCGGCTGTCCGATACCGCCGCGCTGTACGCCGCGCTGGGCGGCGGCTGGCAGGGCGCCAACGCCGAAGTCGCAGCGAAGCAGTAAATCCCCCTTCAAAACCCGAGGAGCCCCGCGCATGTCCACGCGCGCTTACGAAACGCAGAAAAAACCGAGCACGAAGAAGCGCATGATCCTGATGATCATCGGCGTGCTGGTGCTGATCGCCATCATCGCCCTCATCAAGGTGCTGATGGTGCGGCAGATGATGGCCGCCTTCTCGAAACCGCAGCCGCCCGCGGTCGTCAGTACCGCGATCGCCGGCTACCAGCCGTGGCAGCCGGCACTGTCCGCGGTGGGCACGCTGCGCGCCGTGCGCGGCGCGGATCTCGCCCTGGATGTTTCGGGCCTGGTCACCGCGGTGAACCTGAAATCCGGCGACGACGTGAAGCAGGGCCAGGTCCTGCTGCAATTGCGCGACAGCGAAGACGTGGCGCAACTGCACCAGCTGCAGGCCGCGGCCGCGCTGGCGAAGGTGACGTTCGAACGCGCCTCGCAGCAGCTCGCCGTGCAGGCGATCAGCAAGGCCGGTTACGACGATGCGGCGGCCGACTACAAGGCCAAGCAGGCGGCGGTGGCGCAGCAGGAAGTCAATGTCGACAAGAAGCAGCTGCGCGCGCCGTTCTCCGGACGCGCCGGCATCGTCACCCTCAATCCCGGGGCGTTTCTCAATTCGGGCACCACCATCGTCACCCTGCAGCAGGTGGATTCGTTGTACGTGGATTTCTATGTCCCGCAGCGCGAGCTCGCGCGCGTGCACGCGGGCCAGAAGGTGGTGTTGAAGCTGGATGCCTTCGGCAAACGCGAATTCGATGGCCAGATCAACGCGATCAATCCCAAGGTGGACAACGACACGCGCAACGTGCTGGTCGAAGCCACCGTGCCCAACCAGGACGGCACGTTGACGCCGGGCATGTTCGCCAACGTGAGCGTGGACGTGGGCGGGCAGGCGCGCTATCTCACGCTGCCGCAGACCGCGATCGTCTACAACCCGTACGGAGAAACCGTGTACGTGGCGATGAGCGAGCGCGAGTTCGAGAAGGCGCAGTCCGAGGAAGCCGCGAAGAATGGCGACAGCACCGACGCGGGCGCATCCGGAAACGACGGCAAGAAGCAGGACAAGGCCAACGCGCCGGCGCCCGATGCGCTGGTGGTGCGGCAGACTTTCGTCACCACCGGCGCGACGCGCGGCGATCAGGTGGCGGTCCTCACCGGCATCCGGGAAGGCGCGCAGGTCGTCACCAGCGGACAGCTGAAACTGAAGAACGGCGCGCCGATCAAGGTCGACAACCAGTTCCGGCCTTCCGACAACCCCAACCCGAACCCGCAGGAAGACTGATGGCGTGAGCATCCATCGCGCCGGACATCGCGTCGGGACGGGCGCGTGGCCTCGTTCGTCCGCGCCGGCAGTCGCCTGGCGCGGACACGCTGAAACTTCGAGCAGAAGAACCGCATGAAATTCACAGACCTCTTCATCAAGAAACCCGTGATCGCCATCGTGGTCAGCCTGCTGATCCTGGTGCTCGGCCTGCGCGCGGTCACCAGCCTGACCGTGCGGCAATATCCGAAAACCGAGAACGCCACGGTGACGGTGCAGACGACCTACTACGGCGCCGACGCGCAGACCGTGGCCGGCTTCATCACCCAGCCGCTGGAACAGGCCATCGCGCAGGCGCAGGGCATCGACTACCTGACCTCGACCAGCACCAGCGGCGTTTCCACCATCGTCGCCACGCTGCGGTTGAACTACGACGCCAACAAGGCGCTGACGGAAATCCAGACCCAGGTCAGTTCGGTGCGCAACCAGTTGCCGCCGCAGGCGCAGCAGCCGGTGCTGAGCGTGGCCACCGGCGAGACGATCGACGCGATGTACCTGGGCTTCCGCAGCGACACGCTGCCGTCCAACAGCGTGACCGATTACCTTGCGCGCGAGGTCAAGCCCAAGCTTGACGCGATCGAAGGCGTGCAGACCGCGGAAATTTTGGGCGGGCGCCAGTTCGCGTTGCGCGCGTGGCTGGATCCGGCGCGCATGGCCGCGCATGGCGTCACCGCGGCGGACGTGTATCAGGCGCTGTCGAACAACAATTACCTCGCCGCGGTCGGTTCGACCAAGGGCCAGATGGTGTCGGTGAACCTCACCGCCGATACCGACCTGCATACCGTGGACGAATTCAAGCAGCTCGCGATCAAGCAGAAGGACGGCGCGATCGTGCGCCTGCAGGATGTCGCCGACGTCACGCTGGGCGCGGAGGATTACGACTTCAATGTGTCCTTCAGCGGCAAGCAGGCGGTGTTCGTCGGCATCAAGGTGGCGCCCGACGCCAACGTGCTGGATGTCGCCAAGCGCGTGCGCGACGCGATGCCCGGCATCCGCGCACAGTTGCCTGCGGGTCTGGCCGGCCAGATCGTGTACGACGGCACCGAATTCGTCACCTCCTCGATCCACGAGGTGGTCAAGACGCTGATCGAGGCGTTGCTGATCGTGACCGTGGTGATCTTCCTGTTCCTGGGATCGGTGCGCGCGGTGGTCATCCCGGTGATCGCGATGCCGCTGTCGCTGATCGGCGCGTTCCTGGTGATGCTGTTGCTGGGCTACTCGATCAACCTGTTGACACTGCTGGCGCTGGTGCTGGCGATCGGCCTGGTGGTGGACGACGCGATCATCGTGGTCGAAAACGTCGACCGGCACATGAAGGAGGAAGGCAAGTCGCCGCTGCAGGCGGCTTTGCTGGCCGCGCGCGAACTGGGCGGGCCGATCCTGGCGATGACGGTGGTGCTGGTCGCGGTGTACGTGCCGATCGGGTTCCAGAAAGGACTGACCGGCGCGTTGTTCACCGAATTCGCGTTCACCCTCGCGGGCGCGGTCACGGTGTCGGCGATCATCGCGCTGACGCTGTCGCCGATGCTGTGCTCGCGCTTTCTCAAAAGCGAGAAGGAGGGCAGCCGTTTCGTGCAGTTCATCGACCGCCAGTTCGATCGCCTGCACGGCGCCTACCAGCGCCGGTTGCGCGGCGGCCTGGCGACCTGGAAAGTGCTGGTGGTCATGGGCCTCATGCTCGCGGGCGCCACCCTGCTGCTGGGCATGACCGCGCAGTCGGAACTCGCGCCCGAGGAAGACCAGGGCTTCGTGTTCTATCAATTGAACGGGCCGCCCAATTCGACCGCCCAGCAGATGCTCGGTTACTCCAGGCAGCTCTTCGCGCTGGGCAGCAAGCTGCCCGAATACCAGATGATGTTCCAGATCGTGCAACCCGGCACGGGTTTCGGCGGCATGGTGTTCAAGCCATGGGACGAGCGCAGCAAGAGCGCGCACCAGCTGACCCAGGAATTGCAGGGCAAATGGAACGACATCGCGGGCGGCCAGATATTCGTGTTCCCGCTGCCGGCGTTGCCGGGTGCGCAGGGCGCGCCGGTGCAGATGGTGATCAACACCACCGAACCGTTCCAGAACTTGAACGAGGTGGCGCAGGCCGTGCTGCAGAAGGCCAAGGACAGCGGCAAGTTCTTCTTCGTGGATTCCGACCTGAAGATCGACAGTCCGCAGAGCACGCTGGAAGTCAACCGCGACATGACCACCGCGCTGGGCCTGACGCAGCAGGATGTCGGCAATTCGCTGGGTGCGGCGCTGGGCGGCGGCTACGTCAACTATTTCTCGATCGCCGGGCGTTCGTACAAGGTGATCCCGCAGGTGTTGCAGACCGATCGCCTGAATCCGAAGCAGGTGCTGGATTACTACATCCGCGCGGCCGACGGCTCGGTGATACCGGCGGCGACCGTGGCCACCATCAAGAACGAGGTGGTGCCGCGCTCGATCAACCGCTTCCAGCAGTTGAATTCGGCCACCATCTCCGGCGCCACCAGCATGTCGCAGTCCGATGCGCTGCAATTCCTGCGTGATGCGCTGAACGAGGTCGCGCCCAGCGGCTACCACGTGGATTACGCCGGGCAGTCGCGGCAGTTCATGCAGGAATCCGGCGGTTTCGGCACGACCCTTCTGTTTGCGGTGATCATCGTGTTCCTCGCGCTGGCCGCGCAGTTCAACAGCCTGCGCGATCCGATCGTGATCCTGGTTTCGGTGCCGATGGCGCTGTTCGGCGCGCTGATCTTCGTCAACCTCATCGCCAGCCTGAACATCTACACGCAGGTGGGCCTGGTCACCTTGATGGGCCTGATCTCCAAGCACGGCATCCTGATCGTGCAGTTCGCCAACGAATCGCAGCATGCCGGCATGAACAAGCTCGACGCGATCGTGCACGCCGCGGGCGTGCGCCTGCGCCCCATCCTGATGACCACCGCGGCGATGGTGCTCGGCGTGATGCCGCTGGTGATCGCCACCGGCGCGGGCGCGGCCGGCCGTTTCAACATGGGCCTGGTGATTTCCACCGGCCTTGCGATCGGCACGCTGTTCACGCTGTTCGTGGTGCCGGCGTTCTACATGCTGCTCGCCGCGGACCATCACGCCCAGCGCGAACCCGAAGGCGCACTGGAGTCGCTGCCCGAGTAGGCGACTGCGGGTCCGCCGAACCCTGCCCCGGCCGAATGCCCGGGCAGGGCGTTGCGCGGATCGATCGATCCGCGGGTGCTATCGTTGCCGCTCCTGCAGCGACGGAGGCGGTCATGCGCATTCGGCATCGTTGGATGGTCGTCGGCCTGGTGGCGCTGTTTGTGCCGGCACCGCCGACGGCGTGGGCGGACAGCGTGCCTCCCGGCCTCGCCGCCAGCATCGACAGGATCGCCACGCATGCGCTGGAACAAAGCGGCGTGCCCAGCGCCTCGATCGCGGTGGTGCGCGACGGCAAGCTGGCGTACGTGCACGCCTACGGCCATGCGCGGCTGGATCCCGAAACGCCCGCGACCACAATGATGCGCTACAGCATCGGTTCGATCAGCAAGGAATTCACCGCAGCGGCGATCCTGATGCTGCAACAGCAGGGCAAGCTCAACCTCGACGACAAGATCGCGAAATTCTTCCCCGAGCTCACCGACGCGGACCGGATCACGCTGCGGCAGATCCTGTCGCACACCTCCGGCTACCAGGATTACTGGCCGCAGGATTACCTGATGCCGGCGATGAAGCTGGCGACCACGCCGGCGCGGATCATGGACGGTTGGGCGAAGAAGCCGCTGGATTTCGCGCCCGGCGCGCAATGGCAGTACAGCAATACCGGCTACGTGATCGCCGGCGCGATCGTGCAGAAGCTGAGCGGACAGACGCCGTTCGAGTTCCTGCAACGGCACGTGTTCCCGACGCTCGGCATCGGCGATGCCTACGACACCAACCTGCACGCGCTGCCCGCCACCGACGCGCGCGGCTATTCGCGTTTCGCGCTGGGGCCGTTGCGGCCGTCGCCGAAGGAAGGCGTGAACTGGATGTTCGGCGCGGGCGAACTCGCGTTGACGCCGTCGGATCTGGCGAAGTGGGACATAGCGATGCTCGACGGGACGTTGCTGCAGCCGTCCTCGTGGCGCGCGATGCAGACGACCGTGGTGCTCAACGACGGCCTCGCCGCCGGTTACGGCCTCGGCGTGTTCGTCGGCCGGCTGGACAGCCGCCGGATGATTTCGCACGACGGCGAGGTGATGGGTTTCACCGCCACCAACCTGGTGTTCCCGGACGACCGCGCAGCGGTGGTGGTGTTGACCAATCAGGATGCCGTGGGCACTTCCGGCGACCTCGCGAAGAAGATCGCGCAGGCGCTGTTCGACGTGCAGGATCCCGCGGCCCCCGAGGCGCTGGCGCAGGCGAAGCAGATCTTCGCAGGCTTGCAGCACGGCGCGCTCGATCGCGCGTTGTTCACCGCGAATGCCAACAGCTATTTCGACGCCGCCGCGCGCAAGGACTACCAGGCCAGCCTCGCGCCGCTCGGCACCCCGGCCTCGTTCGAGCAGAAAGCCTCGCGCCAGCGCGGCGGCATGACCATGCGCCGCTACGAAATCGGATTCCCCGGGCGGAAGCTGGAACTCGTGACCTATGCGATGCCGGACGGCAAGCTGGAGCAGTACATCATTTCCGCGGCGAATTGAAGGCGCGCGGCGCGGCGGTCACGCACCGTCGCCGAGCAGCCGTTCCATTTCGGCCTTCAGCGCGGCGCCGTGCTCGCGCAGCCAGTCGCGTTGCACCTGGTAATCCGGGCAGAGCTTTTCCACCCACGTCCAGAAACGTTTCGCGTGGCTGCGGACCTTGAGGTGACACAGCTCGTGCACCAGCACGTAGCGCAACGCCGCCGGCGGTGCGAGCGCGAGCGCGAGGTCCAGCGTGATGCGATCGCGCGCATCGAGGCTGCCCCACAGGCTTTTCAGCGACCGGATCCGCAACGCGGTGGGCGCCGCATGCAGCAACGGCACATAGTGCGCGATGCGGCGG
>JAFEEJ010000114.1 GCA_018241145.1 Pseudomonadota bacterium | reverse complement strand
GGTGTATGCACCCACGCGCATGCCGCCGGCGCGCAGCATGGCCTCCAGAAACGCGACCGTGGAACCCTTGCCGTTGGTGCCGCCGACCGTGATCACCGTGCGCGCGATCGCCGGCGCACCCATCCGCCGCCATACCTCGCGCACGCGATCCAGCCCGAGATCGATCCCGCGCGCGTGGACGCGCTGCTGGTAGTCCAGCCATTGTTCGAGAGTTCGCCGCACCATCAAGTTCACTTCCGACCGGAATGGGGCTCTCGCCGCCTGCGGAGCCTGGTGAATTCGGAACACTCCCATCGACGCAGCACCAGCATCGCGCTGCATCCGTCACGAGCATCGAGCGGCAGCCGGGAATCGCGCCGCGCCAGTTCCTCGAATTCGCGGGCGAGCTGATCTATTGCCTTGGCCATGCGCGCGAAGGAAGCGGAACTCAAGGTGCCGCCGACAAACTGAAATGCATCGGATTCACCGTGTGCGCCTCGCAAAAATTCGCTCGCGACCCGATCGACGAAAAAGGCATGCACGGGACCATCCCGACGCCAGCTGAAATTGCGCGCGGTGAGCCGGCGTATGCGGTCCGGCGGCCGGAAATCGATGATTTCCAGGCGATCCAGTTCGAGCAAGGCGCTGACGATCGCATTTTCGTCCAGGTCGAATGTCTCGACGATGTCGGCGATGCGCCACTCGTTCACCAGCAGATAGGTCAGCAGCAAAAGTTTGGGATGGCGAACGAGTGCCTGCTCCTGGGCCTCGCTCAATTCGGTGACGCAGGTGGACACCGCGGTGCGGTCCAGCAACTCCGGCAGTGAAACTTCGAGCACCTCGCAAATGCGATCCAGTCGGGTCAGGCTGAAGTCGCCGTTGCCGAGATTGCGCTTGATGGTGGGCTCACTCACGCCCAGCGCCTTGGCCAATTCCCGATAGGTCATTCCTCGCGCGCGCAACACGGTTCGAATCGACTGCACGACCAGCGTGGAATTGGACATGCCGCCCCCGAAGTATCACGTGATGATCCCGTGCGTATTCCCTAGTATCCAATGCGCACGACCTTGTTGTCTTCGGCGAGAGCCAGGATCAACCTGCGCGACAAGAATCCGCAATCCGAGGCCCGAATGCTCCCCAAACCGTCGCGCATCCTGATGACCGCAACCGCGGGTTTGCTGCTGGCGTGCCTGCTGTGGTTTGCGTTGCCGGCGTTGGTCATGGGGCCAGCCCATGCGCATGTGGGCGATGCTCCCGCGGATCTGGATGCGCAAAACGTCGCCTTCGCAAGCGATCCCGGAATCGTGATCCACGGATGGTTCATCCAGGGCAACCCCCGTGTTGGCGCAGTCTTGCTGCTGCATGGCATCCATGCCAATCGCCTGATGGAAGTCGGACGAGCCCGCTTTCTTCATCAGGCTGGCTACGCCATCCTCGCCATTGATTTTCGTGCGCACGGCGAAAGCACGGGCGACCGGATCACGTTCGGCTATCGCGAAGCGGACGATGTCGCCGCATCCGTCGCCTACCTTCGGAAACGAGCGCCGGGCGAGCGCATCGGCGTGATCGGAACATCCATGGGCGGCGCGGCGTTTTTGCTCGGAACCCCGCCGTTGCGGGTCGATGCCGCAGTGCTCGAACAGGTCTATCCGTCCATCGATCTTGCATTGGACCACCGGATGACCAGATATCTGGGGCCGCCTGGCCACGCACTTTCTCCCGTGGTCTTGAACGCACTCGGCAGGCGAACCGGCTTTTCACCAAGTGACCTGCGACCGATCGATCATTTGGAACAACTGCAAGCACCGTTGTTTCTGATCGGCGGCGCCATGGATCGCTACACGCTACCCGCCGAATCGCGCGCCATGTTTGCCGCGGCCGGGACCCCCAAACGATTCTGGCTCGTTCCCGGCGCGGATCACATCGATTTGCAGCAGTTCACTCCCATGGAGTATCGACAGCGCATCCTTGCCTTCTTCCATGCCACGCTGGAATCGGGCAGTGCCTCTGCGCGAAATGACGGCTTGCGGGCACGCCGGCCATGATCCTCCTGATATTCGCCGGTTTCCTTGTTTGCGTTCTGGTCGAGCGGACTCATGCGGGCTGGCGCTTGCCGCAGGTGCCATCCTGGGCATTCCGCGTTGTCGCGATCAACCTCGCGCAGGTCGCCGTGGTTATGCTGGCCGGTATCGCATGGAACCGCTGGCTGCAGGGCGCCAGCCTGCTGCAGCTTCATGCGCGCGGCATGGGCGATTGGGCGGGCGCGGCAATCGCCTATTTCATCGCGACCTTCGTCTTCTACTGGTGGCACCGCTGGCGCCACGAATCCGACCTGCTCTGGCGGCTGTTCCATCAGATACACCACAGCGCGCAGAGGATCGAAGTCATCACCTCGTTCTACAAGCATCCTGTCGAGATGACGATCGATTCGATCATCGGCAGCGTGCTGGTGTACACGCTGCTGGGTCTGTCACCGCAAGCCGGTGCAATCTATACGGCATTCACGGCCTTCGGGGAGTTCGTCTACCACACCAACGTGCGAACTCCACGTTGGCTGGGCTGGTTCTTCCAGCGGCCGGAAATGCATCGCATCCATCACCGCTACGCCTATCATCGCAACAACTACGGCGACATCGTCTGGTGGGACATGTTGTTCGGAACATACGAGAACCCGCGCGAGTTCGTTGATCGCTGCGGTTTCGATACGGACAAGGAATTGCGTCTCGGAGAAATGCTGCGCTGGCGCGACGTGCATCGCGACCCTCCGGCACCCTGAACGACCCGAGTCAAGCCGCGCGCGGCTGCTTCATGAGGATCGCCAGCAGGTCGGCGATGGCGTCGCGCATTTCGCGGCGGTCGACGATCATGTCGATCGCGCCGTGCTCGAGCAGGAATTCGGAACGCTGGAAGCCTTCCGGCAGGGTTTCGCGCACGGT
>JAFEEJ010000113.1 GCA_018241145.1 Pseudomonadota bacterium | reverse complement strand
GGCCCTTCGCTGCCGCAGGCGGCGCATCGCCCGCGCCGATGTACTTGCCGAGGAACGCCTGCATCGTCGTGAACAGTTCCTCGTTGTTCTTCTCGGCGTAGAAACCGTGCAGTTCCCCCGGCTTGACCAGCCACTCGTAGGGCTTGCCGGCCTTGTCCAGCGCTGAACGCAGGTCGGTCGCGTTCGAGTAGGGCACGCGCGGGGCGTCCTTGCCGTGCACGAGCAGGACGGGCACGTGGAACTTGTCGAGCATGGTGATCGGCGAGATCGCGCGCGCATCGGCGAGCGTGCCGACCGCCTGTTGCAGGTACGTGCGGCCATTGGCGAAGCGGCGCGTATCGCTGTCGTTGAACTCGATCTGCATGTCGGACACGCCGGCGTAGTCGATCGCGCACTTGTACAGGTCGGGCGCGAGGATCGGCTGCATCAGCGAGGAATATCCGCCGAAACTTCCGCCGAACACGCAAATGCGCTTCGGATCGACATGGCCTTGCGCGATCGCCCATTTCACGCCGTCGATCAGGTCGTCCTGGATGCCGCTGCCGAATTGCCGGTAGCCGGAGCGCTGGAAATTCCTTCCGCGCCCGCCCGAGCCGCGGTAGTTGACCTGCAGCGTCGCATAGCCGCGGTTGGCGAGGAACGCCGCCCACGGATCGTAGAACCACCCATCGGATACGCCGATCGGGCCGCCGTGCGGGATCAGCACCAGCGGCAGGTTCTTGCCGTCGCTGCCGGCGGGCATCGTCAGGTAACCCACCAGCGGCACGCCGTCGCGCGCCTTGAACTGCACGGGGGTGCGCTGCGGCATCTGCTTCGGATCGATCCACGGCAGCACCTGGTAGAGCGGTGCGGCGCGCATGTTCGAGCGGTCGAACAGCGCGTACACGCCGGGATTGCGATCGCCGTGCACGTGCACCAGCAACATGCCGCCGTCGGTGCTGGCGTCGGCAATCGTGATGAAATCGGCGGGGTCGGTTTTCGCCAGCGCCTGCAGCGTCTGCGCGTACGTGCCATCGCCGATGTACTGGATCGCCGGTTTCCCCTGCGCGGTGAAGAGCGCCGCGTACGGCACGTTGGTCAGCGGTTCGAACAGCGCGTTTTCGACGGAGGCGAAGGAGTCGGACGCCAGCACCTTGCGGTTGCCGCCATCCAGGTCGCACTCGATCAACTGGTTCGGGCCGCCGTCCATGCTGGCGCGCGCATACAGGTGCCTGCCATCCGCGCTGATCGCCAACGGCTGGAAATATTTTCCGGTGACGGACGCGGGAAGCTTCGTCCAGTGGTTGCCGTCGGTGCTGGAGAATGCCTGGGTTTCGTTGTCGTCGTCCATGCCCGAAGCGATGCGGGCGACGCCGTTGTTCGAAAGCAGGTTCATGCTGCCGTGCTGGATTTCGCCGATCTTCGTCGCGTTGCCGGAAGTGGCGTCCACGTCGTACAACTGGCTCTTCGAGGAATCCCAGTCGGTGCCGTTGGAATTTTCCGGGAACACCTGCAGGTTCAGGGTGAAGTGGCCATCGGGCTTGGGCGGCAGTTCCGCGATCGACGGGCTGCCGCGCGGGATGTCCAGCGAATTGACGTTGGAATACGCATCGCCGCGATGCTGCAGGCTGTACAGGGTCTTCTTGTGGCTGCCGTCGTAATCCACCGCGATGATGTCGCCGGTGGCGGACGGACTCTCCAGCGTGCCGGTTTCGCGTCCGACCGCCATGATCAAGCGCGTGTCACTGACCCAGTGGATATCGATCGGCACGTTGCGCGGCGCCATGTTCAGGCGGCTGACCGGCTTGAGGTCTGGCAACTGCAATACCGCGAGCTGGTAGTCCGCGTCGGTACTGTCGGTGTTCTCGCTGACCGCCACGGCCAGATATTTGCCGTCCGGCGACAGCGACGGACTGGTCAGCGTCGGGTGTTTCGCGAAATCCGACACCGGCAATTCGGCCGCGCTGGCGGCGCCTGCGAGCAGCGCGCCCGCGCACAGAAACAGAAAAAACCCCCGCATTTCGTTCTCCCTGAGGAATCGCAACCGCCAAGTATGCCAAAGAAGCGCCCGCGGGGCACGTCGGCGCCCGGGTGCGGTATCGTGTGCGGTTTGGCGGGCGTGAAAACCGTGACATGGACGAAATCGAATATCCCGCGCTGTACCTGAAACGCGGCGAGGATGCGCGTCTGCGCGCGGGGCACCTGTGGGTGTTCGCCAACGAGGTGGACGTCGCACGTTCTCCGCTGGCATCGTTCGAGGCGGGCGAGCCCTGCGCGATCCTGGATTCGCGCGACAAGCCGCTGGGCGTCGGCTACGTCAATCCGCATTCGCTGATCAGCGCGCGGCTGGTGTCGCGCGGACTGGAGCACGCGCTGGACGCGCCGCTGCTGACGCACCGGTTGAACGTTGCGCTGGCGCTGCGGGAACGCCTGCATGCGGAACCGTATTATCGGTGGCTGTATGGCGAATCCGATTTCGTGCCGGGACTGGTGCTGGACCGCTTCGACGACGTGGTCGTGGCGCAGGCCGCCACCGCAGGCATCGAGCGGCTGAAGCCCGCGGTCGAAGCCGCGGTGCGGGAGGTGCTGAATCCGCGCGCGATGATCTGGAAGAACGACGCCGGCATCCGCGCGCTGGAACAATTGCCGGCGTATGCCGACATCGCCTTCGGCGACGTGCCCGCGCCGCTGGTCGTGCGCGAAGGCGGGCTGGAATTCGCGCTCGATCCGATCGGCGGGCAGAAGACCGGCTGGTTCTTCGACCAGCGCGCCAACCGCGACGCGCTCGCGCCGTTCGTGCAAGGCGCTCGCGTGCTCGACCTGTTTTCGTATCTCGGCGCGTGGGGCCTGCGCGCCGCGGCGATGGGCGCGAAGGGGGTCGCCTGCGTGGATGCGTCCGCGCCGGCGGTCGCGATGATCGAAGACAACGCGCGCCGCAATGGCCTGGCGGATCGCGTGCACGCCGAACGCGCGGACGCCTTCGAATACCTCAAGGCCGCACGCGAACGGCGCGGGCATTTCGACGTGGTGATCCTCGACCCGCCCGCGTTCGTGAAGCGCAAAAAGGATTTCAGGGAAGGCGCGCTCGCGTACCGACGGCTCAACGAGCTGGCGATGCAGGTGCTTGCGCGCGACGGGATCCTGATCACGTGCTCGTGCTCGTACCACATGCCGCGCGAGGCGCTGCTGCAAGGCATCCAGCAGGGCGCACGGCATCTGGATCGCGGCGCGCAGGTGCTGGCGAGCTTGCAGCAGGCGCCCGATCATCCCGTGCACCCGGCCATTCCGGAAACCGCCTACCTGAAAGGCTTCGCGTGCCGGGTGTTGCCGGCGTGATCCGGGATAAGGAGTTGGGAGTTGGGCGTTGGAGATTCCTGAGCCGGTGAG
>JAFEEJ010000112.1 GCA_018241145.1 Pseudomonadota bacterium | reverse complement strand
GGCGCTCGCCCGGCGGGATGAAGATCTCGTTGGTCTCGTTGCGGCGCTGGTAATCGACCGCGTTCAATTCCTCGAAGCGGTTGAGGCGCGCCTTGCCCTTGCTGCGGCCGCCTTTCGCATTCTGCCGCGCCCATTCCAGTTCGCGCGCGATCGCCTTCTGGCGCGCCTTTTCGGAGGACGCCTCCTGTTTCAGGCGTTCGTCCTTCTGCTCCAGCCACGACGAATAATTGCCCTTCCACGGAATGCCGCGGCCGCGATCGAGTTCCAGGATCCATTCGGCGGCGTTATCGAGGAAATAGCGATCGTGCGTCACCGCAACCACGGTGCCGGGGAACGCCGCGAGGAAATGCTCCAGCCATTCCACCGATTCGGCGTCGAGGTGGTTGGTCGGTTCGTCCAGCAGCAACATGTCGGGTTTCGACAACAGCAATCGGCACAGCGCGACCCGGCGCTTCTCGCCGCCGGAAAGCGTCGCGATCTTCGCCTCCCACGGCGGCAGCCGCAGCGCATCGGCGGCGACTTCCAGCTGGCGTTCGACGGTGTGTGCGTCGCCGGCGGCGAGGATGTTTTCCAGCCGCTGCTGCTCGGCCGCGAGCTTGTCGAAGTCCGCGCCTTCTTCGGCGTACGCCGCATAGATTTCGTCGAGCTTCTTCTGCGCATCGAGGATTTCCGACAGCCCTTCCTCGACCGATTCGCGCACGGTCTTGTCCGGATCGAGTTGCGGTTCCTGCGCGAGATAGCCGATCTGGATGCCCGGTTGCGGACGCGCCTCGCCGTGGTATTCGTTGTCCACGCCGGCCATGATCCGCAGCACGGTGGACTTGCCCGCGCCGTTGAGGCCCAGCAGGCCGATCTTGGCGCCGGGGAAGAACGACAGCGAAATGTCCTTGATGATCTCGCGCTTGGGCGGGACGATCTTGGAAACGCCGATCATGGTGTAGATGTATTGCACGGGCGGCTCTCTCTTTTGCTCGTCATTACAGATCGCATCCTGCGATCTGCCCTTTGGGCCGTCAGCTACGCCGACGTTCGCTTCGGCATCCTGCCTCCGCAGTCCGGCGAAAGCCGGAATCCAGTTTGATTTCCCTCTCCCATTGGGAGAGCCGCCATCCATGGCCAAGAGCTCCGTGGTGGCGCGCAGCGCCGGGTGAGGGTACGCGCTTGTATTGCGGGTTGGGCATCCTTGTCTTGGTTCCGCTCGCCTCGGCGGCGGGCGGGTGACTTTCTGTTTCGGCAGAAAGTCACCAAGGACCACTGCGCCGGGCACACCGGTTGCGCCGACATCGTGTCAGCGCAACTACCCTGCGTTGCTCACCGATCGCGCGCCGGCGCGAACTCGCACATCCCTGTGCTCGAACATGCGCGCCTTGCTCACGCGATCGGCTCCGCTACTAGGCGGCATGCAACGGCGCTGCTTCGCTTCGTTGTCCGGCCATCCATGGCCTGCAACAAGGTAGAACCGCGCATTATGGCGTGCGCGGCGATTTGCGCCAAGCGCAAGCGCATTGGCCCGGTACTGGCGCTACCATCCACGCAATTCTGGGGAGTGTGCATGCGCCAAGCAGAATCGGGTGGGTGCAAGTCATGATCGCCGCCCTGCGCGCGGCCCGGCTCGGCTGGCACGGCATCGACCGCCGGATCGCGGCGCGTGCTTCGCGCGGCGGCAGGTCCGCCGTATTCGTGCACGAACTGTTCTGGTTCGGCCTCAAGCAGGCGTGGGCATGCCTGTTCGGTGCGCTGATGCTGGCGTTGCTGATCGCGACCTGGCGGTTCTGGCCGGAGCACGCCCCGATGGCGCGCTACGATTTCGTGACGCTCGCGGCCGTGGCGATCCAGGTCGCGTTGCTCACGAGCGGCCTCGAAACCCGCCGCGAGGCCGCGGTGATCGTGCTGTTCCACGTCACCGGCACGGTGATGGAACTGTTCAAGACCGCGACCGGTTCGTGGATGTATCCGGGACCGTCGCTGCTGCACGTCGGCGGCGTGCCGCTGTTCACCGGATTCATGTACGCGTCGGTCGGCAGCTACATCGCGCGCGCGTGGCGGCTGTTCGAATTCCGTTTCACGCGGCATCCGCGCTGGAGCCACACGGCATTACTCGCGATGGCGATCTACCTCAACTTCTTTGCCGACCACTACGGCATCGATTTCCGCTGGCTGCTGTTCGTCGCGGTCGCATGGATGTTCGGACCGTGCCAAGTGCACTATCGCGTGCGCCGTAAATACCGCCGCATGCCGCTGCTGCTGGGCTTCATGCTGGTCGCGCTGTTCATCTGGTTTGCCGAGAACCTCGGCACCTTCACCCGCGCGTGGATGTACCCCGCGCAGCATCGCGCGTGGCACATGGTACCGCCGGAAAAGATCGGCTCGTGGCTGCTGCTGATGATCATCAGCTACGTGATGGTGTCGGCGTTGTACCGGCGCGATTTGCCCCGCATGGCGCAGGACGAAGCGGCCCGAGGATAGATTCAGTGCGTGGCGTTTCCGAGCGTCTTGCGGAAGAACGCCAGCGCGTCGGCGTCGATCCGGCGATGCGCCGCGGCGCGGTCGACGCCCGGCGGATCCTTGCAAATGTCGGCAGCATCTTTCGCCAGTTGCGGCGAGCACGGCGACAGGAACACGTAGTGGCCGGCCTTCGGGATCATCTTGATGCCGGCGAGCGTCTTGATGAGCGGCGCGATGTGCAGGACGTTGTACTCCGGCGGAAGAACCTCGTCGTGCTCGCCGTAATACAGGAACACCGGCCGATCGATGGAAGCCAGGCCCGCCTTGTCGAAGACCAGGCCCAGCGGCGCCATCGCGAAGGCGGCCTGCACGCGTGGGTCGGCGGTCCCGCCCCAGCGTGCGAGGTCCTTTTGCACCGCGCCCATGTACGCCTCCATCGTTGGCTGCCCGGATTCGCGCAGCATCGCGGCGATCTGGTCGGGCGTGCCGCACGTGCCGGTGTCTTCCGGATGGCGCTTGCAATAGGGAATGAAGCGGTCGAAGCGCGGCACCGCGCCGACGACCATCAGGGCGGTGTAGCCGCCCGCGGAAAATCCGGCGACGCCGATGCGGACCGGATCGATCAGCGCTTTCCAATGCGGGTCGCCGAGCAACATGCTGATCGTGGCCTTGACCTGGATCGGCCGGCCGTCCAGCACGGCGGCGGTACCGGTGCCGCTCATGTCGTGGAAGTTGTCCCCGGGATGTTCCAGCGTGGCGACGATGAAGCCATGCCTTGCCAGATACACCGCGAGATCGTGGTGGCCGAGGTCCGAACCACCATGGCCGTGCGAGATCACCACCAGCGGCTTGGCGCCGGGAATGGGCTTCGCGCCGGGCGTGGCGTGCAGTTCGTAGGGGCCGCGCCACGTGACCTGCGACGGCTGCGTGGTCGGGTAGAACACATAGCCCGGCATCGTGCCGCCGTTGACCGGATCGTGGATCGTGATCGGCGCGAAGCCGACGCCGTGCGGGGTCGTGGCGATTGCCGCCAGCGGCGCCATCAGCAATGCCAGTGCGCACAGGATGCCGCTCCAGCGCAATCGGGTAGCCATGGGTGGCTCCGTGGTCCACGAAAGCGGACGATTGTAAAAGCCGCGGGGCCAGCGCCGATGTGCCGGAAGGGCTAAGATTCGCATTCGTTCAGGCCTTGCAGAGGATCGCGATGTACAGCCACGACATGCGGATTGCCGGTTACGACGACGCGCTCGCCACCGCGATCATGGAAGAGAAGCAGCGCCAGGAAGACCACGTCGAGCTGATCGCTTCCGAAAATTACGCCAGCCCGCGCGTGCTGGAAGCGCAAGGGTCGGTGCTGACCAACAAGTACGCCGAAGGCTATCCGGGCAAGCGTTACTACGGTGGCTGCGAATACGTGGACGTCGCGGAAAAGCTTGCGATCGATCGCCTGAAGCAGTTGTTCGACTGCGACTATGCGAACGTGCAGCCGCATTCGGGTTCGCAGGCCAACCAGGCCGTCTATTTCGCGTTGCTCAATCCCGGCGACACCATCCTCGGCATGAGTCTCGCGCATGGCGGGCACCTGACCCACGGCGCCAAGCCGAATCTTTCCGGCAAGGTGCTGCATGCCGTGCAGTATGGCGTCAACGACCAGGGCCTGGTCGATTACGACGCGATCGAAAAACTCGCCGTCGAGCACAAGCCGAAGATGGTCGTAGCAGGTTTCAGCGCGTACTCGCAGATCATGGACTGGGCGCGTTTCCGCGCGATCGCCGACAAGGTCGGCGCCTACCTGTTCGTGGACATGGCGCACGTAGCCGGGCTGGTTGCGGCAGGCGTGTATCCGTCGCCGTTGCCGCATGCGCATGTCGTGACTTCGACCACGCACAAGACGCTGCGCGGCCCGCGCGGTGGCCTGATCGTCGGCAAG
>JAFEEJ010000111.1 GCA_018241145.1 Pseudomonadota bacterium | reverse complement strand
CGTCGGGAACTTCCAGCGTCTTGATCTTCGCGTCCTTCAGCGCGCGCACGTGCCGCGCGGTGATGCGCTTGCCGGCTTCCACCAGCACCTTGCCGTCGGCCACCAGGTCGAAGTTCAGGGTTTCGCCGCGCAGGCGCTCCGGCACCAGGTCGAGCTTGACGTGCTCGGCCGTGTCCAGGTGGAACACGTTGTGCTCGAAGAAGATGTCGAGGATTTCCTCGTTGCTGTAACCGAGCGCGCGCAGCAGCACCGTGACCGGCAGTTTGCGGCGGCGGTCGATGCGGGTGAACAACGCGTCCTTCGGGTCGAATTCGAAATCCAGCCACGAACCGCGGTAGGGGATGATGCGCGCGGAATACAGCAGCTTGCCGGAGCTGTGCGTCTTGCCCTTGTCGTGGTCGAAGAACACGCCGGGCGAACGGTGCAGCTGCGACACGATCACGCGCTCGGTGCCATTGACGATGAAGGTGCCGGTGTCGGTCATGAGCGGGATTTCGCCCATGTAGACCTCCTGCTCCTTCACCAGTTTCACGGCCTTCTTCGACGCCGGGCTGTCCTTGTCGTAGATCACCAGCCGCACGGTCACGCGCAGCGGCGCGCCGTAGCTCATGCCGCGCATGCGGCATTCGCGCTCGTCGAACGCCGGCTCGCCGAAGCGATAGTCGACGTATTCGAGCGCGGCGTTGCCGCTGTAACTGCTGATCGGGAACACCGACTTCAACGCGGCCTGCAGACCCTTGTCATGGCGCTTTCCGGGCGCGACGTCCGCCTGCAGGAAATCGCGGTAGGAATCGGTCTGGATGGTCAGCAGGTTGGGCACGTCCAGCACGGGCGGACGCTTGCCGAAATCCTTGCGGATGCGTTTCTTTTCGGTAAAGGAATACTGGCTCATGGGATGTAAAGCCTCGATCTTCGTTGGATCGCGTGGCGCGATCGAAGGGAAATCCGAGTGGTCACCTGGAAGTCGCTGGTATTGCCGGCACCAGCACGCCCGTCTCCCGCTACTTCCAGCTGACAACTCGTGTGATTGACTGCTGCAACGGCCTCAGGCCGGGAGCTTGCGCTCCCAGCCTGAGGGTTTCGTCATTCCCGCGAAAGCGGGAATCCAGTGACTTCGCTTTTCAAAGGCGCTGGATCCCGGCTCAGCGTGCGTCCATGTACTGGCCGGGATGAGTGCATCCTGCACTCATTTCAATTCCACCTTGGCACCGGCGGCCTCGAGTTCCTTCTTGAACTTCTCCGCTTCGTCCTTGCTCACGCCTTCCTTGACGTTCTGCGGGGCGCCTTCCACCAGATCCTTGGCTTCCTTCAGGCCCAGGCCCGTGATGGCGCGGACCGCCTTGATCACTTCGACCTTCTTCTCGCCGGTGGCGGCCAGCACCACGGTGAACTCGGTCTTCTCTTCGGCGGCAGCGGCGGCACCGCCGCCGGCGGCAGGCGCGGCGGCCACGGCCACCGGGGCCGCGGCGGACACGCCGAACTTCTCTTCCATCGCCTTGACCAGCTCCATCACCTCGACGAGGGACTTGGACGCGATCGCGTCGATGATCTGTTCATTGCTCAGTGACATGACTCTCTACTCCTGGAACGGTTTGAATGGTTGATCGATTGAAAAGCGGGCTCATCCGAACTTTGCGATGCGTCAAGCCGCCTTGGCCTGGCCGGCCGCGTTGATCACGCGCGCGACCTGCGTTGCGGGCTCGGCCAACACGCGCACCAGCATGGTGGCGGGCTGTACCAGCACGCTGAGCAGCATCGACAGCGCCTGATCGCGCGTCGGCAACGAGGCCAGCACGTCGACGTGCGAGGCGGGATACGCCTTGCCGCCGATCGAGACCAGCTTCGGCTTCAGCTTGTCGTTGGCCTTGGCGTACTCCTTGACCAGCCGCCCGGCGGCACCCGGATCCTCGGTCGAGAAGGCATACAGCAGCGGACCGGTGAGTTGCTCTTTCGTGCACTCGTACCCGGTTCCGTCCACCGCACGCCGCACCAGGGTGTTCTTCGCGACCTTCACGAACACACCCGATGTGCGTGCCTTCCTGCGCAGCTCGGTGAGCTGCCCGACCGTGAGACCCGCGTACTCCGCGGCGACCAGCGAGTGCGCCTTGGCGGCCACGTTCGCCAGTTCGGCAACGAGCTCTTTCTTCTGTGCAAGATTGAGCGGCATTGCTTTCTCCGAACCGGATTCCCCTGCGCATCCGCGCACGGAATCCAAAACGATTGCGGATCGCGATCCTTCGCGATCCGTCGACGCCTTGCGGCGTCAACCAGTGCGGCCGCTCTGGATCAACCTTTCGGCATACCTTCGCGGGCGACACCATCTGCGCAGGCTGAAGTCTTTTGCAGCGACTTCGTTTGAGGCGCATGGACCGATTCCGCCGATCCACCCGCCGCCTGCGGTCTTTGACGGCTGCACCGCGCAAACCCGCGCGGCCTCGCCCTCAAATTGAACCAGCTGGCGATCGCCGGATCGCCAACTTTCGAACGTCATATATCGATCGCATCCTGCGATCCGCCCTGCGGGCCGCCTTTCGGCGTTCGCTCCGGCATCCCTGCTTCAGCAAGTGACCCGGCCTTCGGCTCCTGCCGCCGGCGCTTGCCGCCGCGCGGTATGCGATTCAATGCATCCCGCAAACGCGGCGTCTCGCCCATGTGCTGTCAGGGATGACGGCATCCTGCCGTCACATCAATGCGCCGGCGTGGTGGCGAGCGTGGAAGGATCCACGGCCACGCCCAGACCCATCGTGCTCGACAGCGACACCTTCTGCAGGTACTGGCCCTTGGCCGTGGACGGCTTGGCCTTCATCAGGTCGGCGACCAGCGCGTCGAGGTTTTCCTTGAGCGCGTTGATCTCGAAATTCACCTTGCCGATCGAGCAATGCACGATGCCGGCCTTGTCGTTGCGATAACGCACCTGGCCCGCCTTGGCGTTCTTCACCGCACCGACCACGTCCGGGGTCACGGTGCCGACCTTGGGGTTCGGCATCAGGCCGCGCGGACCGAGCAACTGGCCGAGCTTGCCGACCACGCGCATCGCGTCCGGCGTCGCGATCACCACGCCGAAATCGATG
>JAFEEJ010000110.1 GCA_018241145.1 Pseudomonadota bacterium | reverse complement strand
TGCATACGGACTGCCGCGCCACGCGCGTTCGGCGTATTTCAAATCCACACCATACGCGCTGGTGTCCTGCGAAATCACCAGCAGTTCCTTGACACCGGAACGCACGAGCTTTTCGGCTTCGACCAGCACTTCGTCGATCGGCCGCGACACCAGGTTTCCGCGCATCGACGGGATGATGCAGAACGTGCAGCGGTGGTTGCAGCCCTCGGAAATCTTCAGGTACGCGTAGTGTTTCGGCGTCAGCTTGATGCCCGTGTCCGGCACCAGATCGACGAACGGATCGTGCGGCTTCGGCAGCGCCGCGTGCACCGCGCCCATCACGTTCGCGTAATCCTGCGGACCGGTGATCGCCAGCACGTCGGGGTAGGCCTCGCGGATCAACGCATCGCGCTTGCCGAGGCAACCGGTCACGATCACGCGTCCGTTCTCGTGCAGCGCTTCGCCGATCGCGTCCAGCGATTCCTGCACCGCCGCGTCGATGAAGCCGCAGGTGTTGACGATCACCGCGTTGGCCTTGTCGTAACGCGGCACGATCTCGTAACCCTCGGCCTTCAACTGCGTGAGGATGCGCTCGGAATCCACCAGCGCCTTGGGACAGCCGAGGCTGACGAAACCGACTTTGGGTGTGGGCGTGGACATGCGCGGGAAGGCGGGGCGGCGAGGCGACCGTGCATTCTAGCGGGCGGGCCGTCCGTGCCGGTATCATCACGCGGCGGGCAACGCCCGCGCTCGGGAGTCCGGACGTGGTGACGGATCGTCGCTCCTTCCTCTCGGAACTCAGGCGCCGCAACGTGCTGCGAGCGGCGGTGCTGTACGTGGGCGCGACCTGGGCGCTGGCGCAGGGCATTTCGCAGCTCACCCCCGCGCTCGACCTGCCGGAATGGACCACGCGCTGGTTCCTGATCGCCGCCATCATCGGCTTCCCGTTCTGGCTGGCATTCGCCTGGTTCTACGAATTCACCCCGCGGGGCATCAAGCGCGAGAGCGAAGTCGCGCCGGGCGAGTCCATCGCGCAGTCCACCGCGCGCAAACTGGATTTCGCCATCATCGGCGTGCTGGCGATCGCGGTGGTGCTGCTGGCGTCGGGCTATTTCGTTCGACGGCAGGTTTCCACCGTCGGCATGGATTCGAACGAAGCCGTCGCCTTCAATCCGCCGAAGGATTCGCTGGTGGTGCTGCCGTTCAAGAACCTCGGCGGCGATCCGAAGCAGGCCTATTTCAGCGACGGCATCACCGAGGAACTCACCGGCGCGCTGGGCGAGAATCCGGCGCTGCGCGTGATCGCGTGGGATACCGCTTCGACGTTGCGCGACGCCGCACTGACCGCGACCGATGTCGGCAAGCGCCTGAACGTCGCCAATGTCGTGCACGGCAGCATCCTGCGCGACGGCGACGACGTGCGGATCACGGCGGAACTGGTCAACGCGGTCACCGGCTACCAGCTGTGGGCCGCGCACTACGACGGTTCGCTCAAGGACATCTTCAGGATGCAGGACCAGGTTTCGGAAGCGATCGCGCGCGCGCTCGAAGTCAGGTTCGCCCAGTCCGATCTTGCGACCGGCCGCACGACGGATCCCAGGGCGCACGAACTGGTGCTCCGGGGCCGCCAACTCGCCAAGAAGGAGAACGCCGCGAGCCTGGCGCAGGCGCGCGACTACTTCCAGCAGGCGATCGCGCTCGATCCGGAGTACGCCGAGGCGCACGCGCTGCTCTCGCGCACCCTGCTGGTGTTGACCGAGCATTCCAACCTGTCGCTTGCGGAGAACCAGCCGACCATCCGCGCGGAAGCGCAGAAGGCGGTCGAACTCGATCCGCGCAATGCCGATGCCTGGGTCGCGGTCGGCAACGCGAACATCAGCAGCGACCCGCCCGATCTTGACAAGGCGCGCTCGGCATTTCGCAAGGCACTCGCGCTCGATCCCAGCAACGTGCCCGCGCACATCGACTACGGCATCGTGTTGCCGTTGAAGGCACAGATGGCGCAATACCGCGAGGCCACGCTGCTGGATCCCGCCAACGAAATCGCGTGGAACAACCTCGCCGTGGCGGCACAGGATCTCGGCGATCCCGATCTGGTCGTGACCGCCGACGAGACCCTGCTGAAGCTGGACCCGAAAGATGTCGACAGTGCGTTCGGCCTCGCTTTCGCCTACCAGCAATTGCACCGGAACGACAAGATCGCCGCGGCCTTCGATCTGGTGCAACCTTCCACTCCGGTAGACCAGCAGCAGGTGGACACGGGCCGCCTCGTCTATGGCGCGCTTGCCGATCCGGCGTCGCGGCCGCAGGCGCTCACCGCGCTGGACCTGCTCGCCACGCATCGGTCCAATCCGGAAGTGGCGGGCAACCTGCTGCAGCTCTACCTTGCGCTCGGCGAAAACTCGTCCGCGATGCGGCTGCTGGAGGACCACTGTCCCGCGCAACCGGTCGGTTGCAACGACCTGGCGGTCAATCCGATGTACCAGCCGCTGCGAAGCGATCCGGGCTTCCGGCAACTCGCGAAGAAATACACGACCACCGCGGCGGAGTGACGGCCGGGATCGCGCTACCGTAGTAGGCTGGAGCGAGGATCGCTTCGGGAGCCGCACATGGGCGAGCGCATCAACCTCAACACCGCCGGCATGCATTGCATCGGCGCGTATCTCGCCAAACCGCGCGGCGAACCGCAAGGCGGCATCGTGGTGGTGCAGGAAATCTTCGGCGTCAACGCGCACATGCGCGGCGTGGTGGACGGTTTCGCGGCGGCGGGCTATACCGCGATCGCTCCGGCCTTCTTCGATTTCGTCGAGCAGGACCTGGAATTGCGCTACGACGACGCCGGCATGGGCAAGGGCCGCGACCTGGTCAACGAGATCGGTCTGGACCGTGCCGTCGAAGCGGTCGCAAGCGCGGCGGAATCGATCCGGTCCTCAGGCAGGACCGGCGTGGTCGGCTATTGCTGGGGCGGCACCGTCGCGCTGCTGGCCGCGCAGCGCCTGGGTTTCCCGGCCGTGAGCTACTACGGCGCGCGCAACGTGTCGTTCCTCGGACAATCGTTGCAGGCGCCGGTGATGTTCCATTTCGGCGCGGCGGACCCATCCATCCCGCCAGAGGCGATCGAGAAACATCGCAAGGCGTATCCGGACGCTCCCCTCTACGTGTACGAAGGCGCCGGACACGCATTCAATCGCGACGTCGATCCTGCCCACTACGACGAGGCCGCCGCGACACTCGCGCGGCAACGGACGCTCGATTTCTTCGCCACCCATCTTGCGCGCTCCGCATGAGCGGGCACGCGGAATCCGGTTTCGAACTCGATCCGCGGCTCGCCGCGGATACGGCCTTCGTCGCGGACTGGCCATTGTCGCGCCTGCTGCTGATGGAGGATGCGAGGTTCCCATGGCTGATCCTGGTGCCGCGCAGGCCGCGCCTGTCCGAGCTCGATGAACTGCGCGATGCGGAACAAATGCTGTTGCTGCAGGAGATCCATCGCGCGATGGCGCTGCTGCGCCACGTCGCCCCTTGCGACAAGATCAACCTCGGCGCGCTCGGCAACGTCGTGCGGCAACTGCACGTGCACGTGGTGGCGCGGCGCGTCGGCGACGCGGCGTGGCCGGAACCCGTGTGGGGGAAGGGCGCGGCCGTTAGCTATGCGGCGGACATGCGCGAGCGAAGGATCGACCAGCTGCGGAACGTTCCGGCGCCGCCCTTGAAGCCTCCCCTGCCGATGGGCGGTTGAACATGGATTACGCCGCCGAACCGTTGTCCGAAGACGCGCTGCTGCTGCGCTTCGGCGACGCGATCGATGCGGCGACCAATGCACGCGTCCACGCGGCGGCGACGCAATTGCGTGCGGCCAACCTCGCGGCGGTCATCGACCTCGCGCCGGCGTACGCCAGCCTGCTGCTGCGCTTCGATCCATTCGTGCGGATCGATCCGCATGACCCGGAAACCGCACCGCATGCGCGGTTGCTGGCCGCCATCGATTCGATCCTGCGCGACGCGCAATCGCCTCCTCCTGCCCTGCCAACGTCGCGCATCGTCGAGATCCCGGTCCGCTACGGCGGCGCCTGCGGTCCGGACCTGGGCGAGGCCGCGCGGCACGCGCGCCTCGGCGCGGAAGAGTTCATCGCGCGGCACGCCGCGGCGGAATACCACGTCGCGATGCTCGGCTTCGCACCGGGGTTTCCGTACCTGCTGGGACTCGATCCCGCCTTGCACACGCCGCGCCGCGAAACGCCGCGCACGCGCGTGCCGGCCGGTTCGGTGGCGATCGGCGGCGCGCAGACCGGCATCTATCCACGCGAGCTGCCCGGCGGCTGGCAGGTCATCGGCCGCACGCCGATGGTCCTGTTCGACGCCGCGCGCGAGCCGCCCTGCCTGCTGGCGCCGGGCGACCGCGTGCGCTTTCGCGCGATCGACGAAACGGAATTTGCCGCGCTCCGCGAAGACGGTGCGGAGAATCGCGATCCGCATCCAACCGCTCCGCGCGCGGCCGTCGATCTTCGCGATCGGGGACGCTCGCGCGAATCGACGTGAGCATCGAAATCCTCAAGCCCGGATGGCTGACCACGCCGCAGGACCTCGGCCGCACCGGCTGGATGCACCTCGGCATCGGCCGCGCCGGCGCGTTCGACGTACCGGCGTTGCGCCTCGCCAATGCGCTGGCCGGCAATCCGCGCGAAGCCTGCACGCTGGAAACCACCCTGCTCGGCCCGACCCTGCGTTTCGACGAAGACGCATGGATCGCGGTGACCGGCGCGCCGTTGTCCGTGCGCATCGGCGCCGACGAACGACCGATGTGGTCGCCGCTGCGCGTACGCACCGGCGAAACGCTCGCGCTGGGCGCGGCGCGCACGGGCTGCCGCGCCTATCTCGCGGTGCGCGGCGGCTTCGATTTCGAACCCGTGCTGGGCAGCCGCAGCCTCGATGTGAACGCGGCGCTGGGGCCGTTCGGTCGCCCGTTGCGCGCCGGCGACGTGCTGAAACCCGGGAAAACGGGAGACGGAAACCGGAAGTCGCT
>JAFEEJ010000010.1 GCA_018241145.1 Pseudomonadota bacterium | reverse complement strand
GCGCCGTGCATGACGCCGAGGCGCGCAGCCGAACGGCGGAGCAAGCGCCGCATGTTCGAGCGCATGGATGCGCGAGTTCGGCGCAGCCGCCGTTCGGCGAGCACCGAGGGTGAGGCAGCGCGCCAGCCGATGCCTTGAATGGCATCGGCTGCGCTGACGAACGCCCGCACAGGGATGTGCGGGCAGGAAAGCGATTCAGGACGACTGCTTGCCGTTCTCATGCCCGCGCGCAATGGTTTTGGCGACTTTTGCCGAAACAAAAGTCGCCCGCTCGCGGCAGCGAGCGGAACCGAAACAATCTTGCGGAGAAAAGCAGATTCCGGGTTCCGCGCGGCCCTGGAATGACGCATCCAACGAAACTGGATTCCGGCCTTCCTCGCCCCTCACAACGCGGCTACCGATGGCCGCTTCCCGCGTCGCCAGCATGACGAGATCACGCCGACACGGAAACACCGTGCGCCGCCCCGCGCAGGCATGCGCGCACGGCACGTTCGTCGTCAGCCGGCAGTTCCGCCAGCAACGTGACCTCGCCGGCCACGCAACGCGCCAGCGGCAGGCCGTCGCGTAACACGACGCGTGAACCGGCGAGCGCCGGAACTTTTTCGCCGGGCAGCACGCTGCCGACCAGGTTCAGCGGATCGGCGCCGCTGATCGCGATCAGGTTTTCGTCGTGCGTCTTGCGCGCGGTGCGCAATGCGCCGATCGCTTCGGGCAGGGCGAACTGTTCGCCGGCCATGCCCGACACGAAACGTCCGCCGCGGATTTCGCCGCGCGCTTCCAGCCTCTGGTAGACGCGCCGCAACTCGCGCCACGGCGGCAGCCACGCCGCTTCTCGCTGCAACAGCGTCCAGAACACCACGCCCCAGCGGCGCAGCAACACGCGCGCGATGTCTTCGAGCGTTTCCGGAGAAGCCCCTGCCGCGCTGGCAGGGGAAGGGGAAGACGCGGCGCGCCGGATCAAGCTCCACCTGCCGGCATCCTCGATGCCGCTCAGCATGTGCCGGCGCAGGCGCCGATGACGGCCATTGTTGCGCTTCGACGAGGGCAGCAGCATCGCGCGCAGGCCCGAGAAACTGTCGGCGCCTACCAGCCCGGCGCCGACCAGTTCGGCCAGCGCGTCCTCGGCTTCCGCATGCAGCAGGCGCGTGCCGTCCACGATCTCGTCGAAGAACGACGCGCCGTGTTGCGCGAGATGGTCCGCGATCGCCTGCGCGCGCGAAGTCAGCTTCGGCGCATCATTGACCGCGTTCGTGCCGAGCGAACTCCACGATGCGAGTTGCCGGCGCGGCAGCAGCACGCGTGCGATGTCTTCGAGCGTTTCCGAAGAAGCCTCTGCCGCGCTGGCAGGGGAAGGCGCGGCGCGCCGGATCAAGCTCCACCTGCCGGCATCCTCGATGCCGCTCAGCATGTGC
>JAFEEJ010000109.1 GCA_018241145.1 Pseudomonadota bacterium | reverse complement strand
GTTCGGCGTGCATTTCGACGTGCATTTTCTGGAGTCCTCGCTGCGCACCGACGGCAAGCTCGACCAGGCCGTCGATCGCATCGTCGCGGAAGGCCACGCCTACGAAGCGGAAGGCGCGTTGTGGCTGAAGTCCACGGATTTCGGCGATGACAAGGACCGCGTGATGCGCAAGTCCGACGGCAGCTGGACCTATTTCGTGCCGGACGTGGCCTACCATTTCAGCAAGTGGGAGCGCGGCTACCGGCGCGCGATCACCGAGCTCGGCGCCGACCACCACGGTTCTCTGGCGCGCGTGCGCGCGGGGTTGCAGGCGCTCGATCTCGGCATTCCCGAAGGCTGGCCGGAATACGTGCTGCACCAGATGGTGACCGTGATGCGCGGCGGCGAGGAGATGAAGATCTCCAAGCGCGCGGGCAGCTACGTCACCCTGCGCGACTTGATCGACGAGGTCGGCCGCGACGCGACGCGCTACTTCCTGATCGCGCGCAAGAGCGATTCGCAGCTGGTGTTCGATGTCGACCTGGCGCGTTCGCAGAGCCTCGACAATCCCGTGTACTACATCCAGTACGCGCACGCGCGCATCTGCAGCGTGCAGCGGCAGATGCACGAGCGCTCGATCGTGTTCGACCGCAAGCCGGCGCTCGCGCAATTGCACCGCCTCGACAGCGCGCACGCGCAGGCGCTGCTCGCGGAAATCACGCGCTTCCCGGAAATGCTGGAAGCCGCTGCCGTCAATCTGGAACCGCACCTGCTGGCGCAATACCTGCGCGAACTCGCGCAGGCCTTCCATGGCTGGTACAACGCCGAACAGATCCTGGTGGAAGACGAAAGCTTGCGCGACGCGCGCCTCGCGCTCGCGTTCGGCGCCCGCCAGGTGCTGGCGAACGGCCTGCAACTGCTCGGACTGGACGCGCCCGAGACGATGTAAACGTTCGATAATGTGCGCCGCGCGGATGCGCCCGCCTCGCCGGCAGGGCGCGTGCGACGCATGACCGATGGAATCCACCCACTGATCCGGAACATCGATGGCAAACAAACGCGGCAACGGCAGGCAGGCAGTGCGCAATGGCGGAGTCCCGGGCTGGATGTTGTTCGGCGGCGGCCTGATCGCCGGCGTCGTGCTGTGCGCGGTCGCGGTATGGGGCGGCTATGCGCCGAACCTGCGCAGGCACGACCAGCCCCAGCCCAATCCGCAGGCCAGCGCGCCACAGGCCAGCGCGCCCGGCATCGCCGACCAGACCGGCAAATCCGACAACAAGCCCACCTACGATTTCTATTCGGTGCTGCCGGAAAAGGAAGTGGTGATCCCGGACGCCCAGTTGTCGGCACAGGCGAAAGCGGAACAGCAGAAAGCCTCCGCGGCCAACAACCCGGCGGCGCCGGCGGCAGCGCAGGCGCCGGCGGCGCCGCCCAATGCCGGGGGCGGCGCGGGGTACCTGCTGCAGGTCGGTTCCTTCCCGAGCGGCGCGGACGCCGACGCGATGAAGGCCAAGCTCGCGTTGCAGGGTTTCAGCGCGAGCGTGCAGCCGGTCACCATCAATGGCCAGACCTGGAATCGCGTGCGGCTGGGGCCGTTTGCCTCCGCCACCGATCTGGAAGCGGCCAAGCAGCGCCTCAACAGCGCGGGCATCCACGCGATCGCGTTGAAAGAGAAATAGGCGGGACTTCGGCGAACGCCCGGCTCAGCCCGGTGGCGTGGCGGCCGCGGTTGCCGTGGCCCCGCACCGCCCTTCCGGATCGTGCACCAGCGGCGGCGGTCCGTGCGAGCGGCGATAGCTCGCGACGATGTCGCGATAGTGGATCACGCGGCCGATCGTGTAGAGCGTGATGCGGGAGACATCGCGGATGGGGCGGAAGTGCGAGAGCCGGAATTCCCCCTGGTAACGCGATTCGATCGGTATCGAAACCACGCCCATGTCGAGGTCGCGCGAGGCCGCGATCAGCACCGCGGCTTCGAACACGAAATCCTGCGAGCGCAGGTCCACCAGTTCGACCGCCGCGCGCGGATACCAGCGTTGCCCGCTCTGGGTATCGGCGATCGGGCGGCCGCAGCCCCAGCTGATGCCCCAGTCGGCGAAATTGTTGGCGGCATGGCGCGCTCCCGGCTGCTGCGTGCGATTGAGCATGCGCGCGCCGATCACGATGTGGCCCGGATAACACGCCGCCGCATCCACGATCCGCGGGATGTCGGCGGCCAGGTGCTGGCCGTCGCCGTCCATCGTCAGCACCGCGTCGTACCCGCGCGCCAGCGCTTCGCGAAAGCCGGTGCGCAAGGCTTCGCCCTTGCCGCGCCGCTGCGGATGCCGCAGCAGGGTGACCGGCAGCGCGGAAACGATCTGCGGCGTGCGGTCGTCGGAACCATCGTCGACCACGATCACGTCGTCGCAATGCGCAAGCACCGATTGCAACAGCGGGCCGATCGCGCGCTCCTCGTTCAGGCAGGGGATCAGCACGCAGAAACGTGGTGCGGCGCTCATGGGTGGATCTCCAGATCCAGCAGCAGCCCGGGTGCGGCGGGCAGCGTCATCCGCGCAGGCGCGTCGCCCGCCAGCGCGGCAAGCAGGGCCAGCGCGTGTGCGTCGAGCGGATTGTCCGCGGCGAGCGGTTGCAGGGCCATGGCGACATCGGGCATCGGAAGCGGGGTCTCCCCGGCGCGGATGCGCATCACCATAGCGGGTCCGGGGTTAGGAACTTGCGAGGGCGACAGCACGAACGCCGTGCCGAACGGCAACATGGTGCGCGTCATTTCCGCCAGCGGCCCGGTCGATGCGGTGTCGTAAGCCGCGAACAGCACCGGGGCTGGTTCCGCGGCAGCCAGCAGCGCGGCTTCCAGCAAGCCCGCACCGAAGCTCGCGTGCCAGCCCGTCACGGCGCTGGATGCGCGTTCGCAATGCGTGGCGATGGTCCAGTAGCCGGCCGGCGCGTTGTGCACCGAGTTGTGGAACCTGGTCGGCGACAATTCGCGCGGCGCGGCGCCGAGCGTCGCGCACAGATAGTCGGTGATCGCGAGTTCTCCGTGCGTGGATGCGAACACGCACGGCAACGAAGCCGGGTCGCGCCGCGACATCGCGCACGCCTGTGCCGAAACTTCCGCGGCCAGCAGCACCGCTTCGGGCGCGCGCCGGCGTTCGGCCGGCGGCAAGACGGCGGCCGCGGGTTTCGAGGGCGCGTCTTCGCGCAAATCGCATTCACCGCGCAGGATGGCGCGCAAGGCCGGCCAATCCGGCACTCCACGCGCCCACGCGCCGATGCCTTCGATGTTCAGGCGCAAGGGGGTCATTCGAAATCCGCCCGCGCAAACGCCAGACAGGCGTTGTTGCCGCCGAAGCCGAACGAGTTGGACAGCGCCACGCGCACCTCGCGCCGTTCGCTCCGCAAGGCGAGTTGCCGCGCACACGCGGCTTCCGGTTGGGTGCAACCGAGGTTGCCGGGGATCAGGCCCCGTTCGATCGCCATCAACGCGAACGCCGCTTCCAGTCCGCCGGCCGCGCCCAGCGTGTGCCCGGTGTAACCCTTGGTGGAACTGGCGCGCACGCGCGGCGGGAAACGTTCGCCCAGCAGCGCGGCCTCCACTTCGTCG
>JAFEEJ010000108.1 GCA_018241145.1 Pseudomonadota bacterium | reverse complement strand
TGAGTAAAGGGGGCAGCATCGCGTCTTCATGGCGATGCGGGGGTTGTGGATGCATGACCGGGCTTGTGCGTAGCGAGAAAGTCGTTTTTTCTGGAGCGTAACTCCCAATGTGCGGAATCATCGGCATCGTCGGCAGGACCGAAGTCGCGACCGCGCTGTATGACGGGCTGACCGTCCTGCAGCACCGCGGGCAGGACGCCGCGGGCATCGCCACGGTCGATGGCAACCGGCTGCGCCTGCATCGCGGCGCGGGGCTGGTGCGCGACGTGTTCGGCGCGCAGGACATGCGCGACCTGCGCGGCCGCATCGGCATCGGCCATTGCCGCTATCCCACCGCGGGCGCGGAGAATACCGAGGAAGCGCAGCCGTTCTACGTCAACTCGCCCTACGGCATCGCCTTCGCGCACAACGGCAACCTGATCAATACCGAAGAACTGCGGCGCGAGATGTTCGAGGATGACCGCCGCCACATCAATACCGATTCCGATTCGGAAATCCTGCTCAACATCCTCGCGCACGAATTGCAGATCCAGGAACGTCATCGGCTGACGCCGGATCACCTGTTCAAGGCCGTGGCCGGCGTGCACGCGCGCGCGAAAGGCGGTTACGCCTGCATCGCCTTGATCCTCGATTACGGCCTGCTGGCGTTCCGCGATCCGCACGGCATCCGCCCGCTGGTGCTGGGCGAGCGCATGACGGCGGACGGCAAGGAAGTCGCGGTCGCGTCCGAATCGGTCGCGTTCGACATCCTCGGGTTCAGGCGCGTGCGCGACATCGCGCCGGGCGAAGCGGTGTTCATCGACTTCGACGGCAACGTGGTGTCACGCCGCTGCGCCGAAGGCGCGGTGCACGCGCCGTGCATTTTCGAATACGTCTATCTGGCGCGACCGGATTCGATGATCGAGGACGTGTCGGTGTACAAGGCGCGCCTGCGCATGGGCGAAAAACTCGCCGCGAAAATCCTGCGCGAACGCCCCGACCACGACATCGACGCGGTCATCCCGATCCCCGACACCTCGCGCACCGCCGGCTCCACGCTCGCGGCGGCGCTGGGCGTGCCGTTCCGCGAGGGTTTCGTCAAGAACCGCTACATCGGCCGCACCTTCATCATGCCGGGGCAGGGCGAGCGCACGCGTTCGGTGCGGCGCAAGCTCAATCCGATTCCGCTGGAATTCCGCGGCAAGAACGTGTTGCTGGTGGACGACTCGATCGTGCGCGGCACCACGTCCAAGCAGATCGTGCAGATGGCGCGCGAAGCCGGCGCCGGCAAGGTGTATTTCGCCTCCGCCGCGCCGCCGGTGCGCTATCCGAACGTGTACGGCATCGACATGCCCGCCGCCAGCGAGCTGGTCGCCCACGGCCGCAGCGTGGAGCAGATCCGCGAACTGATCGGTGCCGACTGGCTGGTCTACCAGGACCT
This sequence comes from Pseudomonadota bacterium, assembly GCA_018241145.1. Taxonomy (GTDB): domain Bacteria; phylum Pseudomonadota; class Gammaproteobacteria; order Xanthomonadales; family Rhodanobacteraceae; genus 66-474. The sequence goes on along the minus strand of JAFEEJ010000108.1, from coordinate 1,656 downwards.
CGACGACCTGCGCGACGCGGTGGCCGAAGGCAACGAAAAGCTTCGGCATTTCGACGATTCCTGCTTCTCCGGCCAGTACGTTACGGGGGTCGATCCGGGCTATTTCGAGCAGATCGAACTGGTGCGGTCGGACCAGGCCAAGGCGCAACGGCGCAGCGCCTGAGGCGGGGCTGTCCGCCTTCGCGAAAGTTCTTGACAATCATTCTCATTTGCATTGGAATGGGCACCGCAACCACGGAGCCCAGCATGTACGTCTGCCTGTGCAACGCCGTCACCGATCACGACATCCGCCGCGCGGTGGATGCCGGCGTGGAGTGCTTCGAGCAATTGCAGGCGCGTACCGGTTGCGCCGATTGCTGCGGTTGCTGCGAAGGCGAGGCGCGCCGCGTCCTGCAGGAATCCTGCATGCAAGGCGACGCCGTTCCGCTCGCGGCCTGAGCCGCTTTCTCCTCCCGCCGGTTTCCCTCGCCCCGCCGACTTGGCGGTATAGTGCGTCGATGCGCGGGCGGTTTCCGCCGACGGCGTGTTTCGCGGCAACCGACTCAAGGAGAGGACCATGCAGGGCGACCGCAAAGTCATCGAATTCCTCAACCGCGTGCTCTGCAACGAGCTGACCGCGATCAACCAGTATTTCCTGCATTACCGCATGTACAAGAACTGGGGCTACGAGGAGCTGGCCGAACACGAACGCGCGGAATCGATCGACGAGATGAAGCACGCCGACCGGCTGATCGAGCGCATCCTGTTCCTGGAGGGCCTGCCCAACCTGCAGAAGCTCGGCAAGCTGAAGGTCGGCGAGGGCCCGCGCGAGGCGATCGAATGCGACCTGGCGCTGGAAACCGAAGCGCTGCCGGACCTCAAGGCCGCGATCGCGCATTGCGAACAGATCGGCGATTACGTCAGCCGCGAAATCTTCGCGTCCATCATGAAATCCGAAGAGGACCACATCGACTGGCTGGAAACCCAGCTCAGCCTGGTCGGGCAGATCGGACTCACGCCGTATTTGCAGGCGCAAGTGCGCGACTGAACCGGCGGTTTCGCGATTTTCGTCTCGTCCATTGAGCAAGCCGTGCCGCACACTGCGCGGCACGCACGAGGAATCGGGAGGGACCATGGCACGCCGGCTGATCGTGTTGTTCGATGGTACCTGGAACAAGGTCGAGACCAATACCAACGTCTGGCGGCTGCACCAGCTGCTTGCGCCGGATGACGGCGCGGGCACCGCGCAGATCGCGTTCTACATCGCGGGCGTCGGGGTCGAGCGCGGCATCGGGCACCTGCTCGGCGGCGCATTCGGGATGGGATTGTCGGGCAACATCGAACAGGGCTACCGCTGGCTGTGCCAGCAGTGGAATCCGGGCGACGAGATCTTCCTGTTCGGCTTCAGCCGCGGCGCCTACAGCGCGCGCAGCGCCGGCGGCCTGATCCGCAAGTGCGGCCTGCTCAAGCCGGACGTGACCGGCGACGTGTCGCAGCAGGCGGTGGACGACGCCTACGATTTCTACCGCAACGACGTCAAGCCCGACGATCCGCAGGCGGTCGCGTACCGCGCGCAGCACTCCCGCGAAGTCGGCATCCGTTTCATCGGCGTGTGGGACACGGTCGGCGCGCTGGGCATTCCGGATGTCGCCTCGTGGTTTCCCTACGCGCGCGGCC
>JAFEEJ010000107.1 GCA_018241145.1 Pseudomonadota bacterium | reverse complement strand
TTGCGCTTCGCGCTCGATCGCGCCTCGTCGTTCACCGATGGGGGATTCCGCTACGCAGGGGCTTCCGGCAGCCTGTCCCGCGGGCTTTCCGTGCGCGGCGTGCGGTATCGCGACGACAGCGGCGACGACCTGCGGATCGATTCCGTTTCGCTCGCCTTCCGGCCGTGGGCCCTGCCGTTCGGACGGCTGCACGTCACCCGCGCGCGCATCGACGGCGTCGACCTGACGCTGGGAACCCCGTCTTCGCAACCAGGCTCCGCGTTTTCGTTGCAGCCGCCGCTGACGATCGCGCTGGACGACGCGCAGATCACGCGCCTGCACGTGAAAAAGGACAACGCGGAGCTTTTCACCGCCGATCGCCTGGCGCTCGCGGGCCTGTGGAGCCAGCGGCAATTGCTGCTCAAGCATTTGAGCATGCAGGCGCCGCACGGCACCGTCGAATTGCAGGGCGCGATCGCGCTGGCGCCGGGATATCCCGGTCAGGGCAACGCACGCCTGGACTGGACGCAGGACGGCAGGCGCTACGTCGCCGAGCTGGAAACGCGGTCCGACGGTTTGCTCGCGCGCCTTGACGCGAAGGTTTCCTCGCCGCTGCGCGCGACATTGCAGGCGACGTTGAAACTCGATGCGAACCAACAGTGGACGATGGCGCTGAATGCGCCGAGGTTCGACGCGCGCGCGCTGCCCGTAGAACTGCCCGAATCGTTCAAGGCGCTCGCCGTGCAATTGCGCGGCACGGGCGACGCACGCAGCGGCAAATTGCAGGGCGCGCTCGGCATCAACGACCACACATTGTTGCTGGATCCGGCGCAGTTCCGTCTTGACGGCAAGACGCTGACGCTCGATCCGTTGCGGCTGCGCTCGCCGCAGGTCGCGGGCGTGGCCACCGCCACGGGCACGCTGCGGCTCGATGCGGATCCGGTCAGCGCCGCGCTCGATCTGGAATGGCAGGACGTGTTGCTGCCGGCCGATCTCGCCGGCCAGCCGCTCGCCACGCACGGCGCGCTGCATTTCGGCGGAAGCGCGCAGCGCTACGCGTTGAACGGTGCGCTGTCGATCGGTCCGCCGGATCGTCTGGCCAACCTGCAACTGGCGCTGCAAGGCACGCCGCAGCAAGTCGCGGTGCAGACGCTGAAGCTGGTGCAGAAGAACGGCGGACTGGATGCGCACGGCACCATCGGCCTGCAACCGCGGCTCTCGTGGCAGCTGGACGCGAACGCACGCAAGTTCGACCCGGGCGCATTCGCCGCGGGCTGGAACGGCGCGCTGGATTTCACGCTCGCGACGCAGGGGCAGCTCACGCCGCGCGGTCCGGATGCCACCCTGAAGCTCGACCACGTCGCCGGCACGCTGCGCCAGCGCAGCGTCAACGGCAGCCAGGCCGACCTGCGCATCACGCCCGACAACCTGCTGGACGGCACGTTGCTGCTCGCCGTGGGCCGCAGCCGCATCCGCGCGCAGGGCCGGGGCGGCGCGCGCACCGACGCCACCATCGCGATCGACATCGCGTCGCTCGACGACTGGCTGCCGCATGCGGCCGGCGCGCTGCAGGGACAATTCACCGCACGCGGCGCATGGCCGAAACTCGCGGTCGCGGGACGGCTGCATGGCCAGGCGCTTGGCTACAACGAACAGCGCGTCGCTTCCCTGCAGCTCGATGCGAACATCCCCGACATCAGCCAGCCGGGCGGCGACATCGACCTCGCCCTGGGCGGCGCGCACGTGCAGGGCCTCGACTTCGACACGGCGCATCTCGACGCGCACGGCAACGCGGCGTCGCATCGCCTGCAATTCGAGGCGCGCGGGCCGCAACTCGCCGCCGCACTCGCGCTGCAGGGCAGCTGGAACGCGAAAACGAAAAACTGGAGCGGCACGCTGCACGATCTGCGTTTCACGCCGCAGGCCCTGCCCGAATGGCACCAGCAGCAACCGGCGAACCTGAGTTGGCGCAATGGCGCCGCTTCGCTGTCGCAACTGTGCCTGAGCGCGGGCGAGCCCAGCCTTTGCATCGCCGGCGATCGCAAACCCGACGGCAGCCTTTCCGCGCGCTACCAGTTGCAACGACTGCCGTTGCAGTTGCTGGCCAGTCTCGCGGCCGGCAGCGATCCGTTGCAGGCAGGCGGCGAACTCTCGGGTTCGGGCCAGCTGGCGATGCGCGCGGATGGCGGCATCCAAGGCAACGCCAGCCTGCAGGCCGGCGCCGGTTCGCTGGCGTTTGCTTCCACGCCGAATGCGCCCCTGCTCGCATGGACCGCGTTGCAGGCGAACGCGAATGCGAGCGGACAGAGCCAGCGACTGGATCTGCGCGGCGACCTTGCCGACGGCGGCAGCCTGCGCGGCGATGTCACGCTCACCGGCGCGCAACATGCGCTGGGCGGCAACGTCAGCGCCGACTTGCGCAGCCTGGCATTCCTGCAAGCGTTCTCTTCCGAAATCGCCAACGTCAAGGGCAGCCTTGCCGGCACGCTCGCGCTGGGCGGCACCCTGGCTGCGCCGCAATTCCAGGGCGACCTGCGCACGCAGGGTTTTTCCGCCGAACTGCCGCGCGCCGGATTGAAACTGCACGACGGCAGTTTCGCGATCGCCGGCGACGCGCAGGGCCAGTTGCGCATCCAGGGCCGCATCGCTTCCGGCGACGGCGTACTGAACATCGACGGCAACACCGGCATGAGCGCGGCGTCCCCGCTGTCATTGGCAATCCGCGGCGACAACGTGCTGGTGGCCGACATCCCCGCCGCTCACGTGATCGCCTCGCCGGACCTGCGCATCGGACGCGACAAGGGTGTGTACGCACTCACCGGCACGCTCGGCATTCCCAGGGCGAACATCGAAATCGAGAAACTGCCCGGGCAGGGACCGGCGCAAGCCTCGCCCGACGTGGTGGTGGTGGATGAAGAGCAGCCGCAGTCGGTTTCGCCGATGGCGATGCGCGCCGACATCACGGTGCAACTGGGCGACAACGTCGCGGTGAAAGGCTACGGTCTGGACGGCAAGGTGCACGGCACGCTGGCGGTGCGCGCGCAGCCCGACCAGGACGCCACCGGCCGCGGCGAAATCCAGGTGAGCGGCACCTATCAGGCGTACGGCCAGAACCTGCAGATCGAACGCGGCCGGCTGTTGTTCGCCGGCACGCGGCTGGACAATCCCGGCCTCGACATCCGCGCGCAACGCGCGATCCGTGCCGACAACATCACCGTGGGCCTGAGCGTGCGCGGCACCGCGCAACAACCGATCCTCACCGTGTTCTCCGATCCTTCGATGGAACAGGCGCAGGCGTTGTCGTACCTCGTCACCGGACGTCCGCTGGAATCGCTGAAGAGCGGCGAAGCCGACACGCTCAACACCGCGGCGCAAGCGCTCGGGGGCCTCGCCGGCGACCGCCTCGCCAAATCATTGGGTTCGCGGCTGGGACTGGAAGCCGGCGTGTCCAGCAGCGATGCGCTGGGCGGCAGCGCGTTCACCGCCGGCAAATACCTCTCGCCGCGATTGTTTCTCAGCTACGGCGTCGGCCTGTTCACGCCGGGACAGGTGATCACCCTGCGTTACACCCTCAACCGCTTCCTGCAATTCGAGGCGGAGAACGCGACCACGGGCAATCGGGCGAGCTTGAATTACCGGATTGAAAAATGACGCAGTTCACTTGTTCGCGCGATCTTCGAGCCACACTCGCACAGCCGCGATCCCGATCAGCAACACGGCCTGCCCGATCAGCCACCCGAGAACGCCAGAGCCGGTAGACAGACAAAGTATGGAAACCAGCAGCG
>JAFEEJ010000106.1 GCA_018241145.1 Pseudomonadota bacterium | reverse complement strand
TGCGGGTAGCCGTCGTTCGTGCCGTTGGAGTAGCCGGTGTGGTAGTTGGCGTACCCGCGGTTCCCGGGGTTGTAGCCATGGTTCCCGGGATCGGCGTGATAAGTGTCTTGGCCGTGGTAGTAGCCCGATGACCCGTGCCAATCCTGGCCGCGGTTGGAATGGTCGTAACCGCGGTTCGAATGGACATTGACGTTCACGCCGCCGTAGCCGTAACGCGGATAACCGTATCCGTCCTGACGGTACGGATACGAACCGCCGTAATACGGACCGCCGTACGAACCGCCGTAATAGCCGGCCGGCGCGGGCGCATAGTAGGCGGGTGCGTAACCATAGCCATAGCCGTAATCGTGGTGGTGTTGCGTGGCGCTGACGAGCACGCCGCCGATCACCGCACCGACCACCAGCGCACCGAGCAGGTCGGCATCGTGCGAGTCGTCGTGCTGATACGGATAGCCGTTTCCGGCCAGCGCGGCGGGCGTGGCGAGCACGCTCGCAACGATCAACGCACCGCCGACCATCAATTTGCCGCGCAAAACCTGGATGCCGCGTTTCATGGTTGGACTCCCCTTGTGGGCGAGCGCAGTATTCCGATGCACCGGTAAACGCGCACTGAAAAATCGCGTTAGGGAATCGCTAAACGCAGAGAGGCGGCTTGGCCGTATCAAATGCGTTCATGCACGATGGCATGCAGCGCCGGCGTCGCGGCCAGCACGCTGGTGGTCTCCAGACTCAATTCGTTGCCGTGGAGATCAGTGAACGCGCCGCCGGCTGGTGATGCCGACATCGGTTGTCAGGAACGGCTGCGGCTTACGCGCGCAATTCCTGGCGGAGCACTTCGCGCAACTTGCCCACCGTGACCGGAGCATTTTCCGCGCCCATGGCTGCTCGCAATGTCTCGTTGATCAGCGTCTGATAGTTGCCGCCGCCCTTGACCTGGCCGCGGAACCACGCCAGCACATCGGCATCGAGTCGAATGGTGATGCGCTCCTTGCCGGGTTCGCTGATGAGGGCGCCGCGCTTGGCACGACTGAAATCGATGTCTTGTCTCATGGCTCACTCCTGATACTGGCGGATCTCGCCGGGACTGGCTTTGCGCGCCAACAGGATGCGATAAATGTCGCCATGACGTTCGACCCATACCACGTAGATCACGCGGAGGTTGAGGCCGATGCCGAGGGTCACCATGCGGTTCTCGTCATCGCTGTCGGGATCGCGCCGCGTCAATGCGTAGTCGTCGAAAAACACACCCACTGAATCGGCGAAATCCACGCCGTGCTTGGCAAGATTGGCTTGCCGCTTGGCCTCGTCCCATTCGAAGCGCATGGATGCAGTGTATGCACATCGTGCATACTCGTCAACCCGCGCCGGGACCCTGCCTGCCCCGGCTTCCCGGCGGAGGCGTAAAGACTGTCGCTCGGGAACAGGTCATGTCGCCGCCAATCGCTTCCCTACTTGCGACTGAAGTTCCACGGTTGCCGCGGCCAGCACGCTGGTGGTCTCCAGACTCAATTCGTTGCCGTGGAGATCGGTGAACGCGCCGCCGGCCTCGCGCACGATCACGGCGAGCGCGGCGATGTCGAGGATGTTGACGTCGGATTCGATCACGAGGTCGAGCGCGCCGCGCGCGAGCAGGTGGTAGTGCGCGAAGTCGCCGTAGCCGCGCACGCGGTTGACGTCGCGGATCAGCGCGCCGAGCGCTTCCCATCGCTGCGTGTCCTTCGTCAACGACTTGATGTTGCCGAACGACAGCACGGCGTCGCGCAGTCCGCGCGTTCCGGCGGCATGCACGCGTCCGCCGTTGAGGAACGCGCCACCGCCTCTGCGCGCCCACGTGCTTTCGCCGTATATCGGTGCATGCGACACGCCCAGCACCAGTTCGCCCGCGTGCATCAGCGCGATCTGGGTGGAGAAGAACGGCGTGCCGCGCACGAAGCTCTTGGTCCCGTCCAGCGGATCGACCAGCCACAGGAATTCGCTCGTCCCCGAGCGGCCGCGCTCTTCGCCGAGGATCGCGTGATCGGGGAATGCGCGGCCGATCAGCCGGCGGATGGTGTCTTCGGCTTCGCGGTCGGCGACGGTGACCGGCGTGGCATCGGGCTTGAATTCCACTTCGACGCCGCGCGCGTAGTGCCGCGCGATCAGCTCGCCCGCCGCGCGCGCCGCACCGCGCGCGATGTCCAGCGCGTGGTCGAGGAATTCTTCAGCAATGTCCGCCATTGTCGGACCGCATTCGAGCCATTCGTGCTGAGCGTAGCTTGCGCAGCAAGCGAAGTCGAAGCACAGTGCGCCGTGCCCTTCGACTCCGGCTCCTCCTTGTTCAAGATGGGGCCTACGCTCAGGGCGAACGGAGAAACCATGCCCGTATCCGAAGTTTTTGACCACGTCTCCGGCAACGTCGCGCTGGCCGCGCGCGACCTCGCGCACAACTGGCATCCGTGCACGCAGATGCGCGAACACGATGCGCGCCTGCCGATGATCCCGATCGTGCGCGGCGAAGGCGCGTGGCTGGTGGACGCCGACGGCAGGCGTTACCTCGATTGCATCAGCTCGTGGTGGAGCAATCTGTTCGGGCACGCCGAACCGCGCATCGCCGCGGCGATCGCCGCACAGGCGGCTACATTGAACCACGTGATGTTCGCAGGCTTCACCCACGAGCCGGCGATCCGTCTGGCGGAAGAACTGGTGCGGGTGGCACCGCGCGGGCTGGAACGGGTGTTCTTCGCCGGCGACGGCGCCAGCGCGGTGGAGATCGCGTTGAAGATGAGTTTCCACTACTGGCACAACCGCGGCCGGCGCGAACGCACGCGTTTCGTTTCGCTCGCGCATGCGTACCACGGCGAAACGCTGGGCGCGCTGTCGGTGAGCGACCTGCCGCTGTATCGCGCGGTGTATGCGCCGCTGTTGTTGCAACCCATCGTCGCGCCTTCGCCGGACTGGCTGGATGCCGAACCGGGCGAAAGCGCGGAAGACGTGGCCGTGCGGCGCCTGCAGGACCTGCGCGCGATCCTGCAACGCCACGCGCGCGAGGCCTGCGCGGTGATCGTGGAACCGCTGGTGCAGTGCTCGGGCGGCATGCGCATGCATTCGCCGGTTTACCTGGCGGGACTGCGCGCGCTGTGCGACGAATTCGACGTGCACCTGATCGCCGACGAAATCGCGGTCGGCTTCGGCCGCACCGGCACGATGTTCGCGTGCGGGCAGGCGAACATCACGCCGGATTTCCTGTGCCTGTCGAAGGGACTGACCGGCGGCGCGCTGGCGATGTCGGCGGTGCTGACGACGAACAGGGTGTACGACGCGTTCCTCGGCGACTATGCCGCCAACAACGCCTTCCTGCACTCGCACACCTTCAGCGGCAATCCGATCGCGTGCGCGGCGGCGCTGGCGACGCTGGCGATCTTCCGCGGGGAACCGGTGCTGGAACGCAACCGCGCGCTGACGGCGCGGCTGTCGGAACGGATTGCGCCGCTGCGCGATCACCCGCACGTTTCAGGATTGCGGCAAACCGGGCTGATCGCGGCGATGGATCTGGTCGCCGACAAGCGCTCTCGCATGCCCTATCCCGGCGCCGAGCGGCGCGGCTTGCGCGCGTATCTGCATGGACTGCAAAACGGCATGCTGCTGCGCCCGCTGGGCGACACCCTCTACTTCATGCCGCCCTATTGCATCACGCCGGACGAAATCGACCGCATGGTCGAAACCGCCGCGGAGGCTATCTCCGCGGCGGTGGAATGAATCCGCCCGTCAATGGCCCGAGGTGACGCTCGGGTCCAGCTGCTGCAAGGCCTGGCCGATATCCGTCTGGCCGGTGCGCTGGATGTCTTCGTGGCTGTAACTCCTGCCGGCGACCGGCAGGCAGCCTCCCTTCGGCGGCGGAATGTGGCTGCCGGTGTCGCGGAGGCAATTGCGGTCGCCGGGTGCCGGCACCGTGCGCGTGCCGACCGCCACCTTGCCTTCGGCCGTGGCGTTCTGGTCGGCGGAAACGGACGTCGAAGCGCCGGTCTGCGCCGTGGCGTCCTGCGCCATGGCGTTGGCCGCGAAGCCGCCGGCGAGTACGAAGCAGGTGGTCATCAGGAACTTGTTCATGAGCATTCTCCGGGAAACGCTGCCCCTACCCCTTCCATGGTGATTCTCGCGCGCCGCGGCAAGGCCAGCGAGACATGAATACCCCGGGCGACAGCTTTCGTTCATCCTGGAACGGTGCAACCATCCGCCGCGAGCCATCATGCGAGCCGTGATCGAAACCGTGCGTATCCCGCGCATCCACGTCGAACCACCACTGGCACCCGGCGTCGAGATCGTGCTGCCGCAGCAGGCGGCCGCGCACGTGGCGCGTGTGCTGCGGTTGCGCACGGGCGACCCGCTGATCCTGTTCGACGGCGATGGCCATGACTACGCGTCGGAACTTGCCGGAGTCTCGCCCCGCAGCGTGCACGTGCGCGTGCTGTCCGCCCATCGCGCAGCCGGCGAATCCCCGCTGCGCATCACCCTGGCGCAGGCGCTGGCGCGTGGCGAAAAAATGGACTGGATCATCCAGAAGGCGACCGAACTGGGCGCGGCGGCGATCGTTCCGCTGGTCACCGAACGCAGCGAGGTGAAGCTGGAGGGCGCACGCGCGGACAAGCGCGCGTCGCATTGGCGCGGCGTGGCGATCGGCGCCTGCGAACAGAGCGGCCGCGCCCGCGTGCCCGGGATCCTTGCGCCGCAAGGCCTGGCCGCATGGCTGGAATCGCTGGATCGGCGCAGCGCCTCGACGAGGCTGGCGCTGTTTCCCGGCGGCGAGTCTTCGCCGCGCGCGCTGACCGCTGTCGAATCCGAAATCTTGCTGGCCGTCGGCCCCGAAGGCGGCTTCGGCGATGGCGACATCGCCGCCTTGCGCGCAGCGGGTTTCAGCGGACTGGCGCTCGGCCCGCGCGTGCTGCGCACCGAAACCGCGGGCATCGCGGCGATGGCGGCATTGCAGGCGCTGTACGGCGATCTCTGACGTTTGAATTCAGCGGCGCGAAACCGCGTGCGGATGAGCGTCCGGTTGAGCGAGTTGTTAGGGCGCAACTCAAACAAGACCCCACTCTCGCTCTACGCGCGCAATCTCGCCTTGCAGCAACGAGAGATCAGCGTAACTGATGTTGTCCATACCTTGCGTAATAATGATGTTGTTCTGCGGGCGATGCAGCTGCTTGATTGCGCGCTCGGAAAGAAGTGGTTTAAGGGTGCCGTAGGTGGGATGCTCGAGCATTAGACCGCGGTCGAAATTGGGGTCTGCGATAACGGCGTGCCATGTGCTTATCAGACTCGCACGAGACTCTCGTTTTTTGCGGAGCTTTTCGACGCCCCAATTTACCCATGGCGCCACAAGTGAGCCCAGCGCGCCAGTAATCAGCCCAACCGCGCCGGCGATAATTGCGGTAACGATCTCAGGGCTCATTCATTTGCACCCTAACGCCTGAATTCAGCGGCGTGAAACCGCGCAGCGGTTGAGCGTCCGCTGGAATGAGTAGTTAGGTTGCTTTTGTTATTTATTTGCATTGCAGTGCGGCACTAGATTCTTGAAAGCAGCATCGAAGCCTTGCAAATCGAAATGTTGGTATTGCGCAGCCGCACTGCTTACGTCCATAACTGTTGAACTGAATTGCATTACGAGTTTTTGGCTACTCTGCAGCGAGTTGATGAATTGGCTTGGGTTTGTTGCATGCGCCGAGCGTTCAGTGCCCTTCCATAGTTCATTGGTGACGCCCGGACGATTGTCGAACCTGTAGTCAACTCTGTAATAGTCGTTGGAAGATATATCGCTGATGTCTTGACCAGGATAAAGCCCTTCGCCGTATACGAAGACATCAAATTTTTGTGCGTCGTGCGAGCAACTTACATACAACACCGTAGCGGACTCACGGCTTATTCCGGCCACGAACCAACTAACTTTGCCCGTGATAGGGTTGCTGTTGCTTTGGGCGTTCCATTTGGTTTGTAGAATATCCGGTTGCGCGGATGATGAAGCTGTTGCAGGCACAGGCTGCACCGACGCGCGCACTACATGATCGGCGTGTGTGCGAAAAGCCCACATGCCCGCGGCGCCCACAACTACGCCCACGATCAAGCAAACGACCGCGGTGACTACGTGGCTTACGCGCATCACTGTTTCTCCCCTGTTGCACGAAACTGGATTCTAAGAACCTAACGCCTTATATGTTGCAGGGAATCGCTGCAAAGCGTTGCGAGCGAAGGCAGGTTGCGCGATGCCGGAGCGCAGCGGCTTTGCAGCGAGTCACGCGCGCGTCAGCGCTTCCTGCACCATGTCCTCGATCTGGGTGAGATCGGGAATGAAGGCGAGGTCGTCGCGCACCATCACCTGTTCGCGCACGCCGGGCGGCGTGGGTT
>JAFEEJ010000105.1 GCA_018241145.1 Pseudomonadota bacterium | reverse complement strand
GACCTCGATGGGGTCGCTGCCCGCGGCCGCGACCCGCTCGCGCAATGGCACGATCGCCGGCTGCACGCGTTCGCCCACCACCGCCATCGTCATCTGCCGCTTGTCGCCGAAGTAGTAATGCAGCATGGCCGGGGTGACGCCCGCGGCCTGCGCGACCGCGCGCAGGGAAGTCGCGCCGATGCCGTGGCGGGCGAACTGCGCGAGCGCGGCGTCGATCAGCCGCGCGCGCAGGTCGATGTCGCCGCCGCGCGGGCGGCCGACCCCGCGGCGCGCGGGTTTCGCGGGTTTCGAAGACCTGGCGGTCCGTGCGGGTTTGCGGTTCACCGGCATCGGCATAAATTAATTCATCATTTAATTATTTGCAAGTGCCGGCCCGTGGCCGCCGTGGAATCACCGCGCGGCAGTGGCCACCGCGGCGCGGCCGCGCTACGCTGGGACGATGACGCCGTCCCTGACCCAACGCGACCTCGCGCTCGAACCGGAGGACCCGCAACGGCTGGCCAACCTGTGCGGCCCGTTCGACGAGCACCTGCGCCAGGTCGAATTGCGCCTTGGCGTGGAGATCAACAATCGCGGCAACCTGTTCCGCGTGATCGGCGAGGACTACGCGGTCGCGGCCGGCGAGCGCGTGCTGCGCGATCTGTACGCGGCGACGGAATCGGAAGCGCTGACCGGCCAGAGCGTCAACCTCCGCCTTTCGGAATCCGGCATGGACGCGCTGGCCGAGCGCTCCGCGGAAGGCGCGCAGGAAGTGACGATCAAGGTGAAGCGCGGCGTGATCCGCGGCCGCGGCCCCAACCAGATGCGCTACCTGCACGCGATCGTCACCCACGACATCAACTTCGGCATCGGCCCGGCCGGCACCGGCAAGACCTATCTCGCCGTCGCCGCCGCGGTCGAGGCGCTGGAAGCCGGCCGCGCGCAACGGCTGATCCTGGTCCGCCCGGCGGTGGAAGCCGGCGAGAAGCTCGGCTTCCTGCCGGGCGACCTCACGCAGAAGGTCGACCCCTACCTGCGCCCGCTGTACGACGCGCTGTACGAAATGCTCGGCTTCGAGCGCGTGGCGAAACTGATCGAGCGCAACGTGATCGAGATCGCGCCGCTGGCGTACATGCGCGGCCGCACCCTCAACGATTCGTTCGTGATCCTCGACGAAGCGCAGAACACCACGGTCGAACAGATGAAGATGTTCCTGACCCGCATCGGTTTCGGCACGGTCGCGGTGGTGACCGGCGACGTGACGCAGGTGGACCTGCCGCGCAACGCGCGCTCGGGCCTGCGCCACGTGATCGAGGTGCTGCGCGGCGTCGACGGAATCAGTTTCACCTTCTTCACCTCGCGCGACGTGGTGCGGCACCCGCTGGTGGCGAAGATCGTGCGCGCCTACGAAGCCGCGGAACAGCGCGATGCCGACGGACAGGGTTGAAGTCCACGTCAATTACGCGGTCGCACGCCGCGGCCTTCCGTCGGCGACGAGCTTCCGCCGCTGGGTCGAGGCCGCGCTGGATGCCGAGCGCCATCGCAAGGCGGTGGAGCTTTCGATCCGGATCGTCGGCGCGCGTGAAGGCCATGCGCTGAACTGGCGCTACCGCCACAAGGACCGCGCCACCGACGTGTTGTCATTTCCTGCGGAGGTACCACGCGGGATCGAAACGCCGCTGCTCGGCGACCTGGTGATCTGTGCGCCGGTGGTCGCGCGCGCCGCGCGCGAATTGCGAATCCCGCTGAAGCATCATTACGCGCACCTGACCGTGCACGGCGTGCTGCACCTGCTGGGACACGATCACCAGAAAGCGAAGGAGGCCGCGCGGATGCAGGCGCTGGAGATCCGCAGCCTCGCCGCGCTCGGCCTGCCCGACCCCTACCGCGCCTGGGCGAAAAAGGTTTGAGACCCCGCCGGAAAGCCCGTATGGCAGCGCCTTTGCGAACCTGCCCGCGACGGCTGCTAGACTAGCCGCTTCCCCCACTTCAAGAAGTCCTCCCGAGCGGCCCCGGCGCGCGACGCCCGACTGCTCCATGCCATGTCCGCAGAACCCCCCAGTATCCAAGGCCCCGCCCACCGCTCGTGGTGGGATCGCCTGGGCCACATGCTTTCCGGTGAACCGCGCAACCGCGAGGAATTGCTCGCCGAATTGCGCGACGCACAGGCCAACGGCCTGCTTTCCGGCGACACCTACGCGATGATCGAAGGCGCGCTGCGCGTGGCCCACCTGTCGGTGGACGACGTGATGGTTCCGCGCGCGCAGATGGTGATGCTGGCGATGGGCGACGACCCCGCCTCCATCCTCGCCACCGTCACGGAATCCGGGCACTCGCGTTTTCCGGTGCACGGCGAAGACAAGGACGAGATCCTCGGCATCCTGCTCGCCAAGGACCTGCTGAGGGGCTGCGTGCTCGGCGAACCGGCCGACATCAAGGCGCTGCTGCGGCCGGCGATGATGATCCCGGAATCGATGCGGCTCAACGTGCTGCTGGCCGAACTGCGCCGTTCGCGCAACCACATGGCGATCGTGGTCGACGAATACGGCGGCGCCGCGGGCCTGATCACCATCGAGGACATCCTCGAGGAAATCGTCGGCGAGATCGACGACGAGCACGACGACGAGGTGGCGCCACGGCTGATCGTGCCGGCCGGCGATTCCGAATGGCTGGTGGATGCGCTGACGCCGATCGGCGATTTCAACGAACAGCTCGGCAGCGCGTTTTCCGACGAGGAATACGACACCATCGGCGGCATGATCACCGCAGAGATCGGCCACCTGCCCGAACCCGGCGAAGAAACCTCGACCGGCGGATTCGTCTTCAGCGTCACCCGCGCCGACGATCGCCGGGTGTTGCAGTTCCGCGTGCACAAAGGCGACGATGCCGGTAGCCGGTAGCCGGTGACCGGTGACCGGTGACCGGTGACCGGTGAAAGCGTAACCAACAACCGTCATTCCGGACGCCGCGAGCGGCGATCCGGAATCCGGCGTCTTTGCCCTATGATGCACCGTCGTCGCCGGGCTCCGGCCTTCGCTGATGACAAGACGGCGCTCCGCGCCGAGCAAGGGTGGAAGCATGTCGTTTTTTCGTCGCGCGGCAAGACTCGCGTTCCTTTCACTGTCGATGCTCGCAACGTGGACGCCCTGCGCCCGCGCCGACATCGCCCGTGCGCCCGGCGATGCCCTGCGCGTCGACCTCTACACCTACGGCCCCGGCGCGATCTACTGGGAACGCTTCGGCCACGACGCGCTGGTGCTCACCGATGTCCGCGACGGCGAGGCGATCGCCTTCAACTACGGCCTGTTCGATTTCGACCAGAAGGATTTCTTCCTCAACTTCGCGCGCGGACGCATGACCTACATGGCCGCGGCGTGGCCGGCGGCGGACGATGTCGCGCAGTACCAGCGCGAAGGCCGCTGGATCGAAGTGCAACGCCTCGACCTCGCGCCCGCGCAACGCGCGGCGCTGCGCGACTTCCTGGTGTGGAACGTGCAACCCGCGAATGCGCGCTACGCCTACGACTACTACACCGCCAACTGCACCACGCGCATCCGCGACGCGCTGGATCGCGTGCTCGGCGGCGCGTTGCGCGCGCAGATGCAACCGCAGCCGCGCGACTTCACCTACCGCAGCCAGACCGATCGCCTGATGGCGGCGCAACCCTGGCTGATGCTCATCCTCGACCTCGGCCTCGGCCCGCGCGCCGACCGCGCGCTGGATGGCTGGAGCGGAAGCTTTCTTCCCGCGGAACTGATGCGCAGCCTGCGCGGCATGAAAACCGCGGACGGACAACCGCTGGTGCTCGCGGAAATCCCGCTGGCGCGGGCGCGCCTGCCGGAACCGCCCACCCACGCGCCGGACCTGCGCTGGCCGCTGCTCGCGGCGGGCTTGATCCTCGGCTTCGCCTTCGCGCTGTCGGGATGGTTCCGGCGTTGCAGCCGCGTTGCACGTGTCGCCTTCGCATTCGGCGGCGCGGGCCTTGCGCTGTGCGCGGGTATCGCCGGCGCGCTGATGCTGGTGTTGTGGTTCGCCACCGCGCACCGCGCCGCATGGGCCAACGAAAACCTGCTGCTGTTCAACCCGTTCGCGTGGTTGCTGATCGTGCCGCTGCTCCGCACCGCGCGGCGCGACGCGCGCATCGCGCGCTTCGCCTTCGCGCTCACGGCGCTTTTCGCGCTCACCGCATGCTCCGCGCTGGCCGCGAACCTCGCCGGCTGGCTGCCGCAACGCAACCTGCACTGGATCCTGTTCGCATTGCCGGCGTGGGCGGGGATGATGAGTGGCTTGGGGTCGATGCAAACCGTGCAAGACAACAGCTTTCGATAACGCGATACGCCGGTCCCGGCAGCGCACACATATGCG
>JAFEEJ010000104.1 GCA_018241145.1 Pseudomonadota bacterium | reverse complement strand
TTTTCGCTGAAGTGTCCGAGCAATGCATTGGCGACGCCGAAGTTGCCTTCGGCGTTCTCGAAGTCGATAGGGTTGACCTTGTGCGGCATCGTCGAGGAACCGACTTCTCCGGCTTTCAGTCTCTGCCGGAAATAGCCCAGCGAAATGTAGCCCCACACGTCACGCGCGAGGTCTATGAGGATGGTGTCGATGCGGCGCTGCGCATCGCAGAATTCCGCGATGCCGTCGTGGGGTTCGATCTGGGTCGTGTACGCCTGCCATTGCAGGCCCAGCGATTCCACGAAGCGCTGCGAGAAGGCCCGCCAATCCACTTCGGGACAGGCGATCACGTGCGCGTTGAAGTTGCCGACTGCGCCATTGATCTTGCCGGGGATCGTGATGGCCGCAAGTTGCGCGCGCTGGCGTTGCAACCGCGCGACCACATTGGCCAGTTCCTTGCCGAGCGTGGTGGGCGATGCGGTCTGGCCGTGGGTGCGCGAGAGCATCGCAAGGTCGGCGTTGGCGTGCGCCATCTCGCGCAGCCTGGCGATCGTCCTGTCCAGCGCGGATAGCAGCACGTGGTCGCGCGCATCGCGCAGCATCAGCGCGTACGACAGGTTGTTGATGTCTTCCGAGGTGCAGGCGAAGTGCACGAATTCCCTGGTGCGGGCGTGTTTCGCGTCGTCGCCGATTTTTTCCTTGACGAAGTATTCGACCGCCTTGACGTCGTGGTTGGTGGTGGCTTCGATGTCCTTGATGCGCTGGGCGTCGGCGACGGAAAAATCATCGGCGATCTTCTGCAGGGTCGCACGTGCAGCGGCAGGGAACGGCGGCAGCTCGGCAATGCCGGCTTCGTCGGACAGCGCGACCAGCCACGCGATCTCCACCTGCACGCGACGCTTCATCAATCCGTATTCGCTGAAGATCGGCCGCAGCGCTTCGACCTTCGATGCGTAGCGTCCGTCCAGCGGCGAAAGGGCGGTGAGAGGATCCAGATGGGGCATGGGTTTGTCGCGGTAGCGGAACCGCGCAAGTTTAACCGGGGATGGGGGATGGGTAGCGGGGGCGCGAGGATGGATGTCTTTCGCGATTGCGGGCAACCCGCGAAGGGAAATTCCCCGGGCTTGCGCCCCCGCTACCCATCCCCCACCCCCGTGCTCGTTATACTTTTCGGTTTCACGCTTCGGGATTCCACGCAATGACCAACTTCCGCACCGAACACGACAGCATGGGCGAACTCAAGGTGCCCGCAGACGCCCTGTGGGGCGCGCAGACCCAGCGTGCGGTGGAAAACTTCCCGATTTCCGGGCTCGCGATGCCGCGCGAATTCATCCGCGCGCTGGGTTTGATCAAGGCCTGCGGCGCGTCGGCGAACCTGAAACTCGGGCATCTGAAATCCGCGCAGGCCGCGGCGATCCGCAAGGCCGCGCAGCGTGTCGCGGACGGCGAATTCGATGCCCAGTTTCCGATCGACGTGTTCCAGACCGGTTCGGGCACCTCGTCCAACATGAATGCCAACGAGGTGATCGCGCATGTCGCCACGCGCGACTCGAAGGCGAAGATCCACCCCAACGATCACGTCAACTACGGGCAGAGTTCCAACGACGTGATCCCGGCCGCGATCCAGGTCAGTGCCGCGCTCGCCGCGCACGAACAACTGCTGCCGGCGCTGAAACACTTGCGAAAGGCGATCGACAGGCGCGCGCGCGAACTGAAAGGCATCGCCAAGACCGGCCGCACGCACCTGATGGATGCGATGCCGGTGACGTTCGGACAGGAACTGTCGGGCTGGGCGGCGCAGGTCGGTTCCGCGATCGAACGCATCGGGGATTGCATGAAGCGCCTGCGCCGCTTGCCGCAGGGCGGCACCGCGGTCGGCACCGGCATCAATGCCGATCCGAAGTTCGCGCGCACGGTCTGCGCGGAGTTGTCGAAGGCGACCGGCCTGAAATTCACGCCCTCGGACAATTTCTTCGAAGGCATGTCTTCGCAGGATGCCGCGGTGGAATTGTCCGGACAGCTGAAGACGCTGGCGTGCTCGCTGATGAAGATTTCCAACGACCTGCGCTGGATGAACTCGGGCCCGCTGGCGGGCCTCGGCGAGATCGAACTGCCGGCGCTGCAACCCGGCTCGTCGATCATGCCGGGCAAGGTCAATCCGGTGGTTCCCGAAGCGATGACGATGGTCTGCGCGCAGGTGATCGGCAACGATGCGGTGATCACGATCGGCGGCCAGGCCGGCAATTTCCAGTTGAACGTGATGTTGCCGGTGATCGCGTACAACCTGCTGCAGTCGATCGTGATCCTCGCCAATGCGTCGCGCCTTCTGGCCGACAAGGCCATCGCGGGGTTCAAGGTCAACAAGGCGCGCGTCGATGAAGCGCTGGCGCTGAACCCGATCCTGGTGACGGCGTTGAATCCGGTGATCGGCTACGAAAAGGGTGCCGCCATCGCCAAGCAGGCGTACAAGCAGAAGCGGCCGATCCTGGACGTCGCGCTAGAACAATCGGGCCTGTCGAAGCAGCAGTTGCAGAAACTGCTGGATCCGGTGGCGCTGACCAGGGGCGGCATCCACGAAACGTGAGGCTTGGCCGCGGATGGCGGCTTCACCGGCGTGACGGCGTCGGGGAGAGGGGACGTTTTCACGCAGGATGCGCGGAATGATGACTTGCGGCACTGCCGCGAGACATTCCATGCGTCATGCTGCGCAGCGGATTATTGCTGCGGGACATCATCATGAAGGTACGTGAATTCCTGAAGCCGGCCTTGTGGGCGATTTTGCTGGTCGCCGGCGCCGCGCTGGCGCAGGAAGCCGCGGTCAGCGGCGCGGATTTCACCGCTGGCAAGGCCGATGCGCAGTTGGGCGCGATCGGCAAACAGGCCGCGGCTTCCGGCAAGACGGTGGTGATCACCGCGCCGACGTACTGGCAGGAAAAAGCCGCGGCGAAGGTGCGCGCCGGCGCCCACGGCAAGCCGGTGTCGATCCGCTTCTCCAACGGGTTTTACGAAAACGTGCTGGTGCGCACCGAAGCCGCGGCGCCGAAGCCGGAAAAAGAGGCGAAGGCCGCGGCGAAACCCGAAGCGAAAGTCGCGGCGCAGCCGGCAGCGAAACCGAAATCCGAAAGCGGGTCCGAACCGACAGCGGTGAAGGCTTCGCCCGAACCCCGCGCGCCTGCGCCGAAAATCGTGCCGGCGCCGCGTGTCGTCGCGCCGAACGTCGCGCCCGCGCCCACGCTGCAACCGACGCACGTCCCGCCACGGCTCGCGCCGCCGTCCGGCAACATCGTGGCGGTGCCGCAAGTTTCGCAGCAACCCGAGGTGGTGCCGATTCCCACTTCCGCGGTCAATCCCACCGGCGTTCGGCCCGCCCTACCTGCCGCGCAGGCCGATCCGGTTGCCGCGGCCCGCCAACGCCTGCTGGCCGCCTTGAATGGCGCGCGCGCCGCTTCCGGCGAACTGAGCGAAGCACAACTGCAGCCGGGCGATCAG
>JAFEEJ010000103.1 GCA_018241145.1 Pseudomonadota bacterium | reverse complement strand
TTGGATCTGCACATTCCTCTCCGATATTTCATTCCACTCGCCTTCCTTCTCGAATTCTCGATGGCATATCTCGCACCAAGCATCCGGCCACCGATTTTGTGCGTCCGGCTCGAGCGAGTACCAACGACCACCCGATGCACCAACAAGATGCTCACAGACGAACGCCTCAAAAGCTTGGCCATGTTCACTGCATTCAATCTCGTCCCTCGCCATGAGACTCAGCCCACCCACTTGCGGTGCGCGTGGATCGACATCAGCACGCCGAATCCGGTCAGCAGCGTGACGGCCGAAGTGCCGCCGTAGGAAATCAGCGGCAGCGGCACGCCGACCACGGGCAGCAGGCCGGTGATCATGCCGCCGTTGACCATCACGTACACGAAGAAGCTCATGCCGATGGCGCCGGCCAGCAGGCGCGAATAGGTGTCGCGCGCGTTCGCCGCGATCCACAGGCAGCGTCCGACGATGAAGATGTACAACGCCAGCAGCAGCAGCACGCCCACGAGTCCGAATTCCTCCGAATAAACCGCGAAGATGAAGTCGGTGGTGTGCTCGGGCAGGAATTCCAGCCGCGATTGCGTGCCCTGGTGCCAGCCCTTGCCGAACACGCCGCCCGAACCCACCGCGATCATCGACTGGATGATGTGCCAGCCGTTGCCGAGCGGATCGTTTTCCGGATGCAGGAAGGTCAGCACGCGCTGGCGCTGGTAGTCGTGCAGGAAATGCCAGGCCACCGGCGCCGCACCCGCGAGCGCGCCGAGCATCAGGCCGACGCGCCACCACGCGATGCCGGACAGGAACAGCACGAAGACGCCGGATGCCGCGACCAGCAAGGCGGTGCCGAGGTCGGGTTCCTTGGCGATCAGCGCGGAGGGAATCGCTATCAGCACGCCCACCACGAAGATATCCTTCCAGCCCGGCGGCAACTGGCGCGGATGCAGGTACCACGCGATCATCATCGGCATCGACAGTTTCAGGAATTCCGACGGCTGAAATCGCACCACGCGCAGGTCCAGCCAGCGGTTGGCGCCGCGGCCCTCGCCCAGTGCCACCACCGCCACCAGCAGCAAGGTGCTGATCGCATAGAACCACGGTGTCCAGGTACGCAGCAGCGTCGGCGGAATGCGCGAAACCATCAACAAAAAAATTGCGCCGAGCAGGAAGCGTGCGGCCTGCCCGCCGATCACGCCCGCATCGAGGTCGCTGGCGCTGTAGAGCGTGACCAGACCGACGCACGCGAGGATCAGCAGCGCGATCGCGAGCGGCAGGTCGATGCGCGGACGGTGCATCAGCCGCTGGCCGAAACGCACGACGCGCGTGCGCAGGGAGGCGATCGTCGCGTTCATTGCGCCGCCCCCGCCTTCGCCTGTTCCGCCGCCGCACCGGCCGTCAGCGTCGAAGGCGCCGGCGGCGCAGGCTGCGTCGCCAGCCACGCGTCGAGGATCTTGCGCGCGATCGGCGCGGCGTCGGTGCCGCCCCAGGCGCCGGCTTCCAGCACCACCGCCACCGCGATGCGCGGGGCTTCGGCGGGCGTGAAGCAGATGAACCATGCGCGATGGCGGGCGGCGAGGATCGCCTTGTCCTTGGTGGTGATGTACTCGTCGCCCTTGCGCGAGAAACGTTCCGCGGTGCCGGTCTTGCCGGCGATCACGTAGGGAAAACCCGTTCGGATGCCGACGTTGTAGGTCGTGCCGCGCGGGTCGTACACCACGCCGATCATGCCCTGCCGCACCGCGTCGAAATCCGCGGGATTCCTGATCGCGCTCGGCGCTTCCGGCGGATCGGGCCGCGCCACGATCGCGCCGTCGCGGCCGTCACGCGTCGCGCGCAGCAGGTGCGGCGTGTGCGGCAGGCCGCCGTCGGCCAGCATCGCCACCGCGTGCGCGAGCTGGATCGGCGTCACCACCCAGTAACCTTGCCCGATGCCTGCGATCACGGTTTCGCCGGCATACCACGGCTGGTTGAAGGTGGCGCGCTTCCACCCCGGCGAGGGCAGCACGCCGCCGCTTTCGGAAGGCAGGTCCACGCCGGTCTCGGCGCCGAAACCGAATTTCGACAGGTAGGCGTCCATCCGGTCGATGCCCATCGCCAGCGCCAGCGAATAGAAATAGGTGTTGACCGACTGCGTGATCGCCTGCATCAGATTCACTGTGCCCGCGCCATAACGCTGGTCGTCGCGGTAACCGCGCGACTGCCCGGGAATGTAGAACGTGCCGCTGGAGAACACGGTGTCGGTCGGCCTGCGCAATCCCAGCTCCAGCCCGGCCAGCCCCATGAACGGCTTGATCGTGGAACCGGGCGGATAGCCGCCGCGCAGCGCGCGGTTCAACAGCGGTTTGTCCGGGTCGTGCAGCAGGTCGGAATAATCGGCCTGCCCGATGCCGTTGACGAACAGGTTGGGGTCGAAACTCGGCACCGTCACCATCGCCAGCACTTCGCCATTGCGCGGATCGATCGCCACCGCCGCGCCGGGCCGGCCCGCGAAGGCGGCGATCGCCGCCTTCTGGATGCGCGTGTCGATGCCGAGGTAGAGGTTCTGGCCCGGTTTCGGCGCGACGCGTTCCAGCACGCGCTGCGGGCGCTGGTCGGCATTGACTTCCACCAGCTCGTAGCCGGGCGTGCCATGCAGCCGGTTCTCGTAGTATTTCTCGATCCCGGTCTTGCCGATGTGCGTGGTGCCCGCGTAGCGGTCGGCATCCAGATGCGCGAGATCCTTTTCGTCGATGCGCGCGACGTAGCCGATCACGTGCGCGAAATCCGGACCGAGCGGATAGTTGCGTGTGAGATATGGCGCGATGTCCACGCCGGGGAATTTCCATGCGTTCACCGCGAAGCGGTCGATGTCGGCTTCGTCGAGGTGGAATTTCAGCGGCACCGCTTCGAACGGGCGATGCTGCCGCAGCGACTGCCTGAACCGCGCGATGTCGTCGCCGCTGAGCGGCACGACCGTCGACAAGCGCGCCAGCATCGCATCCATGCCCTTGATCTGTTCCGGCACCACGTCCAGCCGGAAGGCCGGGACGTTGTCGGCCAGCAGCACGCCGTTGCGGTCATAGATCAGCCCGCGCGGCGGCGGCAGGTGGCGCAGGTGCACGCGGTTGGCCTGCGAGCGCGTGGTGAACTCGTCGTGCCGCATCACCTGCAGGTACCAGAACCGCCCCCCCAGCACCGCCAGCGCCAGCACGATCAGCGCGAAACCGATCAACGCACGCACGCCGAAGCGCGACGCTTCGCCGTGGGTGTCCTTCAGGTTGCGCCCGCTCATGTTTCCTTGGCGCGCAGGCGCGCGCGGATGTCGTCGAGCAGCAGGAACACGAACGGCCATGCCAGCGTGCCGGTGAACGGCGCCAGCCAGAACGTCGCCGGCGGACGCGGATCGCCCGCGAACAGCCGCACCAGCAACAGCAGCACGCGGTCGTTCAACAGCAGCACCAGCACCGCGAGCGCCTGCTGCCACATCGGAAAGAAGCGCAGCCGCGAACGGAAACGCAGCACGATGAAGCTCAGCGCCACCAGACGCAGCGCCTGCTCGCCGAGCAGCGCGCCGTCCAGCACGTCGGCGCCGAGGCCGACCAGGAATGCGAGCCCCAGGGTGACGCGTTCGGGCAACTCGAGCGCCCAGTAGACCAGCACCAGCGCCGGCCAATACGGTTTCAGCGGCGCCCAGGTTTGCGGCAACGGCATCAGCATGAGCAGCAGCGACAACGCAAGGCTGACGCCGAAGATCCAGTTTTGCGCGCGTTGCCGGTTCATGGCGTGGTTCCGCCCGAAGCGGTTGCGGCGACGGGTTTCTGCAGTGCGGCCGCGGCCGCGGGATCGTTCGGCGCGGCGGCGGCATTCCCCGCCGGGGCGAGCGAGGCGGGCGGGCCGAATTCGGGCGCCACGGTCGGCGGCCCCACCTGCTCGGGCAGGTCGCGCAGCAACAGCACTTCACCGCTGCGCGCCAGTGCCGCCGCCGGCCGTGCAATGGCCTGCGCGAACATGCCCGACGGATCCGGCCCGATGCTTTCGATCGTCCCGACCGGGAATCCCGCGGGGAACCGTCCGCCGAGGCCGGACGTGGTCACGCGGTCGCCGACCTTCACGTCGGCCGAGAGCGGAATGTCGGAAACCAGCAGGCGGTCCGGAACGTTGCTGCCGTGTGCGATGCCGCGCAGGCCCGAGCGCTCGTCCACCACCGGGATCGAATGGTTGGCGTCGGTGATCAGCAGCACCGTCGCGCTGTGCGGCAGCACTTCCACGACCTGGCCCATCACGCCGTGCGCGTCGATCACCACCTGGCCCACGCGCACGCCCTCGCGGGAGCCCGCATCGATCATCACCCGGTTGCGCGCGGCGCCCAGGTCGACGTTGATCAGCCGCGCGAGTTGCACGTTCATGCCCAGCATGCGGCGCGTCTCCAGCAACTGCTTCAGCCGCGCGTTCTGCTCCGTGACCGCGTTCATGCGGTTCAACCGCGCCTGCGCCAGCAGCAGCGCTTCGCGCAGTTGCCGGTTCTCGTCGATCAGCGCGCGCCGCTGGCTGAAGGCCACGCCCGCATCCTGCGCGGCTTCGGCAGGCCACGCGGCGAGGCGATAGACGGGTTCGACCACCAGCGAGGCCGTCACGCGCGCGCGATGCAGCCAGTCGTTGCGGTGGTCCAGCACCATCAGCACGCAGGCCAGCGCGAGGTACCCGATCAGGCGCAGCGTTCCCGCCGCCGCATCGGCGAAGATCGGGGAGGATTCCTTGTCAGGGAGCGCCATGAGAGCCGGGGAACGGAAACCGTGAAACGAGAGGCATCAGAAGCGAGCGACAGCACGATCTTCATACACCCGGACAACGCGGCTTTCCGTCTCCCGTCTCCCGCTTCCCGCCAAGGCCATGCTACTCCCCGGCACAAGGATGTGCCGACGCGGAAGGCGCGTGCGCCTGACCGGGGCAACCATGGTGCGGCTTTGCCGCGACCGTTTGCATGCAAGCCGCGGCAGAACCTGCCCCGGACTTGATCCGGGGACGCCCGGCTTGCTCATTCTGAAGCAAAGAAATCGCTGCCATGCTGGTCGATCAATTCCAGCGCGCGGCCGCCGCCGCGGGCCACGCAGGTCAGCGGGTCGTCGGCCACCTGCACGTGCAGGCCGGTTTCCTCGGAAATCAGCCGGTCCAGGTCGCGCAGCAGCGCGCCGCCGCCGGTCAGCACGATGCCGCGCTCGGCCACGTCCGCGCACAGTTCCGGCGGGGTCTGTTCCAGCGCCGAACGCACCGCCGCGACGATGCCCGACAGCGGTTCGTGCAGCGCCTCCAGCACCTCGTGCGAGGTGATCACGAACATGCGCGGCACGCCTTCGGCGAGGTTGCGGCCGGACACTTCCAGCTCGCGCACTTCGGCCTGCTTGAACGCGCAGCCGATTTGCATCTTGATGCGCTCGGCGGTGGACTCGCCGATCAGCGTGCCGTGGTTGCGGCGCACGTAGTTGATGATCGACTCGTCGAAGCGGTCGCCGCCGATGCGCACCGACTGCGAATACACGATGCCGTTGAGCGAGATCACGGCCACCTCGGAGGTTCCGCCGCCGACGTCGAGCACCATCGAGCCGCGCGCCTCGTGCACCGGAATGCCGGCGCCGATCGCCGCGGCCATCGGTTCCTCGATCAGGAACACGTCGCGCGCGCCGGCGCCTTCGGCCGATTCCGTGATCGCGCGGCGTTCGACCTGGGTGGAACCGCACGGCACGCACACCAGCACGCGCGGACTGGGCCGCAGGAAACGCGAACGGTG
>JAFEEJ010000102.1 GCA_018241145.1 Pseudomonadota bacterium | reverse complement strand
CGATAATTCAAGTGTTAAAGTTCGGCGAATCCACGCGAGGCCCTTGCGTGGCGCTGAGCGAAAGCATCGCGATCATCCTGGTCCCCTATTGAGACTCCGCAATGACACGAACATCCACAAAACCCATCCGCGCGCGCGCGCGCGTCACCCGGCAAAAAAAACGCAATCGCCTGACGCCCGCCGCACGCAAGCGGCTGATCCTCGATGCGGCGCTCTTCGAATTCGGTGCCCACGGCTTCGGTGGCACCAGCACCGGCAAGATCGCGCGGCGTGCCGGCCTGTCGCAATCGGGCCTGTATGCGCACTATCAGAGCAAGGAGGCGATCCTGAGGGCCCTGCTTGGCGAAGTGCTCACGCCGAAGTGGGAACAATGGATGCGATCCGACCGGCCGATGGACGACGCGGCCATCGACCGCTGGATCGACCTCACCTACGGCTTGATCGCCGAACCCAGGATCCTGTCGATGCTGCGGATCGTGATCACCGAAGGCGCCCGCCTGCCGCGCCTGATCGCGCAGTGGCGGCGCGACGTGGTCAAACCCTACCTCGTGGAGTTCCAGCGCCGCGCCGACGAACTCGCGGCCAGCGGCAAGATGCAGAAAAGCGCGCTGTCTGAAGAAGTCCGGCTCGCCTTCGCGCCGATGTTGCATGCGCTGTTCCTGCATCTGGTATTCGAAGGTCATGACGATACGGTGCGGAACGACATTGCCGCCATTCGCGAGGCCCATCGCAAGATGCTCAAGGACCTTCTTGCGGTCAAGGCAGCGCCAGCATCCATGAAACGTAACACGGCCCCACGATTCAACGCGTGAAGACGACGCGACGAGCGGGACGCAAACTGCGCGTTACCTGACCCGCGCGCGAGCACGCGGCATCCCGGGCGGCAAGTCGCCGCGCATCGGGAACGACTCATCCTGGTTCAAGCCTGTCGGTGTTGCGGCGGACGCGCCGCCGCATGCGCAGCCGACCGTTCCGCAGGCTATGCGGATCGGATGCCGTTGCCCGCAGCAGATGCCGAGTGCAGCAATCTTGATGCCGTCGACTTCATGCGTAGGCGTCATGCAACTTCCTGTGGCGCGCAACATCACCTTGCGCACCGCTCTTGGCGAGCCCGCGGTAGCAGACCTTCAGGTAGCCGAACTGACGTTTGACCATCCGGAACGGAGGCCAACCCTTGCGCGTACGCCATGCGCTGTCACCGGCTGCCATCGGCGCGAAGCAACAGGCGATAGGCAGGGTTGGCGCTTTCGTCGCAACAGCGATGGCCAAGCGCATCGAGAAACGGCTGCAATGCCGGCAGGTCTTCTGTGTGGATCTGGATACCCACCAGGATGCGGCCGTAGTCCGCGCCCTGGTTGCGGTAGTGGAAAAGGCTGATGTTCCAGTCCGGCTGCAGGCGTTCGAGAAAACGCATCAGCGCACCCGGACGCTCCGGAAATTCGAAACGGTAGAGGCGCTCGTCGCGCGCAAGTGGCGAGCGGCCGCCGACCATGTGCCGGAGGTGCTGCTTGGCCAGCTCGTCGTCGGTCAGGTCGAGGACGTCGAAGCCCTCGGCGCGAAACGCATTCGCCAACGCCCCGTGATCCATGCGGCTGGCGACTTGCACGCCCACGAAGATGTGCGCGACGTGCGTGTCGCTGATCCGGTAGTTGAATTCCGTGATGTCGTGACCTCCCAGCGCGGCACAGAAGCGGCGAAAACTGCCGCGTTCCTCCGGAATGGTTACCGCAAACACGGCCTCGCGTTGCTCACCGACTTCGGCGCGCTCGGCGACGAAGCGCAGGCGATCGAAGTTCATGTTGGCGCCGGAGACAATCGCAACCAGGTCACCCGTTGTCTTCGGGTGATCGGCGGCGTATTGCTTCAATCCGGCAAGCGCCAGCGCACCCGATGGTTCAGGGACGATGCGGGTCTCGTGGTAGACATCGCGGATGGCCGCACAGATTGCATCGCCATCGACCCTCACCATCGCATCGACATGGCGCCGGCACAACGCAAACGTCAACTCGCCGACCTGCTTCACGGCGGTACCGTCGGCGAACAGGCCCACGTCGGACAGGCGCACGCGCGCGCCGGTCTCCAGCGAGCGCGCCATGGCGTCCGAGTCGGCCGCCTGCACGCCGATGATCCGTGTTTGCGGTGACAACGCCTTGATGCAAGTCGCTACCCCGGCCAACAGGCCGCCGCCGCCGACCGGCACGAATACCGCGGCTGGCGCGGGATGCTGGCGCAGGATCTCCAACCCGACCGTTGCCTGGCCGGCGATCACGTCGAGGTCGTCGAAAGGATGCACGAACACGAGGCCGCGTTCGGCTTGCAGGCGGTCTGCGGCAGCCTGCGCGTCGCTGTATGACTCGCCGTGCAGCACGATTTCCACGGCATCGCCGCCGATTTGCCGCACTGCGTCCACCTTCATGCGCGGCGCAGTGAGTGGCATCACGATCACCGCACGGATGCCGAGCGTGGCCGCCGCCAGCGCCACGCCCTGGGCATGATTGCCGGCGGAAGCCGCGATCACGCCGCGTGCGCGCTCTGCGTGGCCGAGTCCTGCCATCTTGTTGTAGGCGCCGCGCAACTTGAACGAGAACACCGGCTGCAAGTCCTCGCGCTTGAGCAACACGCGCCGGCGCAGTTGTGCGGAAAGGCGGGTGGCGGTCTCGAGTGGCGTTTCGCATGCGACTTCGTACACGCGTGAGTCGCGGGCGCGATGCAGCAGCTCGGTGTCGATTGGCATGCCGGCCGCCCACACGTTCATCGCAGGCCGGGCATTCATGCGATGACCCCGGCCATGCAGCGCTGCGGATCGTCTTGGCCGATCAGCGACAACGTGCCGGCATCCAGCACATCCACCAGCTTGCACAACTGACGCTGGATCTGGTCGAGCGAGCCGGCGCTCGCGCGCAAAACCAGGGTGACCTGGGACACGGCCGGGTCGTGGGTCGCGGCGACGGTGAGCGCGTCGATGTTGATCTGGCGCGCGGCAAACAAACCCGCAACGCGCAGCAATGCGCCGGGCTCGTTCTGCAGCAGGATCCACAGGGTGTTCTTCACGGGAAGGCTCCGGCTTGGAATAAGCGATTGCGGATCGACAGGGGCGCGTCAGAACATCGCGGTGGGTGCCGCCGCGTACGCGTCCGCCGCAGGCGCTTTGCGGGCCGCGATGAAATCGCCCGTGACCATCTGCGCGCAGGTCGACCCCGGCCCCACCATGGGATACACGCCGGCATCCGGGTCGATCTTCACCTCCAGGAAGGCGGGGCCATCAAATGCGAGGAATGCCGCGATCGCCGCATCGAGATCTTCCCTGCGCTCGAGTCGTTGCGCCCACGCGAAACCGTCCGCCGCCGCGGCCTTGACGAAATCCTTGCGCCGCAGGCTTTTGTCGCTGGCGGCAAAGCGGCGCCCGAAGTACAGCTTCTGCCACTGGCGCACCATGCCGTCGCCGCCGTTGTCCAGCACCACGATTTTCAACGGCAGGCCATAGGACGTGACGGTTTCCAACTCGCCCAGGTTCATCCGGATGCTGCCATCGCCGTCGATGTCGATCACCAGCGCATCGGGTCTCGCCAACTGCGCGCCGATCGCCGCGGGCAGGCCGAAACCCATCGTGCCCATCGAGCCTGAAGTGAGCCAATGCCGCGGTGCCCGGAAGTCGAGATACTGTGCCGCCCACATCTGGTGCTGGCCGACGCCCGTGCAGACGATGGCGCGGCCCTGCGCGACGCGATTGATCGCTTCGAGCACGGCCTGGGGCTGGATCTGCGGACTGGAACGGTCGTAATCCATCGCGTGATCGCGCTTGAGCGCCGCGACGTGCGCACGCCAGTCGTCCAGCCGCGGCAGCAAACCGTGGCAGCGGCCGTATTCGGTCAGCCGCTCCAGCGCATCGGCAAGCAGGCCGACGTGGTGCCAATTCGCGCGCTTCACCTTGCCGATCTCGGCAGGATCGATGTCGATATGCGCGATGAATCTGGCATTCGGCGCAAACTTGT
>JAFEEJ010000101.1 GCA_018241145.1 Pseudomonadota bacterium | reverse complement strand
TACGTCCTGCCCATGACGGTGCGCGCGCTCGGTTCGTGCGCGGCGGCGCGGAACGCGAAGGCGGAATCGGGCGGCTCGTGGTTCGCGAACGACGCGAAACGCCCGCGCCTTGCGTCCGGATCGAAATCCTTCGGCGCCGGCGTGCCCCAGCCGGTGAGCGCGCGCGCGAGTCCGGTCACGTCGGCCTGCGTGTAACCGCCGTCCACGCCCAGCGTGTGCAGTTCCATGATCTCGCGGCCGAGGTTCTCGTTGAGGCCGCCGGCTTTGCCCTTGTCGCTGCCGCCCTTCTCCGCCAGCCGCGCCGCGACGCGTTCGCCGACCGGCGAATCGGGGCCGATGGATTGCACGTTGTCGAGATAACGCAGCATCGCCGGATGCTTTTCCACCGCCAGCAGCATGTCGGCAAAACGGCCGTTGACGTGAGGCCGGATCGCTTCGCGTTCCATCGGCGCAGCGAACAGACGCGCCGGCGCCTTGTCCAGCGACACGGCGAAATGGTTCGACCAGAAATGCACCAGCCGTTCCATGAACGGCGTGGTCGTGGTGGCCGCGAGGCGAAAACGCGCCGCCGCCTCGGAGAAAAAATCCTCGCGCAGGCCGCGCTGGAGCTCGCGCACTTCCGGAGGCAACGCCTGCCGCTTGCGCGCTTCGGTCGCTGTCACCACGCCATTGCCAGCAGCATCGCTGCTCGTCGCCGGCGCACCGCCGAACAACGCGCGCCGCTGCGGATCCGCGCCCGGTTCACCCTGTCCGCCCGCATCCTGCCTGAACCTGCGTCGTTCGAGCTTGTATTCGCCCTCGCGCTTCAGGTAGTCGAGGCTGGACGGCAGCGCAGCGAACGCCTGCGCGCCACTCGCTCCGGAAGCGATCTGAGTTTCCAGCCAGCCGCGCGGGTCGCCGATGCCCTGCAACTCGTCTGGCCGCGCACCGAGGCCGAACCGGTTGACCGCGGCGGTCGTCGCGGCGGATATCGCATTCATGCCGGCGGTAACGCGCCATCCGTGCGCGCGGTTGACCGCTAGGGCCTGTTAACGCTATCCCAAGCGGCCGCGCCGTCGGCACTTTGCCCGCAGGGCAAGGCGTTGCGAGGAAAATGTATGTCGATACATGGACGAGCAACAACGCAGCCATGCGGGCAAAGGGCCACGGCCCGAAGGGTTGCTCCGCAGCGGCCGCCATACTGCGTTGCGCGCCTTGACCATAGAATGGCTATGGCACGGCGGCGCGCGCCTTGTCTGGCAGCCGCTGCGGAAACAACGCGGCTCGCCTGGGATAGCGTTAACAGGCCCTAGTGCCTATTCCCCGGCGACCGTCATGCGTCCGATCAGGATCGAGCCGGCAAGAACGGACGAACGGCGATCGACGTCGCTGCCGATCGCGCGGATGTCCGCGAACATTTCACGCAGGTTGCCGGCGATGGTGATCTCGTGCACGGGGTATGCGATCTCGCCGTTCTCGATCCAGAAGCCGGCCGCGCCGCGCGAGTAGTCGCCGGTGACGATCGACACGCCCTGCCCCATCAGTTCGGTGACCAGCAGGCCGCTGCCCATGCGCTTGCACAGCGCATCGAAGCCGGCGACGCCGTGGTCGAGCGAACCCGCGTCGACGCGCAGGTTGTGCACGCCGCCGGCATTGGCCGTGGTCTGCAGGCCCAGCTTGCGCGCGGAATAACTGCCGAGCACGTAGCGTTGCAGCACGCCGCCTTCGACCAGCGCCGATTCGCGCGTGGCCACGCCTTCGGCATCGAACGCGGTGGATGCGTGGCCCCGCGGCAACAGCGGGGTTTCGGTGATCCGCACGAAATCCGGGAACAGCTTCTCGCCCGCCGCATCGAGCAGGAAGCTGGCGCGGCGATAGAGCGAGCCGCCGCTGACCGCGGCGATCAGATGCCCGACCAGCGAGCGCGCCATTTCCGGCGCGAACAACACCGGGCATTCGCGCGTGGACAGTTTGCGCGCGCCGAGCCGCGCCACGGTGCGTTCCGCCGCCTTGATGCCGATGCCGGGAAAGTCCGCGAAATCGTCGGCCGAGCGCACACTGTCGTACCAGTAGTCGCGTTCCATCGCGTCTTCCGCGCCCGCGATCAGCGAACACGACAACGATTGCATCGTGCCGCGCTCGCGGCCGGTGAAGCCGTGCGAGTTGGCATACACGCCGAGGCTGGCGCCGTCCTGCACCGTCGCGCCTTCCGAATTGGTGATGCCGGCGTGCGCGCGGCCGGCGTCCTCGATCTCGCGGCCGATTGCCACCGCGCGCGCCACATCGACATTCCACGGATGCCACGAATCCAGTTCGGGGAATTGCGTGGCCATCAAACCCGCATCCGCCAACCCCGCGCACGGATCCTCTTCCGTGTAGCGCGCGATCGCGCACGCCTGCGCGATCGTCGCCTCGATCGATTCGGGTTTCAGGTCCGCGGTGGAAGCGCTGCCCTTGCGCTTGCCGAAATACACGGTCAGGCCGAAGCCGCGATCGCGCGTGTGTTCGACCGTTTCGACTTCGCCCAGCCGCACCGTCACCGACAGCCCGGTTTCGACGCTGGCCGAAACTTCGGCCTGCGACGCGCCGGCGGCGCGCGCGCGGCGGATCACGTCTTCGCCCAACTGCGCGAGGCGGTCGAGTTCCTCGAGGCTGTTGTCGGAGTGCACAAGCTCTGTTGTCATGTACGCATGTTCTCGATAAATCGGTCCGTTCGCCTTGAGCGTAGCGGCCGCAGGCCGCGAAGTCGAAAGGATCCGTGCTTCGACTTCGCCCGCTGCGCGAGCTACGCTCGGCACGAACGGAAATGAAAAGTGATCTGATCCATGTCTCCATCCGATCCCGTCGAACGCAATCCGGAAGCGCGCACCAGCCGCAGCGCGCGTCGACGCGAAGCGCTGGACGTGCTGGCGCTGGCGAAACAACTGGTCGATCTGCCGCCGGCGCGCGCGGGCAGGCTCGAACTGCCCGATGACGTGCGCGAGGAGATCGCCAACGTGCGCGGCATCCCCTCGCACATCGC
>JAFEEJ010000100.1 GCA_018241145.1 Pseudomonadota bacterium | reverse complement strand
GGTAGTGCCGACGTGGCACGGCTGAAGTTCGTGAAAACGGCGCAGCGGCTGGGTTTCCGCCTGAACGAGATCGGGCAGCTTCTTAAACTGGAAGATGGCACGCATTGCAGCGAGGCGGCGGAACTCGGCGTGCTGCGACTTGCGGACGTCCGCGCCAAACTCGCGGACCTTGCGCGAATCGAAGCCGCCCTGACCAAGCTGGTCACCCAATGCGGCCGCCATCGGGGTAAGGTGTCGTGTCCGTTGATCGCGGCGCTGCATTCCCCGTAGACAATGGTCGCCTGTGTTGCGGATCAACCGGACGCACAATGCGTTTGCTCGCGCTGGGCCGGCGCGGCTGACACGATACTCGCGCAGCTCACGGCTTCGGCATGCGTCGCCGCAGTCAGGGCCCCGCCGCAGCTCGATCCCTGCCCCGCGGTCCAGCCCAAACAATGGTCGGCGACGCCGATGCGGCGCGGAATCGTGCCGTCCAGCAGATCCCGCAGATGCGATGGGCTGGTGCGCTCGCCTAATGGAATTTTCAGCATCTGGTTGAAATCGCAGTCGTACAGGTCGCCCCGGTAATCCACACTGACCAGGTTGCGGCACATGACACGGTCCAGATTCTCGGCGCGATGCGCGCCGCGCAGCGTATTCATGTAATCGTCGAACCGGCCCTTGGAGACAAGCCAGGAGCCGAAACGCTGGATCGGCATGTTCGCGATAGCGAACAAATCATTGAAGACGATGCCGAAGTTGTCGAACAGCAGCCGCCGGTAATCGTCGCGCAGTTTTTCCTGTGGCGGCGGCAGGAAGGCGCCGTTCGGGTTGTAGACCAGATTCAGCGCAAGTCCGCTGCCGGGCCGGCCGTAGCCGAGCGCATTGAGCCGTTGCAGCGCGTGGATCGACGCGTCGAACACGCCGGCGCCGCGCTGTTCGTCGACGTTCGCCTGCGAGTAGCACGGCAACGAGGCGATCAGTTCGACGCCGTGCTCGGCGTGAAATTCGGCGACCCATTCGTATCCCGGCTCCTCGACGATCGTCGGATTCAGCCGGTCCATCACATGGATTCCGCGCTCTCGCGCTGCGGCAACCAGCCAGCGGAATTCCGGATTCATTTCGGGCGTGCCGCCGGTCAGGTCGAACGTGCCGATCGCGCGACGTTGCGCGACGAGCAGTGCCAGCTCCATGATCTCGTGGCTCATTAGTTCCTTGCGCCTCGGCCCGGCGTTGACGTGGCAGTGGATGCAACTGATGTTGCACAGATAACCCAGATTGAGCTGCAGGGTATCGATGCGATCGCGCGCGATCGCCGGAAACGTGTGGCTTTGCAGTCGAGGCAGCATGTCGTGCATGGGGATTCTCCTGATGCGGCGCGGTGGCGCCATTCACCTGAACGGTTGGGCCAGCAGTGCGTCGAATTCCTGGTCGACGGCATCGCGAAATTCGGCCAGGCCGATAACCATGCCGGTCTGCCCGTCGCGCGGGTTTGCGCGCGCGGTGGCGAACAACCGATCCCAGATCGAAAGGATGTTGCCGAAATTCGCATTCAGTTCGTCGGCGTGGATCGAATGATGGATGCGATGGAAATCCGGCGTGACAACGAGCCAGCGCAGCGCGCGATCGACGCGCGGCGGCAACGCGACGTTGGCGTGGGTGAATAGCGAAAACGCGAGCAGGCCGATCTCGTAGATCGCGACCGCGTCCGCCGCCATGCCGAAGGTCGCGATGATGAGCAGCTTGTATCCGAACGACGGCAATATTTCGAACGGGTGGAAGCGCACGCCGAGCGTGACGTCGAATCCGGTGTCGGTGTGGTGTACGCGATGCGCGCGCCACAGCAGCGACCAATGGTGGAACGCGCGGTGCTGCCAGTAGATGGCGAAATCGAAAATCACGAGACCCGTGACGGTGGCGATCGCCCATGGCGCATCGACGCGATGCAGTAGTCCCGCATGCCAATGCGCCGCGAATCCGACCGCGCCCAGTGGAAACAGCGCACGCAACAGCGCCGTCGAGAAGACGACCAATCCGACGTTGGTCACACGTCGGCGCCAGCCGCCCCCCGGCACGGGACGGCGCGGAAAACGGAATTCTGCGGCGAGCAGAAGCGCGAGCAGCGCGATGAACGCCGCCAGCCGCCACAATGCAGTCCGATCGACCGCTGCGAAGGTCATGGGCATACGCCTTCGCGCCGGATCGCTTCGTTCATCCACGCGGCAAGCCGGCGCTGCGCCGGCGTTGGGTCCGCCAGGGCCTCGAGGCTTCCGAGCACGTCGGCGATGTCGGCGTATTCGTCCACGTCGACGAGCGTTTCGAGTTCCAGAAGGCGGCCATGCGGACTCATTGCCTGCACGAAACGGGTTGCCGTGTCCGGCTTGCTGTAGGCGACATTCGTCCAGGCCGGTTCCGGCAGAGCGACATTGCCGCCGAACAGCCAGAAGCCGCCATCGCGAGCGCGGCCCAGCACGAGTCTCGGCGCGGGGTCGTCCAGCCAACGCGCGGCTCGCAGCAGATGCATTGGCGTTATCTGTGGCGTATCCGCGCCGATCAGGATGGCCGCCGGATGACACTCGCGCAATTGCACGTAGACGCGATGCATGCGCTCGCCCAGACCCCCGCCGCCTTGCGCCAGTCTGCGAAAATCCGACCATGCTTGGTCATCCATCGCCTCGGTTTCGGCCACCGCCCAATAAGGGGACAGGCCCGCCTCAGACTGCGCCAACAGCGCCACCGAGGCGACCGCCCGGGCCGCCGCAAGGTGGAACGCTTCGGCGCGTTGCTGCCCGATGTGTGGCCGCAAGCGTGTCTTGACTGCCGAAAACGATGGCGTCTTGACGAAGATGGCCAAGCCACAGCCGTTCATGTTTGAACCCGCCGCG